>JBGPTS010000154.1:0-9062 GCA_041490745.1 Binatia bacterium | reverse complement strand
GAGCAAGCCGAAAGCGTCGCCGTCGAGATTGGCGCGCCCGCGTCGGCGGCGCATCGCCCCAGGGAAATTTTCGCTTGCGCTGCGTCCGGTTGAGTTCGGCCGACGCCGCCATTTCCCATTCCGCTTCCGTCGGCAGCC
Source organism: Binatia bacterium (assembly GCA_041490745.1). GTDB lineage: Bacteria > Desulfobacterota > Binatia > UBA9968 > UBA9968 > JAJPJQ01. The sequence continues at coordinate 8,924 of JBGPTS010000154.1, read as the reverse complement.
GCCGCCCCGCCCACTTGCAGTAAGCGTCGGCCTCGTACCAGTTGACGTGCATCACGGGAAGATTCTCTCTCAGCGGAATCCATCGGTCGAAAACGCGCTGGAGCCATCGTCCGTTGGATTCTTTTTGCCAGTAAGCGGGATGCTCGATCGTCTCCGGCGCTGCGTGCGATCCGTATCCCTGCTCCTTCTTGAAGAACTTCGAGAAAGACCGGTCGAGCGCGGGCGAGCCGCCCGTTTGCAGCCAGCGCCGTCCCTCTGCGTTCCAAAATTCCCGCCGCCGGTAACCGCCGTCATCCACGAACGCGGCGAATTCCCCGTTGGTCACGGGCGCGCGCGCGATGCGGTACGGAGCGATCTCCACTGGATGCGCCCATTTCTCGTTGTCGAAGACGAACGGAAAATCGGGCGTCGCGCCGAGCATGAACGTGCCGCCGGGAATTTCCGCGTCGCCGAGGACCGGCGGCGCGCGCAGCTGTCCGTTTTGCGATGGCGCGCCGGCGCCGGCCTTCGGCGGCGGATAACCCAGGGTTTGTCGCGTGTACGCGAGCGCCTCGCCGTGCATGTCTTCGTGGAAAAGGACGAGCAGATGAAAATAAATTTCTTCCGGAGAGGGCGTTGCCCCTAGGTTTGCGACGACGCGGTCGAGCACCGTTTCCATATAAGAGAGAGTTTGCCCGCGCGACGGAAGGAGAAGCTCCCAGCGCGTGTCATGCGCCACATCGGTCGAATTGTAGAGCGCGTCCGCGCCTTCGAGCAACGGCTTTTGCCCGCGCAAATGGCGCAACGTCCAGAATTCCTCGGTCCACGCGACGTGGCCGATCTCCCAGAGCGGCGGGTTGACGATCGCGAGTCGCGGTCCGATCATCTGCTCGTCCGAGAGATCGGCGACAAGATTCACCGTCCGGTTACGCGCGTCCTTGAGCAAGCGCACCAGCTCGGGCGCGGAGATGTTTGAAAGATTCGTCTGCATACGCTCTACTAACTTTCTATGATAGTCGCGGCTACGGATCAACAGAGGTCCGTTTGGGACTTGCACGTAGAAACTTCGGATTTGAGTTTCGACCGTTCGGCGTTGCTCGGGCGAGCATGGGTTTATCCTTCGATTAGCGCTTGATAACGTTGTAGTAGTGTCATCTAATAATGGCGTAGGGGGGCCGCTTATGGTGCGCGTGAACATTTTCTTGAAGGATAAATTGCTTAACCAGATCGACCAGGAAGCAAGGGAAGAAGGGACCAATCGCAGCGCCCTCATCCAAACTGCTTTGGAGAAGTATATGGACGCTAAACAGCGTGAGCGCGGGGAGAAAGAAGAGCGGAAGAAGATGCAGGAGGCCTCGCGTAAAATAGACGCGTTGGCGAAGAGGTTGGGGAGATGGAATCCTGAGGCAATTGTCCGCAAATTTCGGAACAGCAACCTGAAGGGCGACTCTTGATTACCGTGGTGCATGATAGCAACGGGGCCATGGACATTCCGGACTGAATACAATGGGAATGGAAAGTAAGACTAGAAAGATCTTCCTCTCGTTCTATGATCGGGTGGTTGATTTGTTCTATGAGTAGAAGATTTTTCGACAGCTTTTTGCTAGTGGAGAGGATAATCTTAGGCTCTTGAATGAAAGCGGGTCTAACGTCTTTGTGCTTCTGCGCAATTTGATAATGGATGATGTTTTTTGGGGCTGTGCCGGCTCACGGACCCGGCGGAGATGGGGAGACATGAGATTCTTAGCTTGAGATGGCTTCTATGCGAATTTCGATCCAATGTTTGCGATGATTGGTGGCGGGATGTTGAAGAGAAACTGGGTAGCTTGGATGAAGTGATGAAGAATATTCGGGATCATCGGAGCAAGCGCATTGCGCACTTCGACCTAAAATGCGCCATGAAGGCGGAGCCTCTGCCTTCGGTAATTTACGGTTATGTGGAAGACGCCCTCGACTTAGTCGCTAATATAACGCGAGCGTGTTTCATAGTTGTAATGGGTGCCGATACCGCGGGTATTAAGGAGCCATCGATCGCATATGGGTGTGATAGTAACTACCTTTTAAGTGTTTTGCGTAGACTGCCTTCTAGAAAGTCGGCTACATAGTTCCATGGCAGAAACTCGCGACAGATTTTCACGACGAAACATTCCGTTTTCAGGTCTTGGACGAAGGTGAATACAAGGATCGTGACTGGCGGGACGACCTAAAGAACCTACTGGAATCTACTGTCTGACAGTATTCCTAAGAAGTTAAAAAATCGCTGGTGAGCCGCTCGAACTCCAAAGCTGCGTCCCACTGCGCGAGGTGCTTGCAGTTGTCCAGCAGATGCAAATTCAGACTGGGATAGCGCTCCTTGAGCGCGGCTGCGCGCGTGGCGGCCGAGCCGCGGTCCTGTTTGCCGTAGAGCATCAACAGCGGCACGGGGAGCTGATGCAGCCGCTCCCAGATGGGGACATTCTCTTTGCCGGCGCCGCCGCGCGGCGCTTTGCCGCGTTCCAGAAAAGCCTGAAAGTTTTTTCCCACGCTCATGCGGTGGCGTTTTTCCAAAACTTCGGGTGTAATCAAGGCGTGGTGGAACAGGGTGCTTTCCAATTGCGCCCGCGTCTCATCGATCGTGGGCTCGGAGTTGCCGCCCTCTTCGCCTTCGCCGCCGCCACTCTTCTCGCCCTGGGACAGCGGCGGCAGCAAGCTGCCGGTGGCGAGCGCGACGATCTTCGAGATGCGATCGGTTTGATCGAACGCGAGACCGACGGCCATGTTTCCCGCCTGGGAGTGGCCGACGAGGCTCGCCCGGTTGATTCCCAGCGCGTCCATGAATTGAAGGATGAAGCGGCGCCGGTACGCGACGGAATAATCTTTGGGATTGTCGGTGAGGCCGAAACCGGGCTGATCGAACGCGATAACGCGCAGTCCATGAGCGGACAGCGGCGCGAGGTTGCGCTCGAAGACATCGGCCGACGAGCCGAGCGAAGCGCCGTGCAGCAGCAGAACCGCCGGGCCGCCGCCTTCTTCGAGGTAGCGCGTCTTCAAGCCGTCGATTTGAACGAATTTTTCCGTCATAAAACTTTACGCGTCCGACACGTCGAGCAGCACGCCGTCCGGATCGGCGAGATGGTATTTGCCGAAGGGACAGGACGCCATGAATAATTTCAGCCTGGCCGCGCCTTCGGGGCCGGCGCCGACGGGACTGGGCGAGAGGCGCGGGTTCCGTCCGATCAACGTCTCGAGATCTTTCTTGAAGCTCTCGACGCTCTCGACTTTGAAACCGATGTGTTCCGGCGCGGGCCGCTCGATCCCCGAGCCGAGGTAGTCGTCGATCTTCCAGGGCATGACCATGAGAGTCACCCGGCCGTCGGATAAATAATAGTTCGGATCGCCCGCCGGTTTTTCCTGCGCGCGCAGCTCGAAGACGTTGACGTAAAACTCGGCCAATTTCTCCGGCATCACGGTTCTCAAGCCGAAATGGCTGATGGTGCGGTCCTGTTTCCAGTCGCCGTCTTCATATACGTCGCGGCGGTTTTCCATTCCCTTTTGCGAAAGATCGAAAACGTTGCCCGCGGGATCGTGCGTGCTTAAGCCGGCGAACGGCCGGTTGCCGGGCCGCTTGAGAACTTTGACCGAAGGATATTTTTTCATCCGGTCGAAAACCGCTTCTACGTCCTCCACCTCGAAGCCGAAGTGGTCGAAGCCCGCCTGGCGCCCCGCCCGTCGCGGATTGATGTTCATGCCGACGTAGCCGTCGCCGACGACGACGGCGCTTTCGGGCTTCGCCCGCGGAGAAGTTCTCAAATGAAACAGCGCCTCGTAAAATCTGCCCATCAGCGCGTAGTTCTCGCTGGCGATCGCCATGTGTTTTATCTGCGCAAACATTACTCCTCCTTGGCGGGCCGTTGAAAAAGGCCCATCTATGGCGTTGCGCTTGATCTGCCTCGCTCGACGTACGAAAGGAGTACGCCTGCGCTCGTCAGATCGGCGCGCGCCTTGTGGCTATCTCAACTTGGACCTTTTTGACCGGCCCGCAGACTATATATAAAAGGTCTCTGATGTGGATTTACTCTCAGAGGCCGTCGTTCGTCAAGCTCTTTTCCATCAGCGCGATCCAGGGCCGCAGTTCACGCGCCCACTTTTCCCGGCGATGCTGCGCCGCGTACTCGCAAGCGGCGCGCAGCCGCTGCACGTCCTTCTGCTTTCCATCACAAAATCCACGGATCGCGCGCCAATGGGGAAGAGCGCTCGCGCCGAACCGTTGGATGACCGCGCGCCGCCAACTGGTCTCCGGATCGTAGGCAACGGGAGCGCGCGCGTAATCGAAGCAGGTCGCGAGAGGGATAAAGCTCAAAGATTCCTGCAGCAGCGGGTTGTTCAGATAACCATAGATAAGCTCGGGAAGGCGCGCGTCGCGCCCGGCGAGCGGTGCGAGATGCATCTCTTTGCTCATCGAGAGATCGTTCACCGGGTAATTATCCCAGAGGATAAGCCGGCGCTGGATTCGTCGCGCGACGCGCCGCACGTCGGCCAAAGTTATTCTTTTTGAGACGACTTTCGGCCCGGTCCAAAAGCACGCGACGGATGGCGGCAGATGTTCCGCGAGCTTTTCCAGGAAGCGCCCCTCGAAATTTCCGAATACGCGGGCGAGCAGCGGGTCCTCCGTGTAATAAGAAGGACAGATCCACCACTCCACGTCTTTCCACGCGGCGGGCTGCCGCGCGAGAATTTCCGCCAGCCACGTTCCCTCGGCGCGCGCCAGGCTGGCGCGAAATCTTTTTCGATCCGCCGCGTGTTCGAGCCGTGACGGAATATCGTCGAAGAGTATCGCGAACGTCCGAACGCCGGCGTCGTAGAAGCGCCGCGCTTTTTCGCGCAAGCATCGAAGCGCCCGCTCGTCGCCGAAGCGGAGCCTTTTTCCCGGATGAAAACCGTAAACAAAATCGATTTTATTCTTCTCGGCGGCACGGATGAGCCGCGCCATCTCTTTCCATTTCTGCGGCGGGTAGGGGCGCCGCCATTTCTCCCGGTGATACGGGTCGTCCTTGGGCGCGTACAGGTAGGTATTCATGCCGCGCGCGGCCCCGAACTCGAACATCGCCGCGCGATGTTTCATGCTCCACGGCGGGCCGAAAAATCCTTCGACGACGCCGCGGCGCTGAAAGGCGGGGGGAGGATTCATGCGGGTCGAATGTGGCACAGGGCGAGGGGTGTGGCAAGACGCCGGCTGGAACCGAGAATCGCCGCGCGGTGAAAAACCCTTGCGAAGGTTCCGTCGTTTGCGTACTATTCTCGGAACCCCGGGCATGGAGCGAATTTGGACAGGGCGCGCGTGAGATGCGAACCTCGATAAGGCGGAAATCAGGGGGGAGTAGAAACCGGGCCTGGTAAAATAGATCGGTTATGGCCATAACATGAGTCGAACATGCTGAGTCTGTTTCTCAAGGGATTCGTTATCGGGATGATCGTCGCCGTGCCGGTGGGGCCGATCGGGCTCTTGTGCGTCAATCGCACGCTATCGAAAGGGCCTGCGTACGGACTTTTTTCCGGACTCGGCGTCGCGACCGCCGACGCGATATCAGCCGGCATCGTGGCGCTCGGGCTGACGCTGGTCTCGTCATTTCTGTTGGACCAGCAGGTGTGGCTCCGCCTGGTCGGAGGAATTTTTCTCTGCTTTATCGGATACAAAATTTACATCACCGAGCCCTCCGCGCCTTCCACTTCGAACCAAGATTCGAATCTTTTGCACGCCTACGCTTCGACGTTTTTCCTGACCTTTAGCAATCCTCTCACCTTGCTTTCATTCGTGGCCATCTACGCCGGCTGGGGAGTGGAGGATCTGACCGGCCACTACTTGGCGTCGGCGATGCTCACGGCCGGAGTTTTTTCCGGCTCGGCGATCTGGTGGCTCGGGCTTAGCAGCGGCATTCCCGTGGTCCGATTGATGTTCACGCATGAAGGTCTCTGCTGTGTGCATCGCGTGTCGGGCGCGATCATCGCCGGCTTCGGCTTTATCGTGCTGTTGAGCCTGTTCGGCAGGCTCGCGAGGTAAAAGAGCGCGACGGAGATGGAATCCGCGCTGCAACAGAGAGCGATAAACTCCGCCGCGGCGATTCCGGCGGCGCTGAATCTCTCGCTGGCGGCCGGCCACCTGCTCGCCAACCTCTACCAATTCTTCCTGCTGCCGCTGCTTCTGCTCCCTTTGAGCCCGTGGTGGGCGCTGACGCTCTTGCCGCTCGCCGCGCTCAACAATCCGTTCTGGAGTCTCGTCCACGAAGCGATCCACGAAATGTTTCACCCTTCGCGCCGCGCGAACCGCGCGGCCGGCAGGGCGCTGGCGATTGTTTTCGGCGCGCCGTTTTTGATTCTCCGCTTGAGCCATCTGCTGCATCACAAGCTCAACCGCTCCGCAATCGAAGCGACCGATCTGTACGCGCCCGAGAAAACTTCGAGGGCGCGCGCGGCGCTGGGTTACTTCGGGCAGATTTTGGGCGGGCTTTATATTTTGGAGTTGATCAGCCCGCTGCTCTTCTTTTTGCCGCGATTCGCGCTCCGGCGCATGGAGCGGCGATATTTCAGCGGCGCGGATCTCGCCGGGCACTTGATGAAGGGACTGATGCGCGACGAAGCGATCCGTGAGATGCGGCTGGACGGCATCGCGGTCGTCGCTTGGTTCACCGCGAGCGCGGCGTGCTACGGCGCGCGCTGGCCGCTGCTCGTCGCCGCGCTTGCGGCGCGCGCCTTTCTGATTTCTTTTCTCGACAACGTTTATCACTACGGCACTCCGATCGACGATATTTTTTACGCGCGCAATCTGTCCTTGCCGCCGCTTCTTTCCGCGGGACTGCTCCACTTCAACCTGCACGGCATTCATCACAGAAATCCCGCGATTCCTTGGAACGGACTGGCCGAGGCGTTCGAGCGCCAATCGGCGCGCTTCGAAGGCGAATATTTTTCCGCCGCGTTCTGCCAGTTCTCAGGTCCGTTGACGCGAGACGAAATGTCGCCGTAGGCGGCGCAGAGGAGAGAGATGGCTGGCGAGCCGGGTCAGAAAAAACTCCGCGTCGGCGTGATCGGCGGCGGTTACGGGCACAATCACATCCTGGCATATCAAGCCACGGACAACGTGGAAGTCGTCGCGTTCTGCCAACGGACGCGGGCGAGCGCGGAAAAAACCGCCGCGGAGTTCGGCATCTCGAACGTCTTTTCGGATTACCGCGACCTGCTCGCGCTCGACGGCCTCGACGGCGTGAGCATCGCCACGCCGCCGCACCTGCATCGCGAAATCGCGCTGGCGGCGTTCGCGCGCGGCCTCAACGTTCTCTGCGAAAAGCCGCTGGCCTTGAACGGCGAGGAGGCGGAAGCGATGTTGGCCGGCGCTCTGGCGGCGCGGCGAGCGCACATGACGGCGTTCAACTTCCGCTTCATCCCGGCGGTGCGCCGCATGAAGGAACTTTTGGACGAGGGCTACGTCGGCAAGCGGATTTTTCATCTCGATGCGAACTGGTTCACCGAAGGGCGCATGGCGCCGGAGACGCCGCTCGGCTGGCGCCACCGGAAAGAGACGGCCGGCTTCGGAGTTCTGGGCGACACGGCCGTACACCTGATCGACCTCGTGCGCATGCTCGTCGGCGACTTTGTCCGGGTCGCCGCACAGGCGGCGATTTTTCATAAACAGCGAAGGCTTCCCGACGGCGCGCTCGGCGACGTAACCGTCGAAGATTCGTGCATGTTTCTTGGCGAGCTCGCCGGCGGAACTCAAGCATCGCTTCACGTGAGCGGCGTGGCGCGCGGGAGCCTGTTTCAGACTATCCGCATTTTCGGCAGCGACGGCGCGCTCGGTCTGGACATCGACCGCAAGGGTCCGGACTGGGTGATTGGTAAACTCAGCGGCGCGCGCGGCGCGAACGCGCGGTTCGCGCCGCTGCCGATTCCCGAAAGACTTGTAGAGGGGCTGAATCTCTCCGATCCCGCGCGCGTGGCGGGTGAATTTATTTTTTCTCACCTGACGCGGCGCTTCGCGCATGCCATACGGACGGGCGAAGAAGCGATGCCGAGCTTTCGCGAAGGACTGGAAGCCCAGCGGGTCGTCGACGCGGTGCTGCGGTCGATCGAGCGGGAAAGATGGGAAAGCGTGGCTTAAAGATGAAATCGCTCATCGTGCTCTTTTGTCTTTTCGCGAAGGCGATCGCCGGTTACGGCGCGACCGTCGAGGACGTGGTGAAGTCCGCCGCCGGCATGGCGCCGGCTCAAAGGAAAACTATTTTGGAAGAGGGTGCGCGAAAGGAGGGGGAGTTTGTCTGGTACACTTCGCTCGGCCTCACGGACTTTCCGAAAATCGTCGCTGCGTTCGAAAAAACTTTCCCGTTCGTCAAGGTCAAAGCGACGCGGCTGACGCAATCGAGCGTTTTTACCAAGATCGACACGGAGGCGCGGGCCGGCCGCGTCCTGGTCGATGTCGTGGGATCGGCGCCGGTGGAAATTTGGCAATTGAAACAGAGAGGTTACTCGGCGCCGTATCTGTCGCCGGAGCTGAAAGCGTTTCCCGCGGGTGCGTTTGATCCGCAGGGATTCTGGTCGGCGTTCGAGGTGACGCCGATCGTGCTCGCTTTCAACACCAAGCTCGTGCCGCAGGACGACGCGCCGCGGAGCTATCAGGATCTACTCCTGCCGAAGTGGAAGGGCAAGATGAATTTCGGCAGCGACGAGTACGCCTGGTTCTCGGTCATGCTGGACGGCATGGGAAAGGCGAAGGCGCTCGACTACATGAAAGCGCTCGCGCGCCAGCAGTTGCACATACCGGGATCGAGCAGCGTGATACGCTTGCAACTCGCGCTCGCGGGCGAGTCGGCGATCGCGATCGCCGCGCGCGGCCGGCGCGTCGTCGAATATAAGGAAAAAGGCGCGCCGATCGACTATCGGCTCTTCGATCCTTATCCGGCGGAGCCGAACGCGGTCAG
>JBGPTS010000153.1:0-9098 GCA_041490745.1 Binatia bacterium | reverse complement strand
GGGGCGGGGAGCTTCATCCCTCATCCTTTTGCCTTCATCCCTATTAAAAGCCGGCGCCGCCGGCCGCTATACCGATCACGTCCCGCCGAAGCCGACCGTGACTTTGCCCGCCTCGACGATCACCGGGATGTCGCGCTCGTTGTGGGTCAACGTCAGCATCCGCTTGAGTTCTTCCGGATCATTCAAGACGTTGATGTAATCGAACGGCACGTTGCGTTTGGCGTACGCCTCACGGGCGTTGCGCGTGTAGGGTCAGAGATCCTGGCCGAAAATCAGAACTTTATCCGTCATAAAAGCAGAATATCCGTCGCGCGAGCGAAATTGCAAGGCTCTACCCCCTGTGTTACTTAATGAACGTAAGGCGTGAGGGGTTAGGGGAATGTTTCACGTCTCACGATTAGCTTCTAACGGGTCAAAACCATGGCGTTTAGAGTAGCGATCGCGCAGATCAATCCGAAGCTGGGAAACCTCGGCGCCAATCTGGCTCTCTACGAAGAGAAAATTCGTCAGGGTGTGAAGCAAGGCGCGGACCTCGTGCTTTTCCCCGAACTCAGCCTCACCGGATATTTCCTCCGCGACATGGTGCCCGACGTGGCGCTCAAGCTCTCGTCGCCGGAGATCGAGCGGCTGAAAAAACTCAGCCGCGAGATTGCTTTCGTCGCCGGGCTGGTGGAGGAGGGGCCGGATTATCGATTTTACAACGCGGCGGTTTATTTCGAGCGCGGCGAGGTGCGCCACGTGCACCGCAAAGTTTATCTGCCGACTTACGGCATGTTCGACGAGCAGCGCTATTTCGCCCGCGGCGACCGCGTGCGCGCGTTCGATTCCGCATTCGGGCGGCTGGCGATTCTCATCTGCGAGGACCTCTGGCATCCTTCGACGATTTACCTCGCGGCGCTCGACGGCGCGCTGGCGGTGCTCTGTCCCTCGACCAGCCCGCTGCGCGGCATCACCGAGGGCGCGCCGCAGGACGACAACGCGCGTTATTGGGAGCTGATCAACCGCGCCTACGCCGAGACCTTCGGCCTGTTCGTGATCTACGGCAACCGCACGGGCTTCGAGGACGGCGTGGGCTTCTGGGGCGGATCGGAAGTCGTCGATCCGTTCGGGCGGAAAATCGCCAAGGCGAATTATTACGACGACGATTTCATCGTGGCGGAGATCGCGCTCGAAGCGGTGCGGCGCAAACGGACCGCGTCGCCGCAACTGCGCGACGAGGACATCGATCTCACGATCAACGAATTGCTGCGCATCCGCGAGCGGCCGGCGGACGTAAGGCGCATGGCGGGGTTCAAGGGGTTGAAGGGTTTGAGAGTGATTCGCGGGAAAAAAGGCCGGAAGAAGAGATAGGGCATCGATGGCTCTCGTTCCGACCAACGTTGCGCTCGTCCGCCGCATTCTCGTCGCTTTCATCCGCAACGAAGTCGAGAAGGTCGGCGTCCACCGCGTCGTGGTCGGGCTTTCCGGCGGGGTGGACTCGAGTCTCAGCGCGCTGCTCGCCGCCGAGGCGCTCGGCCCCGAAAACGTTCTCGCCATCATGATGCCGTATAAGACCTCCAGCCCGGCGAGCCGCGCCGACGCCGAGCTGGTGGTCCGGCAAAGCGCGATCCGGTCGCTCGTCGTCGATATCTCGCCCGAGATCGACGCCTACTTCGCGCGCTTCCCCGACGCCGACCAGAAACGCCGGGGCAACAAGATGGCGCGCGAGCGGATGACGATTCTCTACGATCATTCGGCGCGCTGGGACGCGCTGGTGCTCGGCACCAGCAACAAGACCGAGCTTTTGCTCGGCTACGGCACGCTCTACGGCGACATGGCGTCCGCGGTCAATCCGCTCGGCGATCTCTACAAGACGCAGGTGTGGGCGCTCGCCGAGGCCGTCGGCGTGCCCGAAGTCATCGTGAAAAAAAAGCCTTCGGCCGATCTCTGGCAGGGACAGACCGACGAGGCGGAGCTCGGATTCACTTATCGCGACGTCGATCGGCTGCTCTATCTCATGGTGGACGAGCGTTACTCCAAAGCGGAACTCCTCGCCGCCGGATTCTCCGAGCGGTTCGTCGATCAGGTGACGGCGCGCGTGATGAATTCGCATTTCAAGCGGCGTCTGCCGGTCATCGCCAAAGTCTCGCAGCGCACCATCGACCGCGATTTTCGCTACGCGCGGGATTGGGGGAAGTGAAGCAGCGATCAGCAATCAGCTTTCAGCTAAAAGATTAAAGCTGATAGCTGACGGCTGACAGCTGGGGGAGTTGTGGCATGGCTGGGGTGCTTTACATCGTCGCCACTCCGATCGGTAATCTAGAAGACGTCACGCTGCGCGCGCTGCGGGTGCTGAAAGAAGTCGATCTCATCGCCGCCGAGGATACGCGCCATACCAAAAAGCTCCTCGCGCGCTACGGCATCGAAACCCGTCTCACGAGCTATTACGACGCCATCGAAGGCGCGAAGGCCGCGCCGCTGGTCAAGCAGCTCAAGGACGGAAAAAATATCGCGCTCGTCTCCGACGCGGGCACGCCGACGCTCTCCGATCCCGGTTTTCGCCTCGTGCAGGAGGCGATTCGCGCCGGCATTTCGGTCGTCCCCGTCCCGGGGGCGTCGGCTTTGCTCGCGGCGCTATGCGCGAGCGGCCTCGCCACCGACCGCTTCGTCTTCGAGGGTTTTCTCCCCGCCAAAACGCGGGAGCGGCGCGCAAGATTACAATCGCTCTCGGCGGACGCGAGGACGCTCGTATTCTACGAAGCGCCGCATCGCATTCTGGCGGCGCTGGGAGACATGCTGGAGATTTTCGGCGACCGCGAGGCGGCGCTGGCGCGCGAGGTGACGAAGGTTTACGAAGAATTTGTCCGCGGCAGGCTGAGCGAAGTCCTTCAGGCGGTCGAGCGCAAAGAGCCCCGCGGCGAAATGACGCTGGTCGTCGCCGGCGCGGCGGGAGAAAATACCCCGCCGGAAGAAGCGATCGAGGCGGCCATCGGCGAGTTGCTCGAAAAAGGTTTCCGGGTGAAAGAGATCGCCGAAGTTCTGGGCGAAAAATTTTCTTACCCGAAAAAAGAAATTTACCGGATGGTGTTGGAGCGACAAAAGTTTCGAGTTTAAAGTTTCGGGTTTCGAGAAAAATTCAAAATCGGCCTACCGGGTAATCCTGAATCCTGAAAATTCGCCCTTGAACTCCTCCCATTCGATGCGCACGCTTTCCACCTGGGCGCCGCGCGGGCCGCGGCGGCACCAGGCGATCAGATCGTCGAGACTTTTTTTCTCGCCTTCCGCCAGGAGCTCGACCGAGCCGTCGGGGCAATTGCGCACCCATCCCTGGATTCCCAGGCGATTGGCCTGAGCTTCGGCCGAAGCGCGGAAGAAAACTCCCTGGACTCTTCCTTCGATCAGCAAACGCGCGCGCACGTCGTCGCCAAGATTTTTCATCGGCTGCCGGAACTTACCCCTAACCCACGGACCCCGGGCCGCGCAAGCGCCGCGCGGTCGAAAAACTGATTGCCCGATACCTATTGCGTGGCGCCTGATTTACATTTGACAAGGTCGTCAATCGCGGCTAAGCTTCGGCCGTTTTTGTTCGGGTTCCTTTGAAGGAGGGCCGAAAGATGGGCGCGAAATTATACGTAGGGAATCTTTCCTATGCCGTCGCCGAGGCGAGGCTGCAAGAGCACTTCGCGCAGCACGGCAACGTGGTGAGCGCGCGAATCATCACCGACAAATTCAGCGGCCGGTCGAAGGGCTTCGGCTTTGTCGAGATGGGTTCGGATGACGATGCGGCGCGCGCCATCGCCGCGCTGAACGGCACCGAGTTCGAAGGCCGGAGCATCGTCGTCAGCGAGGCCCGGCCGCAGCAGCCGCGCGAGGGCGGAGGCGGCGGAAGAGCGCGGCAGAGTCGTTGGTAGTAGGTTCGGTGGATATGTAGGGGCACGGCATGCCGTGCCCCTACGCGCCGATCAGCTCGAGAAATCGTTTTTCGTCGAGCAGCTTGACCTCCAACTTTTTCGCCTTGGCGAGCTTCGATCCCGGATCGGCGCCGTGAACGACGTAGTCGGTGTTGCGGCTGACGTTCGACGCGACCCGACCGCCCAACGCCTCGATTCGTTTTTGCGACTCGCTCCGCGACATACTCTCCAGGCTCCCGGTCAGAACGAAAGTCGCGCCGGCAAGCTTGCCCTCTTTCTTCGGCTCTTTTTTCAATCGGATTCCCGCTGCGAGGAGCTTCTCGATCACGCGGCGGTTTTGTTCCTGAGCGAAAAAACGCGTGATGCTCTTGGCCACCTCCGGGCCGATCTCGCGCACTTCGGTCAGGTCGTCTTCAGACGCTCCCATGATGGATTTCAAATCGGCGAAATGCTCGGCTAAAAGCTTGGCCGTCGCCTCGCCGACGTGGCGGATGCCGAGCGCGGTCAAAAAGCGCGGCAGCGTCGCGTCCTTGCTCCGTTCGAGCGCGGCGCGGAGATTCTCGGCGGATTTTTCCGCCATGCGCTCGAGCCCGGCCAATTCCTCGGCCGTCAGCCGGTAAATATCCGCGATGTCTTTCACCATGCCGCGCTCGACCAGTTGGTCGATCAGCTTCTCGCCCAACCCTTCGATGTCCATCGCGCCGCGTGAGCCGAAAAATTTAAGACTCTCCTTGAGCTTGGCCGGACAGGAGAGGCCGACGCAGCGATAAGCGGCCTCGCCCTCCTCCCGATAGACCGACGAGCCGCACACCGGGCAGCGCTCCGGCATCGCGAACTTGCGTTCGTGACCGCGGCGTTTTTTTTTGACCACTTCGACGACGTAAGGAATCACGTCGCCGGCGCGCTCGACGACGACCGTGTCGCCGATGCGAATGTCTTTGCGCTCGATCTCGTCCATGTTGTGGAGCGACGCGCTTTTCACCGTGACGCCGCCGATGCCGACCGGCTCGAGGCTCGCCACGGGCGTAAGCGTGCCGGTGCGGCCGACCTGGATTTGAATGTCGAGAATCGGCGTCGTCGCCTGGCGCGGCTTGAATTTGTAGGCGATCGCCCAGCGCGGCGAGCGGGCGATTTCTCCCAGGCGGCGTTGCAAATCGAGGCGGTTTACTTTGACCACGATGCCGTCGATTTCATACGGCAGCTTCTCGCGAGCGCGTTCGGTTTTTTCGTGCAGCGCAAAGATTTCTTCGAGGCCGCGGCAACGGCCCAAGATCGGCACCGGCTTGAGGCCCCATTCCTTGAGCGCGTCGAGAAATTCCGCGTCGGTCGGGAAACTCGCGCCCGAGATCTCGCCCGCGCCGTGGCAAAAAATATCCAGCGGGCGGCGCGCCGTGACCGCGGGATCGAGCTGCTTGAGCGAGCCGGCGGCGCAGTTGCGCGGGTTGGCGAAGACCGGCTCGCCCGCTTCCTCGCGCTCGCGGTTGATTTTCTGAAACGCCGCGCGCGAGAGAAAGACTTCGCCGCGCGCTTCGAGCTTGTCGGGGGCGCCGCGCTTTGAGGAATGCAGCGTCAGCGGCACGGAGCGAATCGTCTTCAAATTCTGCGTCACGTCTTCGCCGGCAACGCCGTCGCCGCGCGTCGAGCCGACGGCGAGCCGCCCGCGCTCATAGACCAGCTCGACGGCGAGGCCGTCGATCTTCGGCTCGACCAGGTATTCGATCGACTCGGTGGTTTTGAGAAAGCGCTTGATGCGCTCGTCGAACTCCGTCATTTCCTCTCGATCGTTGGCGTTGCCGAGCGACAGCATCGGCAGCACGTGGCGCACCGTGGCGAATTTTTCCAGCGGCGGCGCGCCGACTCTCTGCGTGGGCGAATCCGGCGAAGCCAGTTCGGGATGCGCCTTTTCCAGCGCGACGAGCTTGCGGAACATCTCGTCGTACTCGGCGTCGCTCACGAGCGGATCGTCGAGGACGTAATAACGGCGGTTGTGTTTCTCGATCTCGCGGCGGAGATGCTCGATCTCTTTTTTGACCTGTTCTTTGGACATAAAAGCAGCTATCAGCGAGGAAGCTATCAGCACTCAGCCAACAGATTCAAGCTGAATGCGGAAAGCTCACGGCTGCTTTGCATTGACCACCCCGTGGCAGTATGTTAACTAATTTTTGATGAGAATCTCCCGGTTCGGAGTCGTTTTGCTGGCGCTTTTAGCCGCTTGCGCCTCTTCGACGTCGCTTAAAGTCGAAGAATCGTCCAAAGTACCGCCTAAAGAGCCCGCCCCAGCGCCCGCCAAAGAACTGGTTTTGGAGCCCGAAGCGCCATTCCGCCTGGAACAAAAAATCGAGATTCCGGCGGACGCGCGAAGCCTCGCCCACTTCGCCAAGGGACAGCTCCTTTTGAGCGAAGGGGAATTCGATCTAGCCCTGGCCGAATTCGATGCCGCGGTGGTCATCGATCCGTCCAATGCCTTCCTCCGGTATCGGCTGGCCAACCTCTACATCCGCAAAAACGACATGAAGAGAGCGGTCAGGGAAGCGGAAGAGGCCGCGCGCCTCGCTCCCGATTGGACCGAGGTTCGTTTATTGCTGGCGGGTCTCTATTCCATTTCGCTCGGCGAAGAAGCGAAAGGCGTCAAGCAATACGAAGAGGCGCTTCGCATCGAGCCGGAAAATCAGGACGCGTTGCTCAATCTGGGCGCGTTGCAGCTCAAGCTCGGCGACTACGATAAGGCGACCAAGAATCTGGAGAAGCTGCTCGCTCTTAACCCCGGCTCGGCGCTGGGCTACTACTATCTCGGCCGCGTGCGCACCAAGATGCAGCTCTACCTTGCCGCCGAAGAAAGCTATCGCAAGGCGCTGGAGATCAACCCCAAGTCCGAGGCGGCGCTGATCGATCTGGGCCTGGTCTATGAACTCCAGGGCAAGACCGAGGACGCCACCGAGACCTACAAAAAAGTTTTGGGATTCGATCCCAAGAACGCCTGGGCGACCCAAAGGCTCGGCGAACTTTACGTCGGGCAGAACAAGCTCGACGACGCCCTCTCGCAGTTCCAAAAACTCGAAGGCATCGAGGCCGATCCGCGCGAGGCGCGAACCAAGATCGGCCTGATTTATTTTGAGAGAGGCGATTTTGAGCGCGCCGTCACCGAATTCAACATGGTCCTGGCTTCCGATCCGCGAAACGACCGCGTGCGTTATTACCTCGGCTCCACTTATTCGGAGATGAAGATGGCCGATCGGGCGCTGGAAGAATTTCTCCGCATCCCGGAGCAGAGCGAATACTACGCCGACGCCCGCTTGCAGATCGCGTTTTTGTACGATCAGAAAAACGAGCTCGCCAAGGCGATCGAGGCGGTCGGCCAGGCGCTGCCGAAAAAGCCCGACCAGAAAGAGGTGCTGAACTTTCTGGCTTCCCTCTACCGCAAAGGCAAAGACTATCCCAAGGCGATCGAGACGCTCGAAAAGGTCGTCAAGCTCGACCCGAAGAGCGACCAGGCGCATTTTCAGCTCGGCGCGATTTACGATGAAAGCAAGAACAGGGACAAGATGATCGAGGAGATGAAGATCGCTATCGAGATCAACCCGCAGAACGCCGCCGCGCTCAACTATCTCGGCTACACGTGGGCCGAAAAAGGAATCCGCCTCGACGAGGCCGAGAGTCTGGTTCTGCGCGCGCTCAAGGTCGAGCCGAACGAAGGCGCCTACGTCGATAGCCTCGGCTGGATTTATTATCAGAGGGGCGATTACCCGCGCGCGGTCGAACAGCTCGAGCGGGCGGCGGAGCTGATCAACGACGATCCGGTCGTGATCGAGCATCTCGCCGACGCGTACGATAAAACCGGCAAGACGGCGAGCGCCCTGGCGCTCTACCGCGACGCGCTCAAGAGATCCAAAGACGAAGAGCAAATCCAGCGGGTGCGGGAGAAGATCAAACTCCTGGAGCGAAGAATTTGACCGCGCGCTTCGCATCAGTCCTTTTCCGGATGAATCATGCGGCCTAGTTATGTCGTTCTCTTGGCGACGCTGGCCGCGCTCGCCGGCTGCGGCTGGTTCCCGCGCAAGCCTCTGCTGCCCGAAATATTTCCCGAAGAGCGCCGCCCGGCCCGGGAACTCGCTCAGAGTCTCGCGGGCAGGAGCGCCGACTTCAAATCGCTGCGCGCGATCGCCCAGGTCAATTACTCCGACGCAGACGGCCGGCACAGCTTCAAAGAAGTGGTTCTCGTGAGCCGGCCGGACCGGCTCCGGCTTGAGACCCTTTACATTTTGGGAGCGCTGCTCATCGTCACCGTCTCGGACGGCGAGATGGCCAGCTTTCACACGCGCGAGGGCGTTTTTTATCGCGGTAAAAGCTCGCGCGAAAATCTCTACCGCTACACGCAGATCCAGCTCGGCGTCGGCGAGATGTCCGCGGTGCTGATGGGACTGCCGCCGGTGGCGCCGGCGGGCGAGTGGAAGAACGAGGGGCCGTCGATCGCGCGCGATCTGGGCGGCGGCTGGAAAGAAGCGGTCACGTTTCACCCGTCCGAGGCGTTGCCGATTCGGTGGCTGCGCTTCAATCCCGAAGGCGCCGTCGAGCTCAGCGCGGAGTTCACCGATTTTACCAATACCCCGGCCGGATTGTTCCCGCAAAAAATTCTTCTCGAAGCCCCGGCGCAGAAAAAACGCCTGGAAATCTCCTACCAGGAGCCCGAGATCAACGTCGCTCTCGCTCCCGCCTTGTTCGTGCAAACCAAGCCGGCCAACGCGCGCGAGGTGGCGCTGGACGCGAACGGCGGGTGATCCATGCGGCCGACGACCATCCTCGCGGCGGTCCTATTACTTACTTTGTTTGAGCTGCGCGGCGATGGATACGGCCAATCCGCCGAGAAAGAGAAGCCGGCCACAGGCGACTGGCTGCTCAACCACGCGCTCAGCGACCCCGAGCAGTTAAATCCCCTCACCAGCAACGACGCGTCGGCGAGCGAGATTCTCGGATTTATTTTTGAAAATCTTTTGCTGCTCGATCCGCGCAGTTTGGAGCTCAAGCCCATGATCGCGGAGTCCCGGCCTGAAATTTCGCCGGACAAACTCGCCTATACTTTCAAGCTCCGCCGGGACGCGCGCTTTCAGGACGGGCGGCCGGTCACGGGAGAAGACGTCCTTTTCAGTATGAAAGCGATCAAGTGCCCGCTGGTGGATGCGCCGTTTCTCCGCGTCTATTACGATTCGGTCG
>JBGPTS010000152.1:0-9128 GCA_041490745.1 Binatia bacterium | reverse complement strand
TTTTCGCTGCAATGTATTACCTGGGAAGCTTTCCCCGACAAAATTCAGCCGATCAAAAAAATTTCCGAGACGAACGCGCCCAAAGTCGGCACGGCGCGGCCCGTATGGAACAGATCTTCCGATCATCCCAACTACAATCTGATCTACAAATGGAAAAACACCTACGAAACTCTGAAGTGCCTGAGTGACGGCGCCGGCAGCCCCTTTGACGGCGTCGCGCTGGAATACGTCAGTCCCGACGGCGGCCACACGATGCCGACGCTCGCCTGCGGCATCCAGATGCTCCGCCCCGGCGAAGCGACCAGGACGCACCGGCACAACAGCAGCGCGATCTACCACGCGTTCCGCGGCAGCGGCACGACTTTTATCAACGGCCAGCGATTTGACTGGAATCAGGGCGACTGCTTCGTCGTGCCGCTCTGGAGCTGGCACAGCCACCGGAACCGCTCGATGGATAACGAAGCGATTTTATTTTCCATGAGCGACATGCCGGTGCTCGAAGCGCTCAAACTCTACCGCGAAGAAGCGGGCGAGGGCGCGTAGGCGACGAATTATTCCTCCAACGCCCGAATCTCCGCGTCGGCCCGGCGCAGGCGCGCGGATAGTTCGCGGCCGACGTTGTACAATAATTTGTTTTTTATTCCCGGATTCCGCGCAGCCAGTCGGTCCAGTCCCGCGATCGGCAGCACGTAGCATATCGACGGCTCGTCTGCGACGACGTTGGCCGAACGGGTCCCGCCGTCGAACAGCGCCAGCTCGCCGAACTCCAGTCCCGGCGTGATCGTGCTCAAACGCTTGGTGCGCGTCCCATCGCCGAGATCGAGGCGGACGCTGACAAGGCCCGCCGCCAGGAGAAATATCGCGTCGGCCGGCTCGCCTTCCCGCAGGATAGTTTCCCCGGCGTCGTAACGGACCTCCCGCGCGAGCGGCTCGAGCAGGGCAATCTCCTCTCTATCCAGGCCTGCGACGATGTCCATAGCCGCCAGCGCAACCGGGCCGTGATGGGTCGCGGCAGCCGGCTCTTCGAGAATCAACCGATTTTCACACCACTCCAGCGCGGCGTCGGTGTCGGGGAAAAAATGCGCGCTCGCGTCTCCCAGCGCCGCGGCGAGCGCCTTCGGCGGATAGGAAAAGACGACCGTCTTGCCGCTCCCGGCGATACTTTCGATCATCTGACCGAAGAGCTCCCGGGCGCACTCGTCGACGTGGCCGACCCGTTTGCAATCGAGAATAAGAAATTGGAGCGACTCGATCTCCGCCGTCGGACGGCGCAGCAACTGCTCCATCGTGGCGAAAAAGAGATCTCCTTGCAGCTCGTAGACGCACACGCTCCCGCCGCGGCGCGCTAGAATCGAGCGCTCGCGGCGGCCGCGCAGATGCTTGGAGCGAACCGTGTCCGCGCGATAGCGCCGCCGCAGAACGGTTTGCGCAATCGAACGGGTCTTGAACATGTGCAGCTTGAAGCGTTCCGAGAATTCTTCGCAAACCTGAATGCCGCGGGAACTGTTGCCGCGCTCGTCGAGCATCGGCGAAAAAGTGCCGATGCCGAACTGTCCCGGCAGGACGGAGACGATACCGCCGCCGACGCCGCTTTTCGCCGGCAGGCCTATGCGGTAGCCCCACTCGCCGGCGTAGTCGTACATGCCGCAGCTATGCATGACGCTGAGCACGTTCTTGACGTACCGCTCTGCGATGGCGCGGTTGCCCGTCAACGGATTCACGCCGTTGTTGGCGAACGTCGCCGCCATCACCGCCAAGTCGCGCGCGCTGACGAGAACCGAGCACTGCTCGAAGTAGAGATCGAGGTGCTCGTCGATGCGGTCATCGATCATGCCCGAGTTGAGTCCGAGATAGGCGATCGCCCGGTTGCGGTGGCCGGTCGATTTTTCCGAGAGGAAGACCGCGCGGTCGATTGCGACCTGCCGGCCCGTGAAGCGGCCGAACATTTCGAGCAGCCGGGCGAGGCGCTCGTCGTGCCCTTCTCCCTTGATCAACGCGGTCGTGGCGATGGCGCCGGCGTTGACCATCGGATTGAAAGGCCGGTTGCTGCGCTCATCAAAGACAATCGAGTTGAAGGCGTCGCCGCTCGGCTCGACGCCGACCTTGCCGAGGACATAATCCTGTCCGTGGTCTTCAAGCGCAAGACCGTAAACGAACGGTTTGGAAATCGACTGGATAGTGAATAGATGACGCGCATCGCCCACCTCGTAAATTTGCCCGTCGGCGGTGACGAGAGCGATGCCGAAATGACGCGGGTCGGCTTTGGCCAGCTCCGGGATGTAGGTCGCTACCTTGCCGTTGAAGTTCTGCCGATAACTCGCGTGCATCTCCTGGAGCGAGGAGAGGATCGGAGAGGCCTCGGCAGATGCCGCGTTCGAATAAAGAGACGCGCCGGTGGATGACATCCAACCGGCAGGCATCCGCAATGCCCATGCCAGACGCACCTAGGCCGACTCGTGGATTAAGTCACGGTTGCGACGGCGGATTTTTTTCTACCGAAGAGTTACCCAAGCGCGAACGAGATCCGTCTGCCTACTTTTCCGGCAACCAATGATTCTTTTGTGGGCGCACGGCGAAGTAAGTTAAACTTCTCCCACCGCCTTCGCGTGCCTGAGCTGCGCGCGATAAAGCGTAACATAACCTACCAGTCCGATCGTGAGGAAGCCGCAAATCGCGACGGTCGATGGCGCGCCGATCGCGGTGGCGATGAGACCGAAGGGAAAACTACCCATCGGCCCCAGCCCGCGATTGACTAGGCCGTAAAGCGCCATGATCCTGCCGCGATTGGTTTCGTCCGCGTGGCTCTGCAGCAAAGTCGCAATGGCGGAAAGAAACGTCGTCTGAAATCCACCGGCGAGAAAGAGAAACAACAACGACAGCGGAAAAGAGCGCGAGGCGGCGAACAGAATGATGGCGCAGCCGAAGCCGCTGCCCAAGAATAGAAGCAGGCGCCGCGCCGTCGGAAAACGGCGCATGGAGGCGAGCGAAAGCCCGCCGAGGATCGCGCCGGCGCCCGGCGCCATCAGCAGAAAGCCGAGGCCCGGCGCGCCGACCGCGAGAATGTCCCGCGCAAAGACCGGCATGAACTGCGTGTACGGCTTGGTGCAAAATGTCACGACTCCCAAGAGCGTGAAGAGCGCGAGAAAGATCGGCGTGCGCCATGCCGTTGCCAGGCCGTCGAGCATGTCGCGCGTGACGCTTTTCGGGTTTGCGGCGCGCGCCGCCTTGGGAATCCGGATCATGAAGATCGTCACGAGAACGACGAGATTCCCCGCCGTCGCGACGAAAAAGCAGCCCTGGGTATCGATGAAAGGAATCAGCATGCCGCCGATGGACGGGCCGAAAAGCAGCGCCCCGTTGTAAACCATCTGGTAGAGCGTCACCGCGTTCGCCAGCACGTCGCGCGGCACGAGCTGATGCAGGATCGTTTGTCTGACCGGCTGCTCGAACGACACGCAGAAGCCGGTCAGCGCGGAAACCATGAGCAGATGCCAGACGCGGATCGCGCCCAGATAGGTCATAACGCCGAGAAACAGCGCCATCAATAGAAACGCGCACTGGGTCAAAACGAAGATCGTTTTGCGATCGGCGCGATCGACTACCGCGCCGCCGAACGCCGAAAAGAGGACGCGCGGCAGACCGAGGCAGAGCCCTTCCAGCCCCAAGTAGAACGGCGAGTTCGTCAGTTGAAAAATCAGCCAGCTCTGCGCCGTGGTTTGGATCAGCGTGCCGGTGTGGCCGAGAAACAGCCCGCACCAGAAAATAAAATAGTCGCGGTGGCGAAAAGCGCGAAAGGTGTTCGCGAACATGGAGCGGAACGGCGCTGTCTATTTAAGAGCGAACCCTGGCAAAGACGCGTAGGGGCACGGCATGCCGTGCCCCTACCATTGGACCGATCGAACGCAACGAGAATTTTCTCAGCGCCCGTTAAGTTTCTCTTTCGCTCGTGGGGCCGACTGCCCCGGTGCACCACGGAACGAACGCCTTCATCCTGCACGTCGCCCCGTTGTCCCGGAGATCTTTCTCGAAGATCTCGTGGATCTGGCGGTCTTCGTCGCCGTACTCGATCTGCCAGCCGCCTTCCTTCATGCTGCGGTCGGCGAACTCTCCGCCGCCGCCTCGAGGGGAGTTGACGCCCATGTCGCCCGGCCGAAAGGCCAGATAACGAGCCCGGGTGGTGCCGGAATTGAAATGCTGGTGCAGGCAGTTGTCGCTCGGAACGATGACCATCGAGCCCACCTGCCAGTCGCACTTGATCATGTCGGAGCGGTCTTCTTTGGTCCAGACGAGCGAGAAACCGGCGGTGCCGCTGAGCAGGAGAAGGTGCGCGCCCGGACCGTGGCGGTGCGCCTTCTTGTACGTGCCGATGGGAAACTCCGAGATGTGGTTCTTCGTGTTGTTGCTGGCCATCTCCAGCATCGCGTTGATGCCGCCGGCGCCGCGCTCCTTCCAGCCGTAAAGTTTCATGTCCGGCGCGTTGGCGATAAAGTTCGATTCCCACACCCGACGCGTGTAGAGCTTGCCGTTGCCGCTGAAATAATCTTCCTCCCCCGCATAGCGGCTGCGGAACATGTACTCGTTGTTAAAGATGTACTCATTGTCCTGGTAGAGCCGCATCATCGGCGGCGCATTGGTCACGCCGAGATAGCGGACCGGCTCCTGGCCACTGCCGTTGAAATTCTGGTACCAGGCGTTGAGCGGAATCGAAAAAAGGCTGCCGGCGTGCCACTCGAAAGTATTTTTCTGTTTCGGGTCCTGCCAGATCGTCGTCGCGCCGCGTCCTGAGACGATGTAGACCGTCATCTCGTACATGTGATGCTCGGGCTCGGACTTGCCGCCGGGCTTGATCTCGACAACGTGACAGTCGTTGGGCATGTGACGGTTGGTGATGTGGACGACGGCGCCCCGGCCGCCCTTCCGCTCCCACGGGCCGAGCTCTATAGTCGCCACACTCGGAAAGTAAAATTCCTCGTGGACTTTGACGCCCTCTTTCTTGAGCCAGTCCTCGTAAGCGTCGGGCTTGCGATAATCTTTGAGACCGTCTTTCGGGGTCTCTGCGACCTTCATATCTGTGCCTAGCATGACCATGACGAAATCCTCCTCTCATGAAACGACAGCGGGTGATGGAAAGGTTGCCCGCTATTCTGGAAATATCCGGTATCGAGCCAGCTTGTCAACCAGTTAACGACTGACGATCGCGGGGGCCAGCGGGCGCTCTCACGTCTTGATGGTACAAAAAATTCTAGTCTCTGGTATAATAGTATGTAATCCTCTTGAAGCCAGACGTTCATCACCTCCAGACTGCACCCAGCGCAACATCCGGATTCCGATTAGGAGACGCGAAAAAAAATGTCTAAACCGATGCCAAAAAACGAGCCTGCACCCCCGGCCCAACCGAAACCGACACTAACCGCCGTCGAAATGGGCGCCAAGCAGCGCGACATTTCCGTCTCGGAATTTTTCACCAAGAACCGCCACCTGCTGGGCTTCGATAATCCGAGAAAGGCGCTGCTCACCTGCGTGAAGGAAGCGGTCGATAACGCGCTCGACGCCTGCGAAGAAGCGGGGATCTTGCCGGAGGTCGTCGTCAACCTCGGAGTCGCGTCGAACGGCGAGGCTGCGCTGCCGCCGAGCCAGGCAACCCGTTTCCGCCTGACTGTGATCGACAACGGCCCCGGCATCGTGCGCCAGCAGATTCCGAAAATTTTCGCCAAGCTGCTCTACGGATCGAAGTTCCATCGCCTCCGCATGAGCCGCGGCCAGCAGGGCATCGGCATCTCCGCCGCCGGCATGTACGCGCAGCTCACGACCGGGAAGCCCGTGCAGATTATCTCGCGCACGAGCGCCAAGTCGCCCGCGCACTACTTCGAAGTGCAGATCGACACCAAGAAGAACGAGCCGCGGATTTTCGAGAACAAGCAGATCGAGTGGGAGAGCCACCGCGGCACGCAGGTGACGCTGGAGATCGAGGGCCGCTATCAAAAAGGCCGCGCCTCCGTGGACGAGTATCTCGAGCAGGTGGCGATCGCCAACCCGCACGTGAAGCTCGTCTATCACACGCCGGAGAGCGAGATCAAAGAATATCCCCGGACGATTCAAGAGCTGCCGCCCGAGCCGCGCGAGATCAAGCCGCATCCCTATGGGATAGAATTCGGCATGATGCTCAGGATGTTGCACGACACCAAGAGCCACTCGCTGTCGGGATTTCTCGCCAGCGAATTCAGCCGGGTCTCGTCCAGCACGGCGCAGGAAATCTGCAAGGCGGCGAAAATTTCGCCGGACACGCGGCCTAGAAACATTCACAGCGCAGCCGCCGAGACGCTCTACAAAACGATCCAGGCGACCAAGATCATGGCGCCGCCGTCGAATTGCATCTCGCCGATCGGCGAGAAGGCGATCCTCCACGGCCTCTACAAGCAGATCAAAGGAGATTTTTACACCGCCGTCACGCGGCCGCCCGCGGTCTATCGCGGCAATCCGTTTGTCATCGAAGCGGGCCTGGCTTTCGGCAAAGGACCGGAAGCGGCGGCGGAAAAAGTGGCGGAGCCGAAGGCGCCGCTCGCCGAAGGCGAACAGCACGACGAGGACGACGAGCTCGCGCGCGTGATTCGCTACGCCAATCGCGTGCCGCTGCTCTACCAGCAGTCGGCGTGCGCGACCTTCAAGGCGGTGCTCGACACCACCTGGCGCAACTACGGCGTCGCGCAATCGCGCGGCGCGCTGCCCGCCGGGCCGATGGTGATTTTTGTCCACATGGCTTCGGTCTGGGTGCCGTTCACGAGCGAGTCGAAGGAAGCGATCGCCGATTACGACGAGATCCGTAAAGAAATCCGCCTCGCGCTGCAAGAGTGCGGGCGCCGGCTCGGCGTCTTTTTAAGACGGCGCGAGCACGCCAAGAGCGAGTTCCGCCGGAGAAATATTTTCGAGCTGTATATCGAGGAAGTCGTCGATGCCTGCGCCCGTTTGAAAGGCGGCAAGCTGGCAAAGGAGAAATTAAAAAATCAGCTGCAGAAAATCGCAATGAAGCGGACCGGCGGCGAAAAGACCGACGAAGTGCTGGGAAAAAGAGGCGGCCCGGAAGGCCTGCCCGATTCGATCATCGTTACCGCCGACGGCGTCGAAGGCGACGCGCCGGTGTTGCCTGACGAGGAAAAACCCGTGGCGCCGCCAGACGAACCCGCGATAGAAAAGCAGCCCGCGCTGCCGACGCTGGTGAAGGGGAAGGCGAAGCCTGCGATCAAGGGCAAGACGGGGAAAGTCAAGCCGCAGCGCGGCGCGAAGCCCGGCAGCGCAACGCAAATGACTTTGGCTTTTGAAAAGGGCAAAGCAGACGGCAAGAAAGAAAAGACAGGGAAAAAACATGGCGCGAAAAAAGGCAAAAAGTAACGGCGCGGTCGAAAAAAAGCTCGTCGGCGTCGCCGACACGGTGATCACCGCCGCCGAGCGAAGCAAAGACCCGACGCTGTCGATTCCCGTGCGCAGCCTCGCCAACGTCACATTCGACGAGAAACGCGGCATGATCGAGATGGGCCGCAGGAAGCAGGCGCGCTCGTTCTTCAACGTCGGCATGGCGAAAAAATTCATGCAGACCGTGCTGGTCGCCGACGCGCTCGCCGAGCTGCAGCGCGCCGATCTCACGACTTCGCTCAGAGAAATTTATTATCGGACCAAGCACACGATCAAGAACTCGAATGAGAACACCTTCGACGGCCAGAACGAGTCCGATCCGCTGATCGAGGACCTCGAAGTCACGCTCGCGGCGCTGCGCGAAGAGCTGCACGTGCGCGCGGAGAATTCCGGCACCGTGGTGGGTCCGGTGGTGTTCTCCGACGACGGCGACCGCGTCGATTGCACGCGGCTCGGCAAAGGCGGCTACTCGGTGCCGTCGATCGTCGAGCCGGAATTTATCCAGATCACCAAGTGCACGGCGGATTTCGTTCTTCTCGTCGAGAAAGGCACGCAGTGGAACCGCCTCTCGGAAGATAAATTCTGGCGCAGGTACAACTGCGTCCTGCTGACGGGCAACGGCCAGCCGCCGCGCGGCGTCCGGCGTCTGGCGCGCCGGCTGCACGAAGAATACGACCTTCCCGTGTACGTCCTCGTGGACAACGATCCGTGGGGCTACTACATCTATTCCGTCGTCAAGCAGGGATCGATCAACCTGGCATTTGAAAGCCAGCGCATGGCGATTCCGAAAGCCAAGTTCATCGGCTTCTCCAGCGCGGACCCGGACCGCTACGGCCTGCCGCGCAACGTCGGCATCAAGCTCAACGACAAGGACATCAACCGGGCCAAGGAAATCATGAAGTACAAATGGTTTCAGAAAAAAGAATGGCAGAACGAAATCAAGGGAATGCTCGCGAGCGGCCTCAAGTACGAGCTCGACGCGCTGGCCAATAAAGATTTCCAGTATCTGACGAAGACCTACCTGCCGAGGAAGCTCAAAGAGAAAGATTGGTTGGATTAGGCGAAGTCGTGGTCGGGCTGCAGATTGTCGAAGGAAACTTAGGGTTGAAGGTCTTTTGCCTCGAAACTGAAAACCGATAACGGACAACTCTCCTTTCTCTTCTGCCTCCCGTCTCGACAGATCTCACGTGTTGTAGCTCAGGCAAAATGTCCCCTTAACTGCTCAGCGAAACTGTCACCCCTCGCAAACGTTCTCGGTGTCTGCGTCTCACAGTTCGTAAAGGCATCTTCAAGTCAGGTTTGTCGGTCTCCAATAGAAGTTCGTCTTTTAAGTAAATGCGCCAGCGGCCATCGAGCAGATGGCGCACCTCGACACGTTGTTTGGCGTAACCTCGGTGACGAGGCCCTTCGGGGATATCTAAGATCACTCCGGCCAGTCGCACAGCGTTGTCGTTGCCGACCGTAGCTTCATAGCGGAAGCTGCAGATCCGCTCCACATCGAGTTCTCTGGGCAGTTTGCGCCAGGCCAACTGAGTCTGCTGCGGTGGCTTAGCGAAGCGCCGGTTGAAATCAGTTTTGAAACTCCCGTTAACAAACACCGTCGCCTGATCCCGAGTGCGAATGCCGGCCAATCTCAACTCACTGACCAGCCGATCCTGGAGCGTGCCGAACAGTCTCTCCACCCGGCCCTTGGCCTGAGGCGAGAGCGCAAAGATGGGCTC
>JBGPTS010000151.1:0-9160 GCA_041490745.1 Binatia bacterium | reverse complement strand
GCCTTCGGTTTCGGTCTTAACGCGGTCCCGAATCTCGCGCAGAAGCTGTTTCTTGGTCTCCAGCAGCGTCTCCTGGGCCTTCTTGAGGAGGTCTTTTCGGAGCTTCTTGTCCTGGGCAAGTTTCTTGTCCCGGCGCGCAGTGGATTTATGTTTAGTCGCCATGTGTCAACTCGCCCACGAGGTCGTAGTCCAGGGCCTGAGTGATTTTTACTTCGACAAAATCTCCGAGCGCGATTTGCCCGCCTGCTTCTCCGCGGCCGATGAAAACCGCTCCATCCACTTCCGGCGCATGGGCCTGAGTGCGGCCCGCGAGCATTCCGTCCCCGGAATCAAGGTTTTCGACTATAACGCGCTGAACCGTGCCAATCAAGGCCTCGTTCTTTTTTCTCGAAATGCCCGCCTGCAGTTCCATGACTTCCTGCCAGCGCCGCTCCTTCACGTCCTCCGAGAGCTGATTTTGCATCAAGGCCGCGGCCGTGCCCTCTTCAACCGAATATTTAAATACGCCGAGCCGATCGAATTCCGTCGCTTCGACAAAATCGAGCAGCTCGCGAAAATCGTCGTCGTTCTCGCCGGGAAAGCCGACGATCAGCGACGTTCTGAGCGTGAGTCCGGGAATCGCGGCGCGGAGCTTGGCCGCCGCCTCGCCGACCGCGCTGCCGCTCTTGCCCCGGCGCATGCGCGTGAGGACGCTCCGGCTCGCATGCTGGAACGGGATATCGATGTACTTGCAGATTGTTTTGCTCTCGCGGATGAGATCGAGCAGCGCGTCGTCGAGGTAGTTGGGATAGGCGTAGAGGAGCCGGATCCATTCAATGCCGGCGAGCGAATCCAATTCGCGGAGCAGTCCGTAGAGCGTCGTGCCGTCCCTCCGCTCGCGGCCGTAGGCGCTCAAGTCCTGCGCGATGAGGTTGATCTCCTTGACGCCGTCTCGGGCCAGCGCCGCCGCCTCGGCGACGATCGAATCGATCGGGCGGCTGCGGTGCGGCCCGCGAAGTTGAGGGATAATGCAGAACGCGCACTTGTGGTCGCAGCCCTCCGAGACCTTGACGAACGCGGTGTGCGAGGCCGTGGCGCGGCGCCGCGGCGTCGCGTGGTCGTAGAGATATTTCGGTATCCCCACGTAAAGCCGTTTTTTTTCCGCGCGGTGCGATTTCAGAATCTCGGCGATCTCGGGCACTTCGCCCGTGCCGATAAATAAATCGACCTCCGGCAGCTCGCGCGCGAGATCGTCGGCGTATCTTTGCGGCAGGCAGCCGGCCACGACGAGCGTCTTGAGGCCGCCTTCTTCTTTGAGCCGCGCCATCTGCAAGATCGTGTCGATCGATTCCTCTTTGGCCGCGTCGATGAAGCTGCACGTGTTGACGAGGACGATGTCGGCTTCTTGCGGCTCGGCGACGACTTCGTAGTCCGCGCGGCCGAGCACGCCGGCCATCACCTCGGTGTCCACGAGATTGCGCGCGCAGCCGAGGCTCACAATGCTGATTTTCTGCGCCACTATTTCGCTCCCACTTCGATCACATCGACGCCGGCGGGAATTTGCGCCTTGAACAGCGAATCGCTCACGCCGACGCCGCGGCGCATATTGGAGAAGCGCACCGTGGTCAAGTTGCCGCCCGGGTCGCGGATGCGCGCCCAATTGATGCCGTAATTTTCGCGATCGACTCCGAGCGTGACTTCGTCCACTCCCGGCGAGCCGTCCTTCGGCCCAAGTTGAAGCACGTAGCTACCGCCCTCCAGGCCCTTCGGCGTCACCTTGAAATCGCGCTTGAGATTGCCGATGCCGAGCAGAAAAGTGAGAGGCACATCCGAGCGGAAGGCGCTTTTAAGCGGGCTCTTTAAGACTTGCGCTTGATCCGGCTGATAAAAATAAAGATTTTTCCCGTCGGCCAGGACCCACTGGCCCTTCGGTTCTTCGTAGCGCCACAGCATCTTGCCGGGCCGCTTGAAGGAGATTTTGCCCCATGCCTTGAGCGTGCGGTTGATCGTCTTAAGCTCCGTCTCCTGGTGAAAATCGGCCGTGAAGTCGGCCGCCGACTCGTAACTGTTTTGCAGGTTGTCGATCACCTGCTCGTCGTTTTTCGCTTCGTCGGCGGCGAAAAGGCGAACGCCAAAAAATAGCGCAAGCATGAGAGAACAGGCTATGCCGCTCAGTTTTTTAAAGCGTTCGCCTCTAGTTCCGGGTTTCGGGTTTCGGGTCTCGGGTTCAACTCGAAACGCGGAACTCGAAACTCGGAACTGCGACAGCACAGGCGGTCCTTTGTGGCCGGTCTGGCTAGTTCTCGATTTTTCGCGCATACACTTCCCGTGGCTTCGCGCCGTCGGCGGGACCGACGACGCCGTCGCGTTCCATTTGTTCTATCATACGGGCGGCGCGATTATAACCTACCCTGAGCCGCCGCTGAACCATCGAGATCGACGCCTGCTGCGTCTCGGTGACGAGCTCCACGGCGAGATCGTACATCTCGTCGTACTCGTCGTCGCCGCCGCCGCCGTCGATATCCTTCTTCACCTCGAAAACTTCGGGCCGGTAGTGCGGCTTCGCCTGCGCCGTGATGAATTCCATGACTTTGCGGATCTCCTGGTCCGAGACGTAGGCGCCGTGAATGCGCGTGAGGCGCGCCGTGCCGGGCGGCAAATAGAGCATGTCGCCTTCGCCGAGGAGCCGCTCCGAGCCGATCGAATCGAGAATCGTCCGCGAATCCACCCGCGAGGTGACCTGAAAGGAAATTCGCGCCGGGAAGTTGGCCTTGATGAGTCCGGTGATGACGTCCACCGACGGCCGCTGCGTGGCAAGAATCATATGAATCCCGGCGGCGCGCGCTTTTTGCGCCAGGCGCGTGATGTACTCCTCGATGTCGCGCCCCACGGTCATCATCAAGTCGGCGAGCTCGTCCACGACGATGACGATGCGCGCGAGCCGCTCGTGCACCAGCGGCGCCTTCTCGTTCAAGTTGCCGCCGATCTCGCCAATATCGTCCATCTCGCCCATCTCACCCATTTCTTCTTGAGCTTCCGGGTCGGCGAGATCGATCACCTTGCGCTTGTCGGCGGCGTCTTTTTCCACCAGGCGATTGTAGTGGTCGAGGTTTTTCGCGCCCTTGTCGCGCATCAGCCGGTAGCGCCGGTCCATCTCGTCCATGGCCCAGAAAAGCGCCGCGGCGGCTTTTTTCGCGTCGGTCACGACCGGGACGATCATGTGCGGCAGATTTTCGTAGATCGAAAGCTCCAACATTTTCGGATCGATCATGATGAACTGCACGTCCTGGGGCGACGCCTTGTAGAGCATGCTCAAGATCATCGCGTTGATCGACACGGATTTTCCCGTGCCGGTGGCGCCCGCGACCAGGAGATGCGGCATGCGCGCGAGGTCGGCGACGAACGGGAAGCCCGAAATATCTCTCCCCAGCCCGAGCGTCAGCTTCGATTCGGTGTTTTGGTAGAGTTCGCTCTCGATCACCTGCCGGAGGATGACTTTTTCCCGCCGCGGATTCGGTATCTCGATGCCGACGACCGACTCGCCGGGAATCGGCGCCAGAATGCGGATGCTCATCGCGCGCAGCGCCATCGAGAGATCGTCGGCCAGCGTGACGATGCGCCTGACTTTGACGCCGGCGGCCGGCTTGAATTCGTACATCGTGATCACCGGCCCCGGCTTGACCGCGACGACTTCGCCCTCGACGCCGAAATCGGCCAGCTTGTTTTGCAGGATGAGCGAATTCGCTTCCAGCGTTTCTTTATCCGGCCTGACGTGCTCGCCGTCGGCCGCGTCCAGCAGATCGAGCGGCGGCAGCCGATAGCCGCCCGGATCCAATTCGGGAAAGTCGAGCTGCTTCTCCGGCGGCGGCTTCTTTTTCGTCTTTTTCGGCGGCTCTTCTTTAATATCTTCTTTCAGCACGATCGGCGGCGGAATATATTCGCGCTGTTCTTTTTTCTTGTTCTCGCCTTTGTCTCTTCTCGTCCGCCAGCTTTTTTTCAGGCGCTCGACGGCGGCGCCGGTCCATTTGTTGAGCCGCGCGAAATCTTTGCTGCCGTGCTCCAGGAGCGACGCGAGGGATTTTTGGCTCACCGCCGCGACCGAGAGCAGCAAGGTCGGCAGCACGATCACGTAGGCGCCGACGCGACTGAAGAGCGCGATCAGAGATTGCGCCGTCAGGTCGCCGATGAGGCCGCCGGCCTCCCGGCCTGCGTCGGCGGCGCGCGCAAGACTCAAAAGCGTCGCCGCGCTCCAGACAAGCAGCGCTCCGCCGGCGAGCTTGGTCGGCCGGATGCCTTCGTAAGAGTCGCGGAACAGGTGGTAGCAGATCGTAAACAGCGCGAGCGGCAGGAGATACGACGACAGCCCGAAAATTTGCAGCATGAGATCGGCGACGAAAGCGCCGGCGGGGCCGCCCCAGTTTTCCGTCGATAGGCTGCCCGAAGGCGTGCCGAGCGAGCGGTCGCGCGGGCTGAAGGAAACGAGGCTCAGGGCCAGCAGCAGCGCGGCCACGGCCAGCGCCACGGCGAGAATTTCCCGGTTGAGCTTGGATTGTTTTTCCTGCGCCATCGGGGCTCAAGTCTCCATGATAAACGCCATTACAACGGGCCGGCGCTGGAGCGCCTTGTAGAAAAATTTCCTCAGCGCCTTGCGCACTTCCTCCTGCGCCTCTCCCGGATCGGTGCGCGTCTCGCGGTTGATCTCTTTCAAAGTTTGCAAGACCACCTGGCGGCCGCGCTCCAAAATTTCTTCGCCGCCGTCGGCGCGGACGAAGCCGCGCGTGATGAGATCGGGGCCGGCGACGATCTCGCCGCTCTGCTGGTGGATCGCTATGACGGCGAGGACCATGCCGTCTTCCGAGAGATGGCGGCGGTCGCGGACCACAACCTCCTCCACGTCGCCGACGCCTTTGCCGTCAACGAAGACGCGCCCGACGCCGACCGATTGTGATTTGCTCGCGCCTTCGGCCGTCAGCTCCAGAACTTCGCCGTCTTCCAGGAGGAAGCAGTTCTGCGGCGGAATACCCACGGCCTTCGCAAGCTCGATGTGACGCACGAGATGGCGGTATTCGCCGTGCACCGGGACGAAATAGCGCGGGCGCGTGAGATGGAGCATCGCCTTCAGCTCTTCCTGGCTCGCGTGGCCCGAGACGTGAATCTCGGAGACGCTCTCGTAATGAACCTCGGCGCCTCGGCGGTAGAGATGATTGATGAGGTTGGTGATCGTTCTTTCGTTGCCGGGAATAAATTTGGACGACAGCAGCACGGAGTCGCCCGGCTCGACCTTGATCGACTTGTGATCGTCGAGAGCTATTCGGTGCAACGCGGAGAGCGGCTCGCCCTGGCTGCCGGTGGTGAGAAAAGTGATCTGATCGCGCGGCAATTTTTGCCATGGGTCGCTCTCGGTCATGACCCCCTTGGGAAGATGGAGATAGCCCAACTCGGACGAGATTTCGGCGTTGTTGATCATGCTGCGACCGCTGAGCACCAGTCGCCTGCCGGCGCGCTCGGAGATGTCGGCGACCTGCTGGAGGCGCGGGATGTTCGATGAAAAGGTGGAGACGAAAACTTTGCCGCGGCTCCGCGCGACGATCTCTTCGATATTTTTTCCCACTTCACGCTCCGACGGCGTGTAGCCGGCGCGCTCGACGTTGGTCGAATCGGAAAGCAGCAACAGCACGCCGGCCTCGCCGTAAGCGGCGAATTTTTGAAAATCGAACGCCTCGCCGTTCATCGGCGTGTGATCGATCTTGAAATCGCCCGTGTGGATGATGACGCCGGCCGGCGTTCTCACCGCGAGGGCGAGGCAGTCCATGAGACTATGCGTGACGCGGATTCCCTCGAGCTTGAACGGCCCCAACGGCCACGGCGCACCGGCCTTGATCTCGCGCAACTCGGCGGTCGCTTCCAGCGCGTGCTCTTTGATTTTGTTGCGCAGGAGGCCGAGCGTCAGCCGCGTGCCGAAAACCGGCGCCTGGATCTGCTTGAGAATATACGGCAGCGCGCCGACGTGGTCTTCGTGCGCGTGCGTGAGGACGATGCCGTGGAGGCGTATCTTCGTCTCCAAAATATAGCTGATGTCCGGAATCACGAGATCAATGCCGAAGAGGTCCGCGCCGGGAAACATGAGGCCGCAGTCGATCGCGATCGCTTCGCCGCCGCACTGGACGAGCATCATATTCAAGCCGAACTCGCCGAGACCGCCGAGCGGTATGATTTTAACCGGTTCCATAATTCCCCTTACCCCAAGTCCGGTAAACTCGCGGCCGCGCGCGCCGGCTCGCGTTCGTCATTCTCCGGCGCCGGTCCGCTCCGGCAGTTGGACTCGATGGCGTTGCGCACGCGCTCGACCAGGGCGTGAATCCCTTTCGCGCCGATGTCGGCGAGCGAGATCGGCGCGTCGATGACGAGTTCGATCTCTCCCGGTTTGATGCGCCACGCCTGGCGCGGCAAAATCTTCCAACTGCCTTTGATCGCGACCGGCACGATCGGCGCTTCGGTCTTGAGCGCGAGC
The DNA here is from genome assembly GCA_041490745.1 of Binatia bacterium. GTDB lineage: Bacteria > Desulfobacterota > Binatia > UBA9968 > UBA9968 > JAJPJQ01. The sequence goes on along the minus strand of JBGPTS010000151.1, from coordinate 2,670 downwards.
AGAAAGCCGCCGCGCTTAAACGGCAGCAGGTTCCCGCCGGCGCCGCGCGTGCCCTCGGGAAAAATCACGACGGAAATCCCCGCGGCGATTTTTTCTTTCGCCTGAGTGAGACTCGCCATGGCTGCGGCGCGATCGGCGCGATCGACGAGAATATGCTTTGCGGCCCAGAGCGCCCAGCCGAAAAACGGCACGTAGGCGAGCTGCTTCTTGGCGATCCAGCGAAGCTGGAAATTCGGCAGACCCTGCATCAGCGCCGGGATATCGACGTTACTCTGGTGATTCGCAATAAAAACGTAAGCGCGGTCGGGATCGAGCCGTTCCAGGCCGCGAACTTTGAGCCGCACGCCGCCCAATTTTAGAATCGTCCAGGTCCACAGGCGGCCGACGCCGTAGGCGAATTTTCCCTTGCGATCGAACGGCGCGAAGAGGACAACGAGGAGCGACAACGGCAGCGTGATCGAAGCGAGGAGAAACAGCTTGAGGCAGTATATCATTCAGGTCGAGATCGGAAGCGCTAATGACTCAAAAAATCGGTGGAAAGTTGAGTGCATTCTAATTTACGCGCGGCCAAAAAGCAATGAAATCTCCCGCGCTCGTACGGCGCATTTTTTTATTGACTAAAAATTTTCTCGGCGCTAAGATTTCCAGCAGTATTCTTTCCAGGAGATTTTATGGTCAACAAAGTCATTCTCGTCGGCAATCTCGGCAAGGACCCGGAGGTCCGCTACACGCAAAGCGGCCGCGCCGTCGCGCGGTTTTCTCTCGCCACGAGCGAAGTCTGGAACGACGCCGAAGGCAACCGGCAGGAGAGAACCGAGTGGCACAACATCATTGTCTGGGGCAAACAGGGCGAAACCTGCGCGCAGTACCTCGCCAAGGGCCGCCAGGCCTACGTCGAGGGCAGCATCCGCAGCCGCTCGTACGACGACAAGACCGGGCAGAAGCGCTACATCACGGAAATCATCGCCCAGCGCGTGCGATTCCTGGGTGGCGGAGGCGGCACGCGCGTCGCGCCCGAAGTGGAAGGGGAGACACAGGGAGAAGCGCCCGCGTCGTCCGCCGGCGGCCCGCCCGTGGACGACGATATTCCGTTCTGAACTTTCCTGCTCTTAGCGGGCCCCGCAGATTGGCTGTGTTTCGCTTTTGCTTAGCTCCATAGGCCGCGGGCCGGTAGCCGCATAGCCAGCGGGTCTCGCTGGCTAACCACGGGGCGAAAAGATTCTTCAAATGCATGATAACGAGTGAATCGTGCGTATGATTTTTCCAAGGAAAAGCGGTAGGGCCTGTCGTAATAGCCCGCAGTTTGTTCGCAGGCTAAGTCGCAGCTCACTTATATAGGAGGATATAAATGAAACGACTGCCGCGAGGTAACGACCTCAACAAATTGGCCGAAGAACTCGGTGTTAGTTTTCATGAATCGGCATTATCTCCGGGCGGTGGCGAAAATGAAGCAATCATGCAAGCACGTGTTCTTGCCGCATTACGAGACCGGCGCGATGGAAAACTCTGGATTGTCGCTTTGATTTCTGCCATCGCTTCAGCCCTTAGCGCCTTGGCAGCATGGTACGCCGTTGCCATTGGTCGATGAGTAGCGCAGAGGAAACTTCTGCATTTCGTTGAAAAACCGGCGGGCTATTTGACGCGCATCTTCATCCAGGCCAGCGAGAAACTTCACCCACTGCTCGTCTGTGGCTGATTTTTTATGACGCATATCTGCGCCAAGAAATCAACGATCTCGTTTCGTATCGTCTGCGTCTCTTCGTCCGTTAGTTTATCCACTGGACTGATGATCTCGCGTCCCGTATATTTGTCGGTCATAAAACCTCCTAACCCTCGGGTTGAGAAGGATCGCTCGGAAACGACCTCTCACCCGAAACGTTAGACGTCAGTCGGAGGCATGCGTATGGGATTGTGGAACATACTGTTTGGGGGGGCGGATGGGTGTCGCGAGGCCATGAGGAGGTCTTACGAGAAGCATGTACGGCTGGTTTGCGAAGGCAAAAGTCCTTGCACTGGTTCTCCTCACTCGCTTGGATTGTATGGCGCTCTCGGGAGTAGATACATCGCACGAAGTACTCCTGTTGCGGAGGTTGCAATTTGGGGCGAGCTGGCCCCGTTCTTGATCATGAAGGAAAAAGAGGCCATAGAAGCGCTGGCCGAGTATGTTGTGTTTCAAGAATACCCAAAGGATGCACGAGTGGCGTGGCTCAAAGCACGTATTAATGCGGCACTACGATCTCCTGGTGATACAGTATATTTGGCAACAGCCGGCCTTATCAACCGGGTTTCGTGGTGCGCGTTGCTAGAACCGGATACGAGAAAAGCCATCGAGGAAACCGTCCGAGGACGCTAACGCCGAGCGGCTACTCGCGAGACTGCACGCATGGCACACGACGATATTGATCCGCTTGATGCGCAAGACCCACGCAATCACGCTAGGCAGCGGTTGCGATCCAATCTTGCTGCCGCGCTGCTTCTGGATTGGCTTCTCACCGATGTTGAGACCGAGGATCCCGAGTACTTTTCTGATCTTGAGTCTAGGTTTCAAACTGGCTTCGATTACGCGGCCTTGTGGCGTGACGATCCTAAGTTCGACGGCTTCGTTCCACTCCACGGCCGCGATCGCTCCACCATCGACTTCTGGATTCATCAAGAGGATCTCGGCGAGCT
>JBGPTS010000150.1:0-9239 GCA_041490745.1 Binatia bacterium | reverse complement strand
GTACCGGCCGCCGTGACAAACGGAGCGCATCCATGCTCACTCAAGAAGAGAACGAGTTGCTCACGCGTGTCGGCCGCGGCACTCCGGGCGGCGAACTGCTGAGGCGCTATTGGCACGTCGTCGCCGCGGCGTCGGAGCTCACCGAAGAAAGCCCAAAAAAGAAAGTCCGCGTGCTTGGGGAAGATCTGATTCTTTTCCGCTACGGCAACGGGAAGTACGGTCTCGTCGCCGAGCATTGCGCGCACCGCGGCGCGTCGCTTTTCTACGGCTTTGTCGAAGAGGACGGCATCCGGTGCGCCTATCATGGCTGGAAGTACGACGCCTGTGGCAACTGCCTGGAGCAGCCCTTCGAGAGTCCCGAGGCGGGATACAAAGAAAAAATTTCACACCCGGCCTATCCGGTGGAGAAATTGGCCGGGTTCTTGTTCGCCTATCTGGGCCCGCCGGAGAAAAAACCGCTCTTACCCAAATGGGACGTCCTCGCGCGGCGCGACGGCGTGCGGAAATTGGAGATCTATCAGGTTCTGCGCTGCAACTGGCTCCAGGCCATGGAGAACTCGGTCGATCCGGTCCATACCTACTATCTCCACGCGCACACGTTGAAGCTGAAGGGCAAGAAAGAAGGCGCCTACTACTACCGGCCGATCGACAAACTCGAATTCGAAGTGGTGACCCACCCGGCCTGGGCGGGCATTCAGAAGCGGAGATTCTTTGCCGGCGAGTCCGGCCCCGTCGAGGCGCCGCACCCGCTGATTTTTCCCAACATGCTTCTCGTTCCCGCCTCGAACGGCTACAATATGCATTTTCGCACTCCGGTCGACGACGCCAACACGCAAATCTTCCACGTCAGGTTCAATCCCACAAAGGACGGCGGCGCCGTCGAGCGGCCGGAGGACGATGTGGCGGAATTCGTCAGCACCAAGAACGAGGCCGGCGAGTTTCACATGAATAATTTTCCCAGCCAGGATCAGATGGCGTGGGAGACGCAGGGCGCGGTCGCCAATCGCCCCAACGAGCACCTCGGAGAATCGGACCGCGGCATCATCATATTTAGAAAACTGCTGCGCGATCAGATGCGCGCGGTGGAAAACGGCGGCGATCCGGCCGGCATCAACCGAGATCCGGCGAAAGATGAAATGATTCGTCTCGTTCCCGAAGGCTACACCGCTTTTTCCGTGAGAGCCGGGCAAGACGACTGATTTTATTTTCGATTGCCGATTTTAGATTTTCGATTGGAAGATATCGGAATCGCCAATCCAAAGTCGGAAACTAATCGAATGCGTCCGGTGTTTTCCCTTTGCGTCCTTCTCTTGAGCGCCGCCGTTGGCCGCGCCGCCGAATCGAAGCCGGCCTGGCAGCTCGAGTGGGAAAAAACGATCGCAGCGGCCGAGAGGGAAGGCCAGGTCACGCCGTATATCTTCGACGCGGGACCCGTCACCGTGGAAACGGTGCAGTCGTTCGAGAAGGCCTTTCCGAAAATCAAAGTGAACCAACTGAGAGCGCGCGGCAGCGATCTCGGCCCGAGAATTCTTGCGGAGCGCCGCGCAGGAAAATTTCTCGTCGATGTCTTTACCGGAGGGAAAGGGACGGCGCATGCGACGCTTTACGTCGGTAAAATCCTCGAACCGATCAAGCCTGTGCTGATGCTGCCGGATATATTGGATGAGACCAAGTGGTGGCAGGGAAGACACAAGTACGTCGATCCGGAAGGAAAATATATCTTCGTCTTTGTCGGCAACGGCGGCGGCGTGAACGTCAATTACAACAAGCAGCTCGTGAATCCCAAGGAGTTCAACTCCTACTGGGATATCCTCAACCCCAAGTGGAAGGGCAAAATCGTCGCGACCGATCCGCGCACGCGCGGCATGGACACGCCGGTGTTGTTCTTTTACTACCACGCCAAGCTCGGCCCCGACTTCATGCGGCGGCTCTATGGCGAGATGGACGTTACGATCGCGCGCGACTACCGCCAGCCGGTCGATTGGCTGGCGGCGGGAAAATTCGCCCTCTGCATTCCATGCGTCAGCGACGAGATGGACAACGCGATGCGGCAGGGCCTGCCCGTGGCGCAAATTTTTAATTTAAAGGAAGGCGGCACACTGACCTCGTCCGGCGGCACGTTGAGCTTCATGAATCAGGCGCCGCATCCGAACGCGGCGAAGGTGTTCATCAACTGGCTGCTCTCGCGCGACGGACAAATGCAGATGCAGAAAGGGCGGAAAGATCGGCCGGGCACGGGTTCCAATTCTCTCCGCATCGACATTCCAAAAGACGACGTGCCGCCGGATAACGCGAGACGAGACGGCGTCGAATATTTCGACGGCGACGACGACAGGTTTTCCGATCGCAGGCCGGCGGATAAATTGTTGAACGAAATTTTAGGTAAAGCGGGCAAATGAGGAGAGTCGCATGACTGAAGTTCCGCGCACGAGGGAAAACCGGATGGATTGGGGACGCACGAGCGCATACGATCAATGGCTGGAATCGCTCGGCGTGCCGGTGCACCAAGGTTATTACGTCGGAGATTTAAAGACTCTCCCACTTGGGTGGTGGGAACAGCGGCGCTGCAACGCCGGCTTCTTGAAGCTCGCCGGCCAGGAAGGCATCAGCGAGGTGCGGCTGACGGAAATTCCGCCGGCGGAAAGCACGGCGCCGTGGAAAATGGCGGTGGACGAGCTCGTCTACGTTCTCGACGGTCGCGGCCTGACAACGGTGTGGGGCGAAGGCAGGGCGAAAAAAGTCTTCGAGTGGCAAAAACACAGCCTGTTTTTGGTTCCGCGGGGTTACACTGCGCAACTTTCCAACGGCCAGGGCGGCAAGCCCGCGCGACTCCTTCATTACAATTCGCTCCCCCTTGCCATGCAGCTCATCCCCGACGCGGAATTCTTTCTCAACAATCCCCATTTCGACGCCGGCCTCATTTACGGCGCGGGGAACGAGGGGTTCTACTCGGAGGCCAAGCTGGTTCAACAGGCGGGCGATTCGGAGCGCAGGAGTTTCTGGCGCGGCAATTTTTTTCCCGACATGCGCGCCTGGGACAGGCTGATCCCGTTTCGCGGGCGCGGCGCGGGCGGCCACGTGGTGTGGATCAGGTTCCCGCGTTGTTCCCTGTGGAATCACATGTCGGTTTTCCCGGCGAAGACCTACAAAAAGGCGCACCGCCACGGACCGGGCACCCTCGTCGTGATCGTCGCCGGCGAAGGCTATTCTTTCATGTGGCCCGAGGGCAAGGACAAAGTCCACATCCCGTGGCGCGAGGAAAGCTGCTTCGTTCCGCCGAACCGGTGGTTCCATCAGCACTTCAACGTCGGCGCCGTCCCGGCGCGCTATCTCGCGTTCCACGCGCCCAAGGGAGCGGCCGGCAACAGCGAACGGATCGAAGACCGCGTGCGCGACCAGATCGAATATTGCGATGAAGAATCCGTCATACGCAAAACGTTCGAAGGCGAGCTGGGAAAACGAGGCATCGCATCGATCATGCCGGAGCAGGCGTACAAGGACAGGACTTTCGAGTGGGCCTACAGGGGAGAGGAATGAGAGGCCGTCTCTCCGACCTCGCGGCGGCATTGTTGTTCTCGGCCGCCGCCGCCGGCGCGGCGGAAACCCCGGCCCCGGCCGATTGGGCGACTACGATCGCCGCCGCGGAGAGAGAAGGCCAGCTCGTCATCTACACCGGCGGGGAGGCGTCGGAGACGCGGATCGAAGAGGCCTTCCAGCAAGCTTTCCCGAAGATCAAAGTCACCTCGCTCGCGGGCCGCGGCTCACAGCTCGGCCCCAAGCTCATCGCGGAGCGGAGAGCCGGAAAATATCTCGCCGATTTTTTCATCGGCGGCAAGGGAACCGCATACGCGGTTTTGTATCCCGCCAAGGTGCTCGCGCCCATCCAATCGCTCCTCGCGCTCCCCGAAGTTGTCGATCAATCGAAATGGTGGCAAGGCAAGCACAGATACGTGGACGCGGAACAAAAGTACATCTTTGCTTTCGTCGGCAGCGGCAGCGTCGTCGAGATCCGCTACAACACCAAGCTTGTGAACCCAAAAGAGTTCACGGGCTATTGGGACCTCGTGCATCCCAAGTGGAAAGGAAAAATCGTCGGAACCGATCCCAGAATGGGCGGGATGGACTCGCTGGTGATCTTTTTCTACTATCATCCGACGCTCGGCCCCGACTTCATGCGGCGCCTCTTCGGCGAGATGGACGTGACGATCGCGCGCGACTACCGCCAGCCTATCGACTGGCTCGCCTCGGGGAAATTCGCCGTCTGCATGCCGTGCAACAGCCGCGAGACGAGAAAGGCCATCGCCCAGGGGCTTCCGATCGGGCAGATCACCGAGCTGAAAGAAGGCGGCAACCTGACTTCAGGCGGCGGGACGATCAGCCTGCTCGACAAAGCCCCGCACCCCAACGCGGCCAAACTTTTTGTCAACTGGCTGCTCTCCCGCGAAGGCCAGCTTGAATTTCAGAAGCGCGACGGCGCCGACTCGCTCCGCATCGACATACCCAAGCAGAACGTGCTGCCCGAAAACCGGCGGCTCGACGGCGTCGATTACTTCGACGGCGACGATCCCAGATTTTCGGATCGGCGACCGGCGGATAAGTTGTTGAATGAGATATTCTCTAGGACTGGTGGTCGATAATGTCGAGAACTTCCTGTTCGACCTTGCGCGAACGGACCAGGTCAAGCGCGTCGTGGTCGGCCAAGTCAATGATTTCAGCGACAAGTTGCGCGACTTCAGTCGTTTCGGACGCCCACCGGTTTAGCCTGGCATCCAGTTTTTTGTAATTGCAGTCATACCCACGGTATCCTACGCTCACAGCTTCAATTTCTCTGCTTATCTCTGCTGTGAAGAATCCTGAACTTTATCGGGGATGTCTATTTCATTGACAGATTCCGTTTAGTGGTTACATCGCCAAAACTGGCACCGTGTGCCCGTATATGGCTCAGATGCTGGAGTTGATCCGGAAAGAAGTTAATTAGGCCAAGATTTTGCGCGCTCAAACGTCTAAGCAACTAAAGAGGTTTATTAATTTATGAAGAAACTGACCCTGTCGACAATGTTGTTCCTTTTGCTAGGATTGGCTCCTTCTCTTGTCCTGGCTCAAACCTTGCCTATGGCCGAAAAGCAAAAAATCGAAGCGCTAATCAAACAAGTCGGCGCGTTAAAAGATGCGGATTTTTTCCGTAACGGAGTGAGGTACAACGCCGGCACCGCCGTCACTTTTTTGCAGCTCAAATGGGATACCAACGCGGCCAATGTTAAAACCGCTTATGATTTCATCAACAACATCGCCAGCGTCTCGGGAACCGGTCAACCGTACTTGATCCGCTTCAAGGACGGCAGGGAAATTCCCGGTCGCGACTTTCTCCTTGCCGAGCTGAAAAAATTGAATACGTAAAAAGCTAAGGATGCGGATAGCCATATCTCACCTGTTGTGATTCCGGGGACACAATACTAATTTTTCCTCGCTATGGCTTAAGCCCACCACAAGATGAGCGCGATGGGATTCGGGGAACGCTTCTACTTCGCACTTGAGCGTGACGATGCACGTGCCCGTCTCTGCGATCGCCTCGGGTGAAATGATCGCCTCGAGATCGTCCTTCGAGACGAAACGGGTCGGTAGCGGCGCGCCCTCGTCCCGATAGTAATCGCGCTTCTGTGCAGCGCGCTCCGCCGCACGCGCAGGAAACTTTCTAGCAGGGGAAAACGATCCGCTAGGGCAGGAATCTCAGATCCAGCAGCTGCTGAACCGTCAAGCTTTTCGCCTTGGGATCTTCCTTGGCGGCAGCTTCCAGGACGACCTCCAGCCCTTTCAAAGTCGGACGCCCGTCGTCCGGCAGCGCGGGCAAATTGCCGGCGTAGACTTTTTCCGCCGTCGCGCGGTCCAGGCCGTTCAGCGCCATCACTTTTTTAATCCCCTCCTCTTTGTGGGATTTGTAAAAGCGCACTGCTTCCACATAAGCCGCCATGAGCGGCTTCACGATATGCGCTTGAGTCGCCAGATAGTCTTCGCGCGCGACAAAATTCACGTGCGGGAACTCGATGCCCTTCTCGATGAAATCCAGCAGCACGTTGAAGCCGAGTTTTTGCGCGACGAAAGCCTGCTCCGGACTGAGAACGGTTGCGTGAATCGCGCCCGACGTCATGGCCGTCAACCGGGCTTGCGAGCCGCCGACCTGAACGATGTTGACTTCGTTGGGACCGACGCCGAAGCGCGCAAGCGCCAGCCTGACGACGTAATCCGTATTGCTGCCGAACCGGGCGATGCCGATGTTTTTGCCTTTCAATTGTTCAGCCGACTTGATGGCGCCGGATGCCAGGAACATATAGGGCAGCAGATTGGTTACACCTGCGATGATCTTGATCTTGGCGCCCCTAAGGTAAGCATTGACCACGGGAGGCCCGCCGGTCAGCAACAGATCCAGACTGTTTCCGATGAGCGCCTGCAAAGATAAGGACCCGCCGGGGATGAAAATCATCTCCAGGGTGATGCCGCGCTTTTTGAAAATGCCGGCGTCTTGCGCCACGTAGAGCGGGGCGATGCCGCCGAAGCCGTTGAATGCAATCCGAAGCGTGGCCGGCTGTTGAGCCGATAACGTAGTGGCCGAAAGGAGAAGGGCCGAGAGAGTCACGACAAAGGCAGCATAACGGAATCTCATTGTTCCTTTCCTTTCTATTCCTATGTCACCCTGAGCGCAGCGAAGGGTCTCGGCCCCTGAGAGATTCTTCGGCTTCAGGCCTCAGAATGACAACTCAAAAAAGACAGGATCGCCATCAGCTCCACAGAGAAATTCCCATGAGCAGACGGCCGTCCTTCAAATCTTCCAACGCTTCGTTGATCTTCTCGTAGCGATATCTTTTGCTGATGAGGTTTCCGACGTCGATGCGGCCGTCCTTGACCATCCGCAGCACTTCGACGACGTCGTTTGCCCGCCGGCTCGACACTCCCGTGACTTTGACCTCGTTCATGGCAAAGCGGCCGTCGCTGATGGTAAACGGGCCGCGGCCCAAGCCTCCAATGATCACGGCGGTTCCTCCCGGCCTTGTCGCCCGGATGATTTGATCGGCCGTCTTCGGATTTCCAATCGCCTCGAACGCCTTGTCCACTCCGCCATCCGTGATATTTTTCGTCGCTTCGACCGGATCTTCGGCGGTCGCGTTGACCGTGTGCGTGGCGCCGAATTTTTTAGCCTGTTCGAGCTTACCATCGATGATATCCACCGCGATAATGGGATAGGCGCCGAAACATTTGAGGAACTGGACCGTGTTGAGGCCGATGCCGCCGCAGCCGATGACCAGCGCCGAGTCTCCGGGCTCAAGCTCCGCCGCATGCTTGACGGCGTTGTAGGCGGTCGTGACGCGGCAGCCGATGACGCTCGATTCTTCCAGAGAAAGTTCTTCGGGAAGCGCAAAGACCATGTAGCCGGGAACGGCGACGTACTCGGCGAATCCACCGACGTTCCATCGGGTGACCGCCGCGCCGTCGATTTTTTTCATCGCGAGCGGCCGCGGTCGATTCGCGCAGAGGTTCTCCCTTCCCGCCAGGCAGTACCGGCATCGGCCGCACTTGTATCTCATGCCGATGATGACGCGGTCTCCTTCTTTGAAGAGATCCTTTTGTTTTGATCCGACCCGTTCGATGACGCCCGAAACCTCATGTCCCAAAATGGTCGGCGGGGTAAACTGACTTCTTCCCTCGGCCACCTTGAGGTCCGTGTGGCAAACGCCGCAAGCCGCCACCTTAATCAGAACATCGTCCTCGCCGACGGCGGGCATCGCCAAGTCTTCGACTTCCAGAGGCCGCCCGGCCTCGTAGAGAACCGCTGCTTTCATGTCAGCTCCTTTTAGGTTTCCAACTCGGCGGATAAATTTTTAACAGGTAGGCCTTTTCGACTTCCGTCAGTGAAAAATATTTTTCCACGCTGGACCGGAATGCATCCGGACGGCACGGCGCCGGTCGGCCGCACATCAGTTTCATCGGATCGTTGTTGTGGCCGAGGCCGATGGCGTGGCCCAGTTCGTGCGCGATGACGTTGCGCGCGACGTTGGGAAGAGTGAGAGGCGGGAGCCGATCGCTTTTGACGCCGACGACGACTCGATCGCTCTCTATAAATCCGGTGGAGAAAGAGACGAAGTCGCCGTCGGAGAGCGCGACGATTAAATCTCCCTTCATCAGCCTCAAGGTCTCGGGCTGCGCGGGAAGGAGCTTTCTGCTCAGCACGGCGTCGCTCATGGCCGCAAGAAACTGAGGGGGAAGTGTCTCACTCGTCTCCGCAATCGGCCCCAGCCTGAACTGCGTTCCCAATTCGGCGAACGTCTTGTTCCAGAACTCGACGGCGTCGTGGACCAGCCGGATTCTCGGATCGCTCTCCTTGGTCGAGATCGTAATCGACGGGATTTTGTCCCAGGAGCGCTCGCGATTGGGAAAGTGAACGATGCCGGAACTCTCCTGAGAGCGGCTGGGCGGCGGGAAACCTTCCGAGGACAAAAGAGTAAATAAGGCAACAACCAGGAAAGCTTGTGCCATTAGAGGGACGCGTTTCATCGCCCTCTTGTTTTGGCCAACACAACCAGGCGAGAGTTGCGAGGCAACAGATAGGCGAGAGGATCGAGGCGGTACGCATGAGAAAGATTCGTCACCGCAACCTCTCTAACCTGGCCGTCGAGAAGGAGGCGGATGCCAGGCGGAACGAAAGCCCGCACCGGAGCGTACATTGCTTAGTACGTGAAGATGCGGGCCTGAGGTTCCAACACCGCAGGCGCCCCTTATCGGCGGCCAGATAGCTACACTTTCACTTTCGTAAAAACCCTCAGCGCGTTCTTGTTGAAAATTTTGATCTTGTCCTCGCTGCTGAGAAACGCGAGACTGTCGATGACCGGCAAGACATCGTCGGACGGTTTTCCCGTGTCGGGCCGGGCGGCGCCGCCGGAGCCGGGGAACTCGGTGCCGAACATCATCTGATCGACTCCTTTTTGCTTGATCGCCGCGGTCAAGAAATTATCGTCGTACGCGCAGACATCGTAGTAGAGATTGTTTCTCAAATCTTTCTGGGCGATGTGATGATCGGTCGGGATGAAGCGGTTGAGCGCGCCGCCGCAATGGCAGATTACGATCTTCAACTTCGGAAACAGCTCGAAGACGTTGCTGTGCGACAGAATATGCATCGCGATGAACTCTTCGGTGTAGTTGTTCATCTGGTAGTTGTGCGGGATGACCTCGATGCGCGGGTCGAAGCTCGT
>JBGPTS010000149.1:0-9375 GCA_041490745.1 Binatia bacterium | reverse complement strand
CTCGAAGGCGTCAGCGCCGCCGGCTACACCGATCCGACGCCGATCCAGCTGCGCGCGATTCCGATCGTGCTCTCCGGGCGCGATCTCATCGGCTCGGCGCAGACCGGCACGGGCAAGACCGCCGCGTTCGCGCTGCCGATTCTCTCGCGTCTCGGCCAGCGCGGCGCGCTCCGCACCCTCGTGCTCGAGCCGACGCGCGAGCTGGCGGCTCAGGTGGAAACCGCGATCCGCGACTATGGGCGCTTTACCAACCTGCGCACGACCGTCGTCTTCGGCGGCACCGGCTACGGCAAACAGGACGAGGCGCTGCGCCAGGGGGTCGATATTCTCGTCGCCACGCCGGGGCGTCTGCTCGACCAGATCCAGCGCGGCATGGTCAAGCTCGACAAAATCGAAATCCTCGTGCTCGACGAAGCCGACCGCATGCTCGACATGGGCTTCATGCCCGACGTGCGCCGCATCGTCGATCGCTGCCCGCGCACGCGCCAGACGATGCTCTTTTCCGCGACGATTCCGCCCGAGATCGAGCAGCTCTGCAAATGGGCGCTGCGCAGTCCCGAGACGATCGAGATCGGCCTGCGCCGCTCGCCCGCCGAGACGGTGACGCACGCGCTATACCCGGTGGCGAGCGATCAGAAGCAGGAATTATTGCTGGAGCTGCTCAAGCGCACCGACTACGATCAAGTCTTGATTTTCTGCCGCACCAAGCACGGCGCCGACCGCGTCGCGCGCAATCTCACGCAGGCGGGCCACCCCGTCGCCGTTTTGCATTCCAACCGCACGCAGCGCGAGCGCGAGCAGGCGCTGAACGGCTTCCGCAACGGCCGCTACGAAGTCATGGTGGCGACCGACATCGCCGCGCGCGGCATCGATGTCCAGCAGATCAGCCACGTCATCAATTTCGACGTGCCGCACCATCCGGAGGACTACGTCCACCGCATCGGCCGCACCGGCCGCGCGCTCGCGGCGGGCGACGCGTTTACGATCGTGATCGCCGAGGATATCTCGGAGATTGCCTCCATCGAGCACTTCATCGGCCAGAAAATCCCGCGCGTGAAGCTCGAAGGTTTTCCTTACAAATACACGCGCCTGCTCGAAGCCTCGCCACCGCCTCCCTTCGGCGGCCGGTCACGAAGAAGAAGCCGGTGGTAAGCTTCAGCGCGCGCGCGCTCAGTATCGTTTCACGTTCGTTTTTTCATGAATGCAGTCGTTACTAGCACCTTAAAGCAGGCGAAGAGGCTGATCGTCATCGTCGTCGGCTTTACGCTGCTGATCGTCGGCGTTGCGATGATCGTCCTCCCCGGCCCCGCTTTCATCGTCATTCCATTGGCGTTGGCGATTCTCGCGAGCGAATTCGTCTGGGCGAGACGGCTGCTGAATGAGATAAAGAGCACAATTTCGAATCGACCGCAGTAACTGACAAGGCCTCACAACTCCAACTTATTCAACCTCAGCGCGTTAGTGATGACCGAGACCGAGTTGAAGGTCATGGCGGCGCTGGCAAGAACAACGCGCCGGCGCCTGCTATCCCGCGCACTCAGCGCTCTGAAGCTTTCTCCGAGATTTTATACTCGATCAGATCGAAGGAGCTCGCGGTGCTTTCGGTTTTGACCTTGACGATGTTCTTTGCCCGCGGCGCATACCAGATGGTCCATTCGCCGCAATCCGGCTCGTACACTCCGGTGGTTCCGATAATCGTGCATGCGCATTTGCATTCAAACGCGTCAAAGCTTCCGGCCGGCACTTTAACGAGTTCAAAAGCGCTCGCCTCGCACTGAATTTCGACCGGAGTGCGGTGGCTGGTCTCGGCGTGGCCGCTGCGCGCGGCGGTGTCCTGGTAATGCCAAACTCTGCCCACCCACAGAGGAAACTCCAGTCTGGCGAGAACGGTCCCGGCGCCCAATTTCACTCTGCTGCCGTCCGCTTTTCGGTAAATCCAATAATCTTCCGCCTGGAGCACCAGACCTTCGGCAACGAGCCCTTGGTAATTTTCCGGCGGCCTTTGCAGCATCGGCCTGGGCGCGCAGCTACAGAAAAGAAAAAGCGTCGCTGTGCCCGCGAACATTAACAAGGACCGGTTGCGCACCATGGCGCCCTCCAAAGGCTTCATGCAATTATTTCTTCTCTAACCGCATGAAGCCTTCGTTGAGATCGATTTGGACGCGAAAATTGCCCAAAAAATCGCGCCCTAAAAGTCCCGGCGGACCGGAAAGATATGGGTCGAAAATCGGAGAGTCGTAAACAGCTACCGTCACGTCGTTGACCTCCATACCGCCAACTTCCAAAGAGTCGACAACTACCAAGGGAATGCGAACACTGTCGGCGAGAGTCTGAAGACGCACGGTGGGGAGCTTGGCATGTAACGTAATCCCCAGATTTTTCGCGGCGGCTAACGGAATGATGGTAAGATCGGCGCCCGTGTCTACTAAAAAATAGGCCTTTACAGTCCGATTGAGAGTCGCTTCGACGACCATCTGCTGACCCGATCGCCGAAATTGCGCCAATCCTGCGACGGTGCTCGTGGTCTTAGCCGAGGCGGGATTGATTTGAGCCGGCAAACAACCGGCGGTGATTCCGAAAAGACCACAAACAGAAATTAAAATAAAAGCCCGCATGGCGGTCTATTCATAACATAGGTCCGCAAAAAAAGTCATGCCTATGTTTCGCAGGGAATCATCCGTCACAGCTTCAACTTATTCAACCTCAGCGCGTTGGTGATGACCGATACCGAGCTGAACGTCATGGCGGCGCTGGCGATGACTGGGCTTAAGAGCAGGCCGAAAAAGGGAAATAGAATTCCCGCGGCGATCGGCACGCCGAGCATATTGTAAACGAAGGCGAAGAAAAGATTCTGCCGGATGTTCTTCATCGTGCCGCGGCTCAAGCGCCGCGCCTTGGCGATGCCGCGCAAATCTCCCTTGACCAAGGTGACCGTGGCGCTCTCGATCGCCACGTCGGTTCCGGTTCCCATCGCGATGCCGACTTCGGCCTGGGCGAGCGCCGGCGCGTCGTTGATGCCGTCGCCGGCCATCGCGACGACGCGGCCTTCGGATTGCAGACGCTTGACCACTTCGACTTTTTGCGCCGGCAAGACATCCGCTTGAAATTCATCGATCCCAAGCCGCTTCGCCACCGCCGCGGCCGTCGTGCGGCTGTCGCCGGTCAGCATGACGATGCGGACGCCGTCTTCGTGCAGCAGTCGAATCGCCTCCGCAGTGGAAGGCTTGACCGTGTCCGCCACGGCAAGCAATCCCGCGACGCTTGCGCCGATCGCAACGAACATCACCGTCTGCCCGTCCTGGCCGAGATTGTCCGCGAGGTCTTGCACCTGCTCGGCGCCGATTCCCAGCTCGTCGAGCAATTTTTGATTGCCGAGGGCGATTCTCTTCCCCTCTACGGTTCCGACGATCCCTTTCCCGGTTACGGACCGAAAATCGGCTGCGCTCGAAAGCGCGACTCCTCTTTGCTCGGCGGCGGATAAAATCGCCGCCGCCAGCGGATGCTCGCTGCCGCGCTCGAGGCTGGCGGCGAATCGGAGAATATCCGATTCGCTGCCGTCGGCGACGGAGAACAGCGAGACCAGCCGCGGCCTGCCTTCGGTCAGCGTGCCGGTTTTATCGACGACGAGCGTATCGACTTTTTCCAAGACTTCCAGCGCCTCGGCGTTTTTGATCAGCACGCCGGCCGTCGCGCCGCGTCCGGTGCCGACCATGATCGACATCGGCGTGGCGAGACCGAGCGCGCACGGGCAGGCGATGATGAGAACGGCGACCGCGTTGAGAAGCGCGTAGGCCATGCGCGGCTCGGGGCCGGCGACGGCCCACACGATGAATGTGATGATCGCAACCAGCACGACCCCGGGGACGAAGTAGCCTGCGACGAGGTCGGCCAACTTTTGAATCGGCGCGCGGCTGCGCTGCGCTTCGCTCACCATGTGCACGATCTGCGCGAGCAGCGTCTCGCTGCCGACGCGCTCGGCGCGCATGACGAAGCTGCCCGTGCCGTTCACCGTGCCGCCGGTGACCTTGCTCTCCTTTTCCTTTTCGACCGGGATCGGCTCGCCGGTGACCATGGATTCATCGACGGACGTGGAACCCTCCAGCACGGCACCGTCGGTGGGAATTTTCTCGCCGGGACGGACGCGCAGGCGGTCGCCGGGGCGGACGCGCTCCAGCGGGATGTCTTCATCTTCGCCGTCGTCGCGGATCACGCGCGCGGTTTTGGGCGCGAGCCCGAGCAACGCCTTGATCGCGCTGCTCGTGCGGCTGCGCGCCCGCAGCTCGAGCACCTGGCCGAGCAGCACCAGCGTGGTGATGACGGCGGCGGCGTCGAAATAAACGCCGACTTCGCCGCCGTGGCCGCGGAACGATGCGGGAAAAAGATTTGGGAAGATCGTGGCAGCGACGCTGTAAACGTAAGCCGTGCCGACGCCGATCGCGATCAGCGTGAACATGTTGAGGCTGCGGTTCACGATCGACGCCCAGCCGCGCTCGAAGAACGGCCGGCCGCACCAGAGCACGACCGGAGTCGCGAGCGCAAGCTGAATCCAATTCATGATCTGGAAGGAAATCAGCCGCTGCAACGGCTGACCGGGAATCATGTCCGACATGGCGAAGAAAAATATCGGCGCGGTCAGCGCGACGCCGATCCAGAAGCGGCGCGTCATGTCGATGAGCTCCGGATTGACTTCCTCTTCGAGCGTTATGGTCTTCGTCTCCAGCGCCATGCCGCAGATCGGACAAGAGCCGGGCTCGGATCTCACGATTTCAGGATGCATCGGGCAGACGTATTCGATGCGCGTCGCCGCCGGCGCAACGGTGAGCGGCTCCAGCGCCATGCCGCATTTCGGACAAGCTCCCGCCTTCGGCTGGCGCACTTCGGGATCCATCGGGCAGGTATAGGCCGCGTCCGGCGGAGTGTCTTTCAGGTATTCTTCGTGCCGGGGAAATTCAGGCGCGAGAAATTTAGCGGGATCTTGCTTGAATGTTTCGAGACAGTGCGGGTGGCAAAAAAAGTAGACCCGGCCAGCGTAGTCGTGCTTTCCCGCGGCGGACTGCTCATCGACCTCCATGCCGCAAACCGGATCGCGCGCCATTCTCAGCCGCGGCCCTTCTGAAGATATTTTTCCGGATCTTTGTCGAAAGATTCCTTGCACATCTTGGCGCAGAAGTAATAGGTCTGGCCTTTGTAAGCCGAGGTCGCCGCCGCTTTGCTTTCCTCGACGTTCATGCCGCAAACCGGGTCTTTCGCCATAAAGCCTCCTTGTGTTCCTATTTGTACGGTGGAGTGGTCGAAGTCAAGCCGGCGGACCTTGCACCGCCGAGACGCTGAGGACGCAGAGTGGAAAAGACAAACAAAACTCTCCGCGAACTCTGCGCCTCTGCGGTGAAGAAAGTTTTAGGATTGGGTCGATGAACTCGCGAGGCGCCGTTAGAATTTAATAACCGCGGCGCCCCAGGCGAATCCGGCGCCGAACGCGTTGAGCAATACGATGTCGCCGTGGCGGATGCGCCCCTCGCGCCGCGCCTCGTCGAGCGCGACCGGCACGGAAGCGGCGGAGGTGTTGCCGTAGCGGTCGAGATTCACCATCACTTTGGACATCGGCACTTTCAAGCGCTCGGCCAGCGCCGAGATGATTCTCAGATTGGCCTGATGTGGAATCACGAGCGAAACCTGCTCGATCGGCACGTCCGCCTCTTCGAGCGCCTCGCGGCTGATCTCCTCCATCGAGCGCACGGCGATTTTGAAAACTTCCTTGCCGTTCATTGCGATCGTATGCTCGTTTTTCTTGACCGTCTCCGCGCTCGCCGGTTTGAGCGAGCCTCCCGCCGGAACATAAAGCGTTTTTACGTACGAGCCGTCGGTGCGGAGCTTGGTGCTGAGAATGCCCCGATGACCGTCGTGCGACGCGCCGACCACGACCGCGCCGGCGCCGTCGCCGAAGAGAATGCAGGTGCCCCGATCCTTCCAATTGAGCAGGCGCGAGAGCGCATCCGAGCCGATGACGAGCGCGTGACGGATCATGGCGGTGCGGATCATGGAATCGGCGACGGCCAGCGCGTTCAAAAAGCCGGAACAAGCCGCGCTCACGTCGAAGGAAAAACATTTGCGCGCGCCGAGCATGTCTTCGAGCACGCACGCCGAGCTGGGAAACGGATAGTCCGGCGTCACGGTGCCCATGATGATGGCGTCGAGGTCCTTCGGTTCGATCCCCGCGTCGTGGAGCGCGCGCACCGCCGCGGCATGCGCCATCTCGGCGTTGCCCTTGCCTTCTTCCAGCACGCGCCGTTCCTTGATGCCGGTGCGCGTCGTGATCCACTCGTCGCTGGTATCGACCAGGCGCTCGAGCGCCGCGTTCGTAATCACGCGCGACGGCAGCTCGGAGCCCGTGCCGAGAATGACGCTTCGAAGTTGCGAGCTTCTCACTCGGCCCTCCTGAAGAGCACGCAGGCGTTGGTGCCGCCGAAGCCGAAAGAGTTGGAGAGCGCGATTTGAATATCCGCCTCCCGCGCGCGGTTCGGCACGTAATCGAGATCGCACGCGGGATCGGGATGTTCGTAGTTGATGGTCGGGGGAAGAACTCCGTGGCGAAGCGCGAGCACGCTGTAAACGCCCTCCACGGCGCCGGCCGCGCCCAGGAGATGGCCGGTCATCGACTTCGTCGAGCTGACCGGAACTTTGTACGCATAGTCGCCGAAAACTTTTTTGATCGCCTGCGTTTCGTTCATGTCGTTGTATTCGGTCGAGGTGCCGTGCGCGTTGATGTAGCCGACTTGACTCGGTTCGATTCCCGCATCCGCCAGCGCCAGCGCCATGCAGCGCGCGGCGCCTTCGCCTTCCGGCGCGGGCGCGGTCATGTGATGGGCGTCGCCGTTGGCGCCGTAGCCGATGACCTCGGCGTAGATTTTCGCGCCGCGTTTGAGCGCGCGCTCTCGCTCCTCGAGAATCAGTATGCCGGAGCCTTCGGCGATGACGAAGCCGTCGCGCTCTTTGTCGAACGGCCGGCTGGCGCGCTCGGGATCGTCGTTCCGCGTCGAGAGCGCTTTCATCGAGGCGAAGCCGCCGACGCCGAGCGGCGTGATCGCCATTTCGGCCCCCCCGGCGATCACGGCGTCCTGGACGCCGCGGCGGATCATCTGGAACGATTCGCCGATCGCGTGAGTGCCCGAGGCGCAGGCGGAGGTCGGCGTCCAGTTCACTCCCTTGGCGCCGTGGCGGATGGCGATGTGCCCCGGCGCAAGGTTGGAGATGACTTTGGGAATGAAAAACGGCGATATTTTTCGCGGCCCGCCGTCGAGATAGGCCTTGTGATAGGTCTCGATCGTCTCCAGGCCGCAGAGGCCGACGCCGACAATCACGCCGACGCGCGCCGCCTCTTCGGGATCGATCGTGAAATCGCCGTCCGCGCACGCCATCTGGGCCGCGGCGACGGCGTACTGGATAAAGAGATCCATTTTCTTGATCTCTTTCACCTCGATAAAATCCTCGGCGCGGAAGTCCGGCACCTCGCCGGCGATACGGCTGGGGAAAAACTCGGTGTTGGGAAAGCGCGTGATCGGCCGGATGCCGGAGCGGCCGGCCTTGATCGCCTGCCAGTTTTTCTCCAGACCCGTGCCGAGCGGGGTCACCAGCCCCATCCCGGTTACGACCACGCGGCGCGGTTCGATCTCTTTCATATGGTCCCTTTAATAAATGAGTCCGGCGGGAGGGTCAAGCGGAACTCGAATGACTACCAGTACTTCTCTTGGATCATCAGCACCTTGCGGATGAGCGGCGCGATCCCCTCTGCTCCCTTTCCCCCCTGCCATTCTGCGCGTCTGCTCCCCTGCTCTTCCATTTCCCGGAGCACGGCGACGACCGAATTTTTCAGCGCCGCGAGGTCGTAGCCGCCTTCGAGCAAAAACGCGATCTTCCCGCCCGCGTGTTTCTCGGCCGTGTCGATGAGCATGGAAGCCATCGCGGCAAAACCCGCCTCGGTCACATTCATGCCGCCCAGCGGATCGCGCTTGTGGGGATCGAAGCCGGCGGAGACGAGAATCCACTCGGGCGCGAACTTGTCCGCGATCGGAACGACGATCTCCCTGAAAACGCTGAAGTACTCCGCATCGCCTAAGCCCGCGGGCAGCGGGACATTGACCGTAAATCCCTCGCCGGCCCCCGTCCCGACCTCTTCCGCGGCGCCCGTGCCGGGATAAAAAGGATATTGATGCGTCGAGAGATAGAGCACCGAGCGATCGGCGTAAAACGCATCCTGGGTGCCGTTGCCGTGATGCACGTCCCAGTCCATGATGAGAACGCGCTTCGCGCCGTAAGTGCGTTGGACGTGGCGCGCGCCGATCGCGACGGTGTTGAAGAGGCAAAATCCCATCGCGCGATCTTTGAGCGCGTGATGTCCCGGCGGGCGCACCAGAGCGAAGCCGTTGCGCGCCTCGCCGGCCGCAATCGCGTCGAGCAGGCGCAAGAAGCCGCCGGCGGCGAGGAGACTCACGCCGAACGAATCCCGGCACGTGATCGTATCGCCGTCGAGAGCGCAGCGATTTTTTTGCGAGGTGGCCTGAACGACTTCTATGTACTCGGCAGCGTGGCACGACTCGATTTCGTCGCGGGTCGCCGGTCGCGGCGGCAGGAGCTCAAAGTGTTGAGCGTCCAGCCCGGCCGCCATGTCGAGCAGAACTTGCACCCGCTCGGGCCGCTCGGGATGAAACCTTCCCGGATCGTGCTTGAGATATTCCGGATCGATAACGACGGCCGAGCGCACCATGACAAAAGTTTACCTATCACTCGCAACGCGCAAATCCAATCTGACCTTGACGCTGTTCCGGAGAAATTGGATAATGCGCGCTGACCTCATGATAAGTTGAAGCGGTGCAGTAGGGCTCTCGGTAGTGCCACGGCGGAAGAAGCGGGAAGAGAAGCCCGGCTGGATGTTCCTAGTTGGGCTTCTTGGGTTCAGGGAGCCGGCGCCGTGAGCGCTTGTGGTCGCCTGTGAAATGAAGCTACGTTCACACCTCATCGTGTTGGTTGTCGCCGCGCTCTTGCCGTTGTTGATCTTCGCGGGCGTGATGATCCTCCTGTTCGACAGACAACAGCGCGCTTCCGTAGAAACCCGAATGATCGAGACGGCTCGCGCCCTCTCGCTGGCCGTCGATCGCGAAGTGACGGCCTGGACCGGCACCTTGGAGGGACTCGGCGCGTCGAAGCAGCTTGATTCCGGAAATCTGCGCGCGTTCTACGAGGAGGCGCAGCGGGTTCTAAAAGCCCGCCAAGGTTGGAACAATATCTTGCTGGCCGATTCAGAAGGCCGCCAGCTTCTAAACCTCCTCCGTCCCCTGGGCGCGCCCTTGCCTTCATTCAGGGACCTGGAACAGTTCCAGG
>JBGPTS010000148.1:0-9599 GCA_041490745.1 Binatia bacterium | reverse complement strand
TGCATCGCGATGAACTCTTCGGTGTAGTTGTTCATCTGGTAGTTGTGCGGGATGACCTCGATGCGCGGGTCGAAGCTCGTCGCGGGATGAACCATCAGCGGCACGTCCAGCTCGACCGCTTTTTTATAGAGCGGGTGCCAATAGGGATCGTGCATTCCCGGCGCGTCTTTGCGTCCGCTCGGATCGGGATTGACGTACGCGCCGACGAAGCCCAGTTCTTTCACGCAGCGCTCGAACTCGGCGATGCAATGGCCGGTGTCCTGCCCGGCATTCTGCGGCAGTTGCGCCATGCCGCGGAAGCGGTCGGGATGGAGCTTGACGATGCGCGCGATCACGTCGTTGGTGACGCGGCAGATGTCCTGCTGGAGAAACGGGCGCGTCCAGTGCCACATGGCGACCGGGCGCGGGCCGATGAGCTGGACGTCGATCTGTCGCTCGTCCATGCCTTTCAAGTGGGCCTTCTGGGCGTTGGCGAGCGCCTCGTCCGGCATCTCCAATTTTCTTCCCGGAGTGTTGAGCGAGATCGTCGCTCCGAGATGGCCGCGAAAATGCGGCGGCGTGCTCATGTGGCCGTGGACGTCGACTACCTTATGATTTTGAAACATTGTCGTCTCCTTTTCGGGCGCTCATAAAGCCTCATATGCTTCGTTGCGCTTCAATCGCCTCGCTCGGCGTTGTCGTAGGGGCACGGCATGCCGTGCCCCTACCTGTCGCGCGCCTTGTAGCTGGACCTTTTTGATCGGCCTGTAAATAAATTTTTCCGAAATCAAAAGTCTTATTCTCCCTCAGGCGCCGGGACCTGGTGCGATAAAATAATCTCGCGCCGCTCGCGCGCCGACTGCATGATCGCGAGACACACTTCGAGCGTCGCCATGCCCCACGGGCCGGTGTGGCGAATCGGCCGGTCGAGAACGACTGCGTTATACAATTCTTCCAGCTCGGCGCGCCGCGACGCGCCGCCTTCTTCGATCGGCACATCTTTGACGCCGTCGTCGCCGTGGACGAAAAGTCCGAACTGCGACTGGCGGATATCGCCGCGCTCGCACGATACGATCAGGACGCCGAGGTCGTTCGGCGTCCACGGCCGGCGCTCGCCGCGGTTGCGGAAGAGCCGGCCTTCCTCTGCGCCGCCGATGCGCATGGCGTCTTTGTCCGCGCTCTCGTTGCGCGTGCCGTCGAGCAACTGTTTGCGGATCGCGGACCTTTCCTCGTAGGTGTAGCGGCTGCGATTGCTGCCCCACGGCACCATCTCGGCGGCCAGAAAATAACCGTAGCCGTTGTGCACCAGCGTTGCGGGCGTGCCGTCCTCGAATTCCAAAAACGCCGCGTAATATCCCGGTATCGGCCGGCCGCGAAACCATTGCCCGGTCGCGCCGCGCGCGCTCTGCACCATGCCGCCGCCGAGCAGCCGCAACGTGTCGATCTGATGCGGCCCCTGGCGAAACGGCACGCCGCC
Organism: Binatia bacterium; assembly: GCA_041490745.1. Lineage (GTDB taxonomy): Bacteria > Desulfobacterota > Binatia > UBA9968 > UBA9968 > JAJPJQ01. The sequence continues at coordinate 8,143 of JBGPTS010000148.1, read as the reverse complement.
GCCCTGAGCGATGTCCAACTCCTCCGGCGTTCGCGGTCTGAGCATCCAATCGGTGTAAGCGAAAACATTCATCGCGCAGAGCCGGCCCAACTCGCCCGAGCGAATAATTCTACGCATCGTCCTGATGTGCGGGCCGAAGCTCTGTGTGTGGCCGCAGATGAGCTTGATTTTATTTTTTTCCGCCGCCGCGATCATCCCCTCGGCTTCTTTGAGCGAAATCGCCATCGGCTTTTCCACCACGACGTGCTTGCCGCGCTCGGCGGCGACGATCGTATGCGGCGCGTGGAATTTATTCGGCGTCGAAATCCACACCGCTTCGACTTCGGGATCGTCGCAGAGCTTCTCGACGCTGTCGTAGGTGCGCGCGTGGTAGCGCTTCTCGAACGTCTCGCGCACGCGCGGGTTCACGTCCGCGCCGGCGAGGAGTTCAATATTCGGAGTCGCCTCCATCGCGGGCAGAATCTCCGACGCGCCGACGCCGATGCCGACGATGCCGAGTTTGAGCTTGCGTTGAATCTCCGTCTGCGTCATGCCCGGTTAACTTATCAGATCGAGCATGGGCCGTGTCAAGGTGGAGCTCGTTTTGCCTAGGGAACAGAAGCGCTATGGGTCCACGCCGCGGTAGGCGTTGCGGAGATATTGCATAACCATGCGTTGCGCGTGAAAGAAGGATCCGTTTAACGCGATCGTGGAGCGCCGAATCGCCGTGAAGGCGTCGGGTGTTTTATAGAACAGCGGCAGGATGACGCGCTCGAGCTTGTCGTACAGGGACGACGCTTCGGTCGCGGGATCGACCACGCCGCCCTCGCCGTCGCCGATCGCCCACCCGGTGACGCCTTCGACGTGCCCTTCGATCCACCAGCCGTCCAGAATGCTCAAGCTGGGAACGCCGTTGAGCGCGGCTTTCATGCCGCTCGTGCCCGACGCCTCGAGCGGTCGTTGCGGCGTGTTGAGCCAGAGATCGACGCCGGCGCACAACTCCCGCGCGAGATCCATGTCGTAATTTTCCAGGTAAACGATTCGGACGTTGTCCTCCAGTCGGGTGGCGAAATCGAAGATGCGCCGGATCATCGCTTTGCCGAGCTCGTCCTGCGGGTGCGCCTTGCCCGAATAAATAATCTGGAACGGCCCGGCGTCGCGGGCGATCCGCTTCAACTTTTCGATATCGGAAAATATCAGGTCGGCGCGTTTATATGCCGTCGCGCGGCGCGCAAAGCAAAGCGTTATAAGGTTCTCGTCGAGATGGGTTCCCGTGCGGCGCGCCACGTGGGCGAGCAATTTCCGCTTGGCCAGAAGGTGAGCGGCGCGAATATCAGCGAGCGGAATCTTTATCGCGTAGCGCAGATAAAAATTGTCGCGCCGCCACTCCGGCACGTGCGCGTCATAGAGATTGCGGAAGGGCGGCGACGTCCAGGTGTGGGCGTGCACGCCGTTGGTGATGGAATCGATGGGGTAGTGCGGGAACATGCCGCGCGAGATCTCCCCATGGCGCATGGTGACGCCGTTGACGAAGCGCGAAAGCGACAGGGCGAGTCGCGTCATGTTGAGCATGCCCTTCGGCGCGCATCCGAGCTTTTCGACGGCGGCCGCCGCGGCCGCGCCGAGGACGATGCGCGCAAGCTCTATCGAAAACTCGTCGTGGCCAGCGGGCACCGGCGTGTGCGTCGTAAAAACGCACCGCTGCCGCACCGCTTCCACGTCGGTGTGTTTCGCGGCGGCGACGCCGTCGCCGTTCGCCTGCCGTTCGAGGAGCGCGAGCGTCAGCAGCGCCGCGTGCCCTTCGTTCAAGTGGTAGGTGCTGACGCGCTCGTAGCCGAGCGTCTGCAACATCGCCAAGCCGCCCATGCCGAGAACGATTTCCTGACACAGACGATGGCGGGGATCGCCTTCGTACAGCGCATCGGTCAGGCTCCGCTCCCACTCGCTGTTTTCGTCCAAGTCGGTGTCGAGAAAAAAAACCGGCACGGTATGGCCGAACACGCCGCGCAGAACGTAGCGCCACACGCGGATCTGAACCGCGCGACCTTCGATGGTCGCGATCGCGCGGTGCGGCAAAGGCTCCAGCGCCTCTTCAAAGTTCCAGACCGCCGGAGTTTCGATTTGATTGCCCCGCGAATCGAGGCCCTGGCGGAAATAGCCCTTGCGGTGCAGCAACGTTACGCCGACCATCGGCACGCCCAGATCGGCGGCCGCGCGGAGCGTATCTCCGGCGAGAATGCCGAGCCCGCCGCTATAGGTCGGCATCGCGGAGTCGATTCCGACCTCCATGGAAAAATAGGCGATGACGGCGCCGGACGGTACGTTTATAGGACGCGCGGTTCCCGTTGTCATATTCGCAAGCTAGACCTTTTTACCGCAGAGCTATTCTATTCTCAAGGAAAATTTTTTCCGCCTCGAATGGATTCCAACCATCGTCGCGAGCGGAAATCACGCCGACGGGACACGGTTTTTTTAAGGACAAACGCGATGTTTCGGTGCGCGGGGGAGCGGCCGTTTCGATCACGGCAAGCGCAAATCGAACCGCGCGATCTCTTTTTGGCCTGATTGCGCCCGCTCCGAGATGACGTCGATCTGTTCGCCGACTTTTCCTTCCGCCAGTCCGGCGAGAATCGACAGGGGATACGATCGCGCGCCGTCGGACGTTTTGGGGAGATCGATCAGCCCGCGCTGTTGCAGATCGACGGCGAGATCTTGCATGAGGCGCTCCGCTGCGGCGCGGTCGGTGGAAAAAAGAATCGTCACGATCCGCTCGCGGCCGAGCCGGTTGGAGATGCCGACGACGCCCAGGTGTTTGTCGATGAGCACCGCGAGCGATTGCACGACCTCCTGCGCCGCCGCGTGCCCCAGATGTTCGCTGACGCCGTCGAAGTCGTCGACGCTGAACACGGCGACGGTCAAGGTCTCCTCCGGTTTTTGCGCGACCGCCTTCTCATAAACCTTGTCGAAGGTCTTCTTGGAGTAGAGGCCCGTCAGCTCGTCCTGAAAGTGTTCGAGGCTTTTGACGAACTCATCGACCATGGGATGTTTGAGCTTGTCGATTTCCTGATAGGGACCCTGGAAGATGATCTGGCTGTCGTAGAGGACGAGAATTCGGTCGGAAATAAAAAACACGTCGGGAATGTCGTGGCTGATCATGATCGTCGTAAAGCCGAAGCGCTTCTGGTTGTGCACGATCATGCTGAAGATGGCGTTCTTGCGGATCGGGTCCTGGCCGGTGGTCGGCTCGTCGAACAGCACGATTTTGGGATCGGTGATGAGAGCGCGCGCGAGCGCCACGCGCTTTTGCATCCCGCCGGAAAGCTCGGACGGAAACTTGTTGTGCACTTCCGAAAGCTCCAACTGACCGATGCGTTCCATGACCTTGGCGTCGATGTCCTTTTTGCTCATGGCGGTGGTCTGCCGGAGCGGCAGCGCGACGTTGTCGAAGACCGTGAGCGAATCGAACAGCGCGTTATTTTGAAAACAGTAGCTGAACTGGCCGCGGAGCTCGTCCATCTCTTTCCGGCTCATCCGTTGCACCGGCTTGCCGCGAAAGAGGATTTCGCCTTCGGTCGGCTCGAGCAGGCCGATCATGTGCTTGAGCAGCACGCTCTTGCCGGTGCCGCTCTTGCCGATGATGGTCGTCGTCTGGCCGTCGCGCACTTCGAGATTGACGCGGTCGAGAATCGTGCGGTTGCCGAAGCGCTTGGTGACGTTTCTAAATTCGATCAGTGGCTCGCTCATAGCTCGTTCAACTCCGATGCTTGCCCGGCTCGTCGATTTCCGCAATCCGCTTCTCCAGCGTCTTGTTCTTGTGGTGCAGCGACTTGATGTCGCTCGCGAGGGAGGTCAAAAGAGGATGGACCCAGGGCGGAAGCTCTTTCAACATATCCTTCAAATCCTCGTGGTTGACCACGAACGCCTTGGCCTCGGTTTTAGCCGTCGCGGTCGCCGTGCGCGGCATGCCGAAGAGAAACGCGACGTCGCCGATAATATAAGGCGGCTCGATCTCGTTCAGCACCAGATCGCCGTCGCCTCCCTTGTGCGAGATCTCGACCACGCCTTCGGCCACGAAGAAAAGGTCTCTCGTCGTCTCGCCCTGGCGGATCAGGATCTCTCCCGGCTTGTAGGTCCGGGTCTGAACCAACGCGCTCAATTTGGCGATCGCGCGCATCTCGATTTGCCGGGCGACCCGATCGCCGGACAGCGTGCGGCTGAAGCCGGAAGGGAGTTTCGACGCCGCGCCGTCGCCGGCGTTCTCTCGAGGCGAGAGGTCCGCGCCGGTGTTGGAAGAGGGCGGCTCGGCCTCTGCTATGACGCTATGACCGCACTCGCCGCAAAATCTCTGCGTCTCGGCGAGCGCTGCTTGGCACCTGGAACATTGCACGACGCTACCTCCGTAAAATATTGCAAAAATAGCCGGCCGCCGTTCGATGCGGGGCGGGAAGCGATAACATAGCTCGTTTTGCGGCTGAAATATAGCCGCCAAAGCCCCCCGGGAGAAAATTTCAGACCGAGCCGTTGCGCAGCGTCCGGGTCATCTGCTACGATCACGCGATTGGCGTCGAGGAAAGCAGTCCGATGGTTGGGAATCACAGACGCACCGTGACGAAAGAAATAGGATGATGCCGCCGGAACAGGTCTCGATCGCTCCCTTCGCGCCGCTCGGCGGCGCCGCGATCCGGGGGGTCAATCACATGGGCGCCGCGGCGATTTTTTTTGCCAAGGCCTTCGTCATGATTTTTCGCCCGAAGCAGGCGGCGGCGATCCTGGAGCAGCTCTCCCACGTCGGCGCCAAGACGATGGGCATCGTATCTCTGATCGGTCTTTTCACCGGCATGGTGCTGGCGCTGCAAGTCTATTATGCGCTGGCGAAGTTCGGCGCGCAGGGCGTGCTGGGCTCGGCCGTGAGCCTGGGCTTGATCCGCGAGCTCGGCCCGGTGATGACCGCGATCATGATCATCGCGCGCGCCGGATCGTCGATGACCGCCGAGATCGGCATCCTGCGCATCTCCGAGCAGATCGACGCGCTTGCCACCATGCGCATCGACCCGTTGGGCTTCTTGATCAGCCCGCGCGTCGCCGCCGCGATCGTGAGCTTTCCGCTGCTGACGGCGCTCTTCGACACGATCGGGATCGCGGGCGGCTATTTCACCGGCGTCGTCCTGCTCGGGCTCAACTCCGGGCTTTATCTCGATCAGATTCAGGCTGCGGTGGAGGCCAAGGACGTCATGGGCGGTTTTTTGAAGGCGCTGGTGTTCGCGGTCATCGTTTCGACGATTTGCAGCTATCAGGGCTATTTCACGCACCTGCGCGCCGACGTGCACGGCGCCAAGAGCGTCAGCATCTCGACCACCTCGGCGGTGGTGCTGTCGTGCGTGCTGGTGCTGGTCGTGGATTACGTAATCACGTCGTTTCTCTTGTAGGATTTCACGCGGAGGACCGTTGTATGAAGAAATATTCGATGGAGACGTGGGTCGGGATTTTTTTGGTCGTCTGTATCGCGTGCGTGACCTATTTGACGGTGAAGCTCGGCGACGTTTCCATCATAGGCGACGCGTCCTATCCGCTCTTCGCGAAGTTCACGTCGGTCTCCGGCCTCAAAGTCGGCAGCTCGATCGAGATGGTCGGCATGCAGGTCGGGCGCGTCGCGGGCTTTACCATGGATCAAAAAGACCAGGTGGCCGTCGTCGAGCTGCGGATTCAAAACGGCGTCAAGATTTACCAAGACGCCGTGGCTTCGATCAAGACCAACGGCTTGCTCGGCGACAAGTACGTGAAAATCGACGCCGGCGGCGGCGGGGGGCTGCTGGCGGCGCGCGGGACGATCACGGAGACCGAGGCGCCCGTGGATATCATGGAACTGATCAGCAAATATGCATTCGGCGACGTGGAGAAAAAACAAACCAAAGAAAAGAAATGAGGTGTCGAATGAGAAAACTGATGGTTCCGCTCGGCCTGCTGCTTCTATTGCTGGTCGCGGCTCAAGCGCGCGCCGACTCGGCGCTGGACACGGTGAAATCGCGCGTCAATCAGGTCCTCGGCGTGCTGGGCGACCCGGCGCTCAAGGCCGACTCGGCCAAGCCGGCGAAGGTCAAGCAGCTTCGAGCGATTTTCGACAAGACTTTCGATTTCGTCGAGCTCTCGCGCGCCACGCTGTCGCGCAACTGGGATAAATTAAAACCGGAACAGCAGAAAGATTTCGTCGTGCTGTATCGGGCGATCCTGGAAAAAGTTTACGTGGATATGCTCTTGCTGTACAAAGACCAGCAGGTCGTTTTCGGCAGGGAACGGGCGCTCGGAGAGAACCGGGTGGAGGTCGATATCAAAGTGGTCTCCGGCTCGACCGAGACGCCGATCCAGTTTCGTTTAGTTTCGAAGAGCGCGGAATGGTGGGTTTACGACTTCGTGGTCGAAAACATAAGCATAGTCTCTAGCTATCGCAGTCAGTTCGGCCGTCTGCTGACGAAGGAGTCGCCCGAAGAGATGCTCGACGGGCTGCGCAAGCAGGTAGGCGGGTTTTCACAATAAGACGAATTCGCGGCTTTCGACGGCTGCGGCGATATTTTCGCGCCAAACTGAATCGGGCTGGACCAGGTTGGACATTGTCCGTACTGTGCGTTAATCCAATCGTCATGAGTCTTCGTGCCATTTTTCTCCCGGCGCTCGTCGTCGCGGCGCTGGCGTCTTCCGCGGCGGCGGCGGCGCCGCCGAGCGCCTACGACGAGGCGCTCAAGCTGCTGCGGGCGGGAAAAACGCAGGAAGCGATCGCGGCCTACGACAAAGAGATCAAAAACAATCCGCGGCACGCCGAGGCCTTCGTCGGCCGCGGCGTCGCCTACGCCAAGCTGGGCCAGCAGGACCAGGCGGTCAAAGATTACGACCAGGCGATCAAGTTGAGTCCCAAGCTCGCGGCGGCGTATTACTATCGGGCGAACGCTTACGACGAGCTGAAACAAAACGAGCGCGCGATCAAAGATTACGACCAGGCGCTCGCGCTCGACTCCAAGCTCGGCGAGGCGTACAACAACCGCGGCTTTGTCTATTATAAACTCGGCCAGTACGAGCGCGCGATCAAAGACTTCGACGAAGCCCTCGCGCTCGACCCCAAGAGCGCCGACGCTTACTACAATCGGGGCACCGCTTACGACGAGCTCAAGCAGCGCCAGCGCGCGATCAAGGATTACGACGAGGCCATCCGGTTGAACGCGAAAAATTCCAACGCCTTCCGCCAGCGCGGCGGCGCCTACGCCGGCACGGGGCAGTACGACCATGCCATCAGCGACTTCACCGAGGCCGTCAAATTAAATCCCAAAGACGCCGAGGCCTACTACGAGCGCGGCCTCGCACACCGCCGGTTGAGCCAACACGAACTGGCGGTGCAAGACTATTCGGCCGCGCTCAAGTTGAATCCCAACAACGCCGAAGTCTATAACAACCGCGCGAATGCGTACTACGTCCTGCGTAAATACGACCTGGCGCTGCAAGACTACGACGCGGCGCTGAAGATCGATCCGCAAAACGCCCGCATCTACGCCAATCGCGGCCTGGCCAAGCTGGGCGCGGGGAAAAATGCCGAGGCGGACAAAGACTTCGCCAAATCTTTCGAGATCGATCCGAGTCTCAAGCAAAAGATCGAAAGCGAGATTCGCGCCAAAGGCGCGTTCAAGTGAGCGCCATGATTTTTCGTATCGCCATACTCGCCGCGATCGTTCGGCTTCTCGCCGCCGCGCCCGCCGGCGCCGCGACGCCTGAAGAGGCGCTGCAAGAGGCGCTCGTCCTGCACGAGGCCGGGCAGTTGAAGGAAGCGATCCAGCAATACGACCGCGTCATCAAGGCCAATCCGCGCTTGGCCAAGGCCTATCTCAACCGCGGCAACGCTTACGCCGAGCTCGGCGAAGACGAGCGGGCGGCGAAAGATTACAGCGAGGCGATTCGTCTCGATCCCAAAGACGGCGAGGCGCTGCGCGCCAGAGGCGACAGTTACCGTCGTCTCGGCCAGCGCGATCCTGCATTGAAAGATTACGCCGCCGCCGTCCGCATCCTTCCCGACGATCCCGACATTTACCTCAATCGCGGCACGATCTACGACGCCATGAAGCAGTACGAGGCCGCGCTCGGCGATTACGCCGAAGCGATTCGTCTCAACCCGCAGTACGCCGAG
>JBGPTS010000147.1:0-9839 GCA_041490745.1 Binatia bacterium | reverse complement strand
GTTAAGAGTTCCGGCGTTCCCACGCTGGCGGCTGCAAGCCTCGCCGGCGCTGCTCGGCCTGGCGGCGCTGCCGATCGCGGTTATCATTATATTCGTCGCGGTGATGATCTGGGTGAGCTTCCAACGAGGGCTGCTCGGCACTCCCGCCGTCAGCTACTCGCTGGAAAATTATCGCGCGGTTTTCACCGATCCTTTTCTCTATCGCGTCCTATGGAACACGGCGGTGTTCACGCTCACGACGACGTTCGTCGCGCTCCTCGTCGGCCTGCCGATCGCCTGGCTCGCGGAGAGAACGACGATTCCGGGGAAAACAACGATCTACGCGATCATGACGCTCGGTCTGTTGATTCCCGGCATCTACACGGCGATGGGCTGGACCTTCATCGCTCACCCGCGCATCGGATTTGTAAATCGCTGGCTGATGGATATCTTCGGCCTCGACAGCGCGCCGATCAACATCGCCACGCCGATCGGCATGGGCTTCGTCCAGGGACTGAGCCTCGCGGCCGTGGTCTTCATCCTGACGGCGCAGATGTTTCGCGCCATGAACCCGACGCTGGAAGAGGCGGCCGAGGTGCACGGGCTCAGTTTTTTCACGACGCTCCATCGCGTCACTTTTCCGCTCGCGCTGCCGGGCATATTGGCCGCCGTGATCTACGTCGTCACGATTGGCATCGCGACGTTCGACATTCCGGCGATTCTCGGTCTCGGCAACCGCGTCTACATGCTCAGCACTTTTATTTATCTGAAAGTTCATCCGCAGGGGAGCGGGCTGCCGGAGTACGGCATCACCGGCGCCGTCGGCGCCTGCATGATCATAGTCGCGGCGCTGCTGACTTCATGGTACGGGCAGGTGCTCCGGCGCGGCCATCGCTTCGAAGTCGTCACCGGCAAGGGCTACCGCCCCGCGTTGATAAAGCTCGGTAGCTGGCGGGTCGCCGGATGGCTGTTCATCGGCCTGTATGCTTTCGTTTCCAAGCTGCTGCCGCTTTTGCTCATCGTCTACGCGGCGCTGACTCCGTACTTCGCGCCGCCGTCGATGGAGATGATGCGCCGGCTTTCGCTCGTCCACTTCTACAATATGGACTGGGAGCTGGTCCTGCGCGGCGCGCGCAACACGGCCCTGCTGGTGTTCGTGGTACCGCTCGCCGTGCTGCTCTTCGCCTTCGCGATCTCGTGGCTCGTCGTCCGCTCGCGCAATCGCGCGCGCTACGCGATCGAGTTCGCGGCTTTCCTGCCGCAGGCGCTGCCGGAAGTTATTCTCGCCATCGGCGCGCTCTTGCTGTCGCTTTTCGTGCTCGGGGATTTTCTTCCGCTCTACGGCTCTGTCTGGCTCATCGCCATCGTCTATGTCGCGGCGCGCATCGCCTTCGCCACGCGGGCGCTCAACGGCTCGCTCTTGCAAATTCATCGCGAACTCGAAGAGGCCGCCTTCGTCTCGGGCCTCTCGACGTTTCGCACCGCATGGCGCGTGCTGATGCCGCTGCTCCGGCCGACGCTGCTCTCGGTTTGGATATGGACCGCGCTGCTCGTCTATCGTGAACTCACCGTCGCGGTATTTCTCGGCGTGCACGACAACATCACCTTTCCGGCGGTCATTTGGAGCTACTGGTACGCGGGCGGCATGAATAAAGCGTCGGCGGTGACGCTGCTCATGACGGTTCTTCTCGCGCCGCTCATCGTCGCGTTCTGGTGGATCGGCAGGCGGAGCCAGGTGGCGGGGCAGTGAGCGGCCTTCGCTCTATCCTTCATCGCCACCAACATTTCGGTCATTCAATCGTTAAGAGGAAATCGAGTGAACCCGCGAATCAATCGCCTGCTCCTCGGCACGGCCCTGCTCGGAACGTTTTTCGCCGGAACCGCCGGAAGAATTTTCAACATCTCGATGCCGACGGTGGCGAACGATCTCGGCACCGATCTCCTCGGCATCTCGTGGGCTTTGCTCGCGTATCAGCTCACCAACATAGGGCTGTCGATGATTTTCGGCCGGCTCGGAGACATCTGGGGACGAGAAAAAGTCTTCGCGCTCGGCTTCATGGTGTTTTCTCTCACCTCGCTCCTTTGCGGCCTGTCGCAAACCTTGCTGCAGCTCGTGAGCTTCCGTTTGCTCGAGGGAGTCGGCTCGGCGATGCTCCAGTCGTCGAGCCGGGCGCTCGCCGCCGAGGCCGTGCCGGACGAGCTGGCCGGAAGAGCGCAGGGATTCATGACCACGGCGCACCATACCGGCTTTATGCTCGGTCCCGCTTTCGGCGGATTCATGATCGACTATTTCAGCTGGCGCTGGGCGTTCTTTGCTCTCGTGCCGATCAGCCTGGTCGGCGCGATGCTCACGCTGCCGAATTTGAGACGCGCAAAGCCGTCCGGCGAGCGCCGCCCGATCGATCACCTCGGCGCGTTTTTAATTTTTGTCATCACAAGCACGCTGCTTCTCATTCTCGATCGGCGCGCGCTGGAAATCATCGGCGCCGAGGCGAGGATTATTTTTGCGGGAATATTTTGCGTCTCGCTGGCGGGATTCTTATTTCACGAGGCGAAAACGCCGAGCCCGTTTATCGACGTGTCTCTGTTTAAGGTCAGGATCTTCACCATGGCGGCCATCAGCCTCGTGATCGTGTCCTCATGCTATGTGCTTACCGGTTTTCTGCTGCCGTTCTACCTGCAGGAGGTTCTTCACCTTTCTCCCGGCTTCATCGGACTGCTCTTTATGGCGCCGGCGGCGATCACGCTTTCCATCGCTCCGCTGAGCGGCTATCTCTCCGACCGTTTCGGGCCGCGCCTCCCGGCGACCACAGGAGTGGTTTTCTTGTCGGTCGCGTTTTTTATCGGTTCTTTCCTGCGGCCGGACTCTCACTGGCTCCTCCCCACGTTCATGATCGCCTTTGGCGGCATCACCAATGGACTTTTCAATCCCGCCAACTCGGTGAGCATGATCGGCATGGTGCCGAAGGAGCACCGGGGTTTCGCTTCGAGCGTGAATCACGTGGCGTTCGGATTGGGAGGCGTGCTCGGCGTGACGCTCGGCGGCGTCATCATGACCGCCGCGTTCGAGCATCATACCGGGCTTTCCGGCGTCAGCCCGACGCCGGCGAATCCCGTCGCGTTCGTCGCCGCGCTGAACACGACTTTGCTGATCGGCATGGCGGCGAGCGGCGTCGCAATTGTGACTTCGGCGATGAGAGGGAAGAGGCGGTAAGTTCTTGACGGGTTATCTTTTACTTCGCGACGGCAGCGCCGCGGCGATCTCGCGCCAGTGGTTGTAGCGGGTGATCAGCGCGTGCGCGTCGCTCGCGCGATTCCAGGGGCGATCGAGTAGCGCGACGGGCACTCGCATCTCGGCCGCCAAAAATTTCGCCATCGTCGGCGAGTCTTCCACTGCGAAAGAAAATCTGCGGTTCGATAATTCCGGCAAGGCGATGCCTATTGTGTTTTCGGTCGGGAAGCGACCGTACTTATCGACGATGATAAAAGCGTCGTAGGGCAACTTGTGAAGCGCCAGCCACTCGACGGACGCGTCGTAAGTGGAAGGCGGGCGTCCTGTGACGACAGCGATTTCGTATCCGGCTCCAGCCCATTGCTCCAACACCGAGGCCGCTTCCTCGATCGGCGTCATCGCGAGCAGTTCGTCGGCCTGATGCGCGATGCGAAAGAGTTCCGCAATCTCGCGAATCTCCAGCCCGCAGGCTTCGCCGACCTCGAAGGTATTCAGTTGATCGTAATGGATCGTCTTCCCGAACTCCCGCTCGGCGATCGCGAGCAGCGCGCGCGCCGTCTCGCATAGCACGTCGTCCATGTCAACGTAAATGGTTCTCGTCGTGGGCGTCATTTCTCCGTCTCAGCTTCCGATGCTAGTTTCTCCAACGCGTCACCCGTGACCCGATACACGGTCCACTCGTCCATCGCCCGCGCGCCGAGTTTTTTGTAGAAGGCGATTGCAGGCTCGTTCCAGTCGAGCACCGCCCATTCCAATCTTCCGCAATTGCGCTCGACGGCGAGACGCGCAATGTAGCGCAGCAACTGCGTGCCCAAGCCTCGCCTGCGCCACTTCGGCGCGACGAACAAATCTTCGAGATATATTCCCGGACGGCCGAGAAACGTCGAGTAGTTGTGGAAGAAGACGGCGAAGCCGACGGCTTCCGCTCCCGCGTAGCCGAGCAAGACTTCGGCCGTGCGCCGCGGGCCGAACAGCGACTCGCGCAAGCTTTCTTCCGTCGCGACGACCTCGTGTGACAACTGCTCGTATTCTGCGAGGCCTTTGATGAGGTCCAAGATAACCGGCACGTCACGCTCGGCTGCGGGCTGGATGTGGAATTCCATTGCCTCTCGGATGAAACCACGCTTTTAAAGCTACGACAAAACCAGTTCGTAAAACCGAGCGCCCTCGATGGGATTATAGCGATAAGGCGCGATCGGCTGAAAGCCCAGCGACGCGTAAAGGCCGTTGGCCGCCTGCATCGGCGCGAGAGTGTCGAGGCGCATGCTCTCGTATCCCGTCTGCCTCGCGTGAGCGATCACCGCTTCGGCGAGCAATCGACCGACCCCGTGACCGCGTTCCTCTGGCGTGACGAAGAGACGCTTCATCTCGCAGATGCGATTGTCCCATTTTCGCAGAGCGACGCAGCCGACGATTCGTCCGCTGTGTCTCGCCAGTAGAATACATCCGTCCGGCGCAGCGTAATCGCCGGGAAGATTTTCAACTTCCACCGCGAAATCTTGAAAGCCGAGATCGAAGCCGAGAGAGCAGGCGTACTGCTCGAAGAGCTCTCGAACGGCGCTCAGGTGCTCGGAGGTTTCGGCTGCAAAGATTTCCGCCATGCGCGCTTCGGTGCGTCACGTCGTATAATACGCGTTTTCTTTGACGTACTCCTCGGTGAGATCGCATCCCCAGACGCGCGCGCGGGACTTGCCGATGCCGAGATCGACGCCGATCACGACCTCCGACTGAGCGAGGTAGCGCCGCAGCGCTTCGAGATCGCAATCCACCGGCGCGCCGCGCGCGAAAACTTTCACGTCACCGAAATGAATCGTAGTGCGAGCAGGCTCGATCGTTTTATCAAAGGTCTTGCCCACGGCCATGATCACGCGTCCCCAGTTGGGGTCGCGGCCGTAAACCGCGGTTTTCACCAGGGGGGAATTCACCACGGACTTCGCAACCCGCTTCGCCTGCGCTTCGCCCTTTGCGCCGCCGACTTCGACGACGATGAGCTTGGTCGCGCCTTCGCCGCTGCGCGTAATCTCGCGCGCCAAATGCTCGCATAGCTGGTAGAGCTCATTTTCAAATTTCCGCGCGTCCACGCGCCCGGCGAGGCCGTTCGCCATCAGGACGACCGTGTCGCTGGTGCTCGTGTCCGTGTCGATGCTCAAGCAATTAAAAGTTCGATTCACCACGCGTTTAAGCATCGGCCGCAGCGCCGGTTTGGGCAGCTCGGCGTCGGTCATGAGATAAACCAGCATCGTCGCCATGTTCGGCTCGATCATCCCCGCGCCCTTGGCAATGCCGGCGATGATCGCCGGACCGACGCGGCGCGAGGCGTACTTGGGATAGCGGTCGGTCGTCATGATCGCGCGCGCGGCCTGCTCGAGATTGTTCGGGCGCAATCCGGCGCGAATTCCCTTCAGCCCGGCGCGGATTTTTTCCATCGGCAGCGGCCGTCCGATGACGCCGGTGGAGAAGGGGAGAACGTCGCGGTAATCGAGGTCCAGTTCCGCGGCGACCAGCCGACACATCTCTGTCGCGTCGTCGATTCCTTTCTGGCCCATCGCCACGTTAGCGTTCTTGCTGTTGACGACGAGCGCCTGGGCAAAGCCGTTCGCGACGTGCTTGCGTCCGACGATCACAGGCGCGCCGGGGAAGCGGTTCTGTGTGAACATCGCCGCGGCCCGCGCGCGCGTGGTGGAATAGATGACGGTGAGGTCGAGCGTCTCGTCTTTGATGCCGACGTTCTTTGCCAGCGACAGGAATCCTTGGGGCTGCGGAAATTCTTTCGATTGCGACTGCGACGGTGTCGAAGTTTCCACGTTTCGCTTCTCCTATTAACAAGCTGCTGCCGGTTTCCGATTGTGCTTCACAAACGAGCACGATGCAATAAAAAAAGCCCGGCCGGCGGCGCCGGTCGGGCTTTTAGACTCGAACGACTCCGCTAATTACACGTTCACGATCACGACGCCCTTGGGCTCCAGGTAGTAGTCCAGCGCCTCGGGGCCGTGCTCTCTGCCGACGCCGCTTTGCTTGACGCCGCCGAAGGGCAGCTCGTCGTAGCCGTAGTGGAGCGAGTTGACCCAGACGTTGCCCGCCTGGAGCTTGTCGATCGCTCGGTTCGCGTGCGTGAGATTCCTCGTCCAGATCGACGAGCCGAGACCGAAGATGGAGCTGTTCGCCCTTTCGAGCGCCTCATCCAAAGTCTTGAAGGGGAAGACCGGCAGCACCGGGCCGAAGGTTTCTTCCACGCTGACGCGCGCGTCGTCCGGGACATTCGTCAGCAGCGTCGGCAAATAAAAATAACCTTTGTCGAGGTCGCCGCCTTTGGGCCGCGCGCCGCCGAAGACGACTTTGGCGCCGCGCGCCTTGGCGTCTTCGACCTGCTCTTCGATCTCCTTGCGCTGCGACTCGATGTGGATCGGCCCCATGCGCGTCTCTTTGCTCGCGCCGTTGCCGACCGTTTTGGTTTTCAAAATCTCGGCGAGCTTGCCGACAAACGATTCCGCGACCGATTCCTGCACGAACAGCCGCTTGACGCCGAGGCACATCTGGCCGCAGTTAAAATAGCGGCCGATGTCGGCCATCTTGATCGCGAGATCGAGATTGGCGTCGTCCATGACGATCATGGGATCGCTGCCGCCGAGCTCCAGCGTGACGCGCTTGATCTCGCGGCCGGCGACTTCCATCACGTGCTTGCCGACCGGCGTCGAGCCGGTGAAAGCGATGCGGCGGATGCGCGGGTTCTTGAGAATCTCCTCGCCGACCGTTCCGCCGGGGCCGGTGACGACGTTGACCGCGCCCTTGGGCAACGCCTTCTGCGCTTTGCCTTCGCCGTAAGTCGCTTTCTGAATCTGCTCGATGGCGATCAGCGTTGCCAGCGGCGTGGTGCTCGCCGGCTTGATGATGATCGTGTTTCCAGCCGCCAGCGCCGGGCCCAGCTTCGTGCCCATCAGCGTCAGGGGAAAATTCCACGGCACGATGCCGCCGCAAATGCCGATCGGCTGGCGCACGACCATGCCATACGCGCCTTTTTGCGGCAGCGGCACGTGCGAGCCGCGGACTTTGGATGCGAGTCCGGCGTAGAATTCTAGGCCGTGAATCAAATGATGAATTTCCAGGCCCGCTTCGAAAAGCGTCTTTCCCTGTTCTTTAGTGAGCGCCTGCGCGATCTCGCCGCTCTTTTGCTTGATCAGCTCGCAAGCGTTCGCCAGCATCTTGCCGCGATCCTCCGCCGTCACGTCGGACCATTCCTTGAAGGCGCCCTCGGCCGCGCCGATCGCTTGCTGAACGTCCTTCTCGTTGCCTTTCGGCACGCTGTCCACGACCTCGCCGGTCGCCGGATTGCGGACCTCATACGTCTGCCCGCTGACCGAATTGACCGATTCACCGCCGATTAACATCTTCATGATTCGTCCTCCGAAGTGTAGTTGTTAGCTAAGAAGGTGTCAGCTTTTAGCTCCGGATGCTGATCGCTTCAGCCGAAGGCTGATCCGCCTCCGGCGGAGATTGCTGACCGCTGATGGCTATTTTATCTGCCTTTATATTGCGCGGTTCTTTTTTCCAGATAGGCCTTGACGCCTTCGGTGCCGTCTTCGCTGCCGAAGGTCTGCGCGAGAACTTCTCTCTCGAAGGCGAGGCCGTCGGGGAGGGAGAGTTCCAAGCCGGTTTGAATCGCGCGCTTCACTTTGCCGACCGCCATGCTCGCCTTGTTCGGCGTGACGAACGTGCGGGCGTACTCCATGACTTTGTCGAGGAAGTTTTCCTTCTCGTAGATGAAATTTACCAGGCCCATCTCCAGCGCCTCTTCGAAGGCGATGGTCCGTCCGGTGGTGCACAGCTCCATCGCGCGTCCTTTGCCGACGAGGCGCGGCAGTCGCTGCGTGCCCCCCATGCCGGGCATGACGCCGAGATTGATCTCGGCGAGGCCCAATTTGCCGCCTTCTTTTTTGGCGATGCGGAGGTCGCACGCCATGGCGATCTCCAGCCCGCCGCCGACGGCGTGGCCGTTGACCGCGGCGATCACGAGCTTGGGCGTGTTCTCCAGGCGCATCAAGACTTCGTGGCCGTGCAGCGCGAAATTATTTTTAAACGAGAGCGGTTTGTTCGAGAGCATGTTGATATCGGCGCCGGCGGAAAAGAATTTTTCACCCTTCCCGGTAATGATCAGCACATGAACGTTGTCGTCGAAACGCGCCTGAAGGATCGCGTCGTCGAGCTCGCGCAGAAGCTCGTGTGTGTAACTGTTCACCGGCGGCCGGTTGATTTCCACCAGCGCCACGCCGTTATCCGCGCGATATTCAACCGTCTTTTCATTCGCCATAATCAAATCCCCCGATTGATCGAATTGATAATTTTCTTTCCTTATCTGGCAACTCCATGCAAGTCAAGGCCGAAGCTCTGGATAAGGCGCCGGAATTGTCATATGATTTTGCCGGTCGCCGACACCAGCGCGCCATCGGTGCTGGGATCAGGGCCGTCGAAATCTATGCGTCCCACTGGGCTTCATCTCGCCGTCGTCGCCGTTTTCTTTGCGCTCTCCGCTTGCGTCACGGTCCCGCAGATCACCTCCGAAGCGGAGGAGAAAATGAAGGAGGAACTCGCCGCCGAGTCGAAACTGTGGCGGGAAAAACAACAGGAGAAAATCGAGCGGATCGCCGGCCAGCTGTTGGAAGCGACCGGGACGCAGGCGGTCATCCGCTTTGTCTTTGTCGCCACGCTGGATCAGACCGGCTCGCGCATTCATCCCGATATCGTCAACGCGTGGACCGACGGAAGCACGGTGTGGGTCACGCGCGGAATGCTGCGCTTTCTCCGGACCGACGACGAGCTGGCCGCGGTCCTGGCGCACGAAATGGGTCATGCCCTGAGAGAGCACATGAAATATCTCTGGGCGCAGAACATCCTTGGCGCCGCAGTGACCATACCCGCCAGCGTTTTCGGAGGACGAATCGGCGGAACGCTGTCCGACTGGCTGGTCCAGCTTGTGAACGCGAGGTTTCACCGCGACCAGGAAAGAGAAGCGGATCTCTACGGCCTGATCTGGGCTTACCGGGCGGGTTTCGACGTCGATCAGGGCAAGGAAATATTTAAAAGAATGGCCATAGAAATGCCCGAGAGCACGTCCAGAGGATTTCTCGCCACTCATCCGAGCCCGCCGGAAAGATTTCTCGCGTTGGATCAAATCGCCGCGACGCTGAAGGCGGGACAAGACCCGCTGATCGTTTTCGGCCCGCAAGCGGAAGAGGCGAAACCCAAAGAAGAAAAAAAAGAGGAAGGGGCGGCTGCGGGCGATGACGCGGCGAGGTGATCGGCGCTTTTATTTTCCGACCGCGCTTGCCGCTCGACTCGCCGCCGCGTGGCTCGCGCTGGCGCTCGGCGGCTTGCTGCTGCCGCCGCCGGCGTTCTCCGCCGCGCCGCCCGCGAAGCACCTCCGCGTCGCCACGCGCGAGATCCCGCCTTTTGTCTATAAAGAAAACGGCAAGCTCGCCGGCTTCAGCATCGATCTCTGGCAGAGCATCGCGGAAGAGATGAAGGCCGGCGCCAATTTTATCCCGACCGGCAACGTGCCCGAGCTGTTATCCGCGATCAAATCGGGCAAGGCCGATCTCGGCATCGCGGCAATTTCGATAACCGCCGAGCGCAG
>JBGPTS010000146.1:0-9891 GCA_041490745.1 Binatia bacterium | reverse complement strand
TGAAATTACCCAGATGCGCGCTGAGCGCGATCACGCCTTTGCCCTTCGCCAACGCCCGTTTTAAATGCTCCTCACCCTGGACGGCGACCGTGGCGCGGATGCGCTCTTTCGAAGCGTGCATGAAGCGGGTGGTTTCCAGAATGCCCTGCGCGAAGTTTCTCCAGGCCCGGCGCACGACCGCCATTCTTTCCGCTGGTGAAGGCAGCTCGTCCGCCATGGCCAGAGCGAGGTTTTGCTCCATACGGATGCGATATTTCCATAGAAGGAAAAACGTAAAGCGTCCGACCGCCGCGGTGAAAACGGCAAGAAACCGCGCGGGAAGCCACGGCAGCGCGCGTACGAAGCCCCGCATGCAGTATTCTCCCACCCGGTAGCGCAGCCAATCCAGAAAAGCGATCAGGGAACCGATCGGTGTTCGATGTTTCTTCTTTTTGGTCGGAACAGCCATGATGGATGCGGAATTTTTATACACTCTTTCGCGCCGCCCGAGCAAGGCGCTGGAGATAAAAAAGGGCGGTGGCGCCGGCGCCACCGCCCTCGGATACGACTGACTGGATGCCGGGAATTTACCGGCCGATCGCCTTTAAGAATTGCGGGCCGGACGCGGTCGGCTCGGGCGCGTCGCCTTTGCCGTTTTTCCGTTCGGCGAGATCATAGACCTTGGCCTTGGGCCGGCCCTCCAGCGCCGCCCGCTTCCAACGCACCAATCCCTCGCGCAAGTAGCGCGGGTTCAGTCCCAGCGCATCGGCGATGTTATCGAAGGAAAAAAGCCATTCGCTCTCCTCGGCCAAAATCCATTCCTCGGCCTCGCGGAACATCTCCCGGCCTTTGCCGTCGCGCGCGAAAATGTACTTTTGAAAACAGGCGACCGCGTCTTCGAGCACCGCCAACATCAGATGAGTCTCCGGCGCCAGATGCGTCTTGCGCCGATAGGTATCCAAAAATTGCGCGGGCATAAGCGTGTCGGGTTGGAACAGGGTCGCCACCTTCTCTTCTACGTTGAGTTTGTTTTCGTATCCCATAAAATCACCTCCCTATGGGGTGCGGCCTGCGTCTCGATTTGACGCTCGCGAGACGAAATTATTCATGCCGCACTCGACAGAGAAGAGGAACCCGGCATCGGCTCGGCCTTGAGCGCCGCCAGGGTGGTATGGGAGAACACGTCCATCACCCGGCGCTGAACCTCCTGCCATACGCCGACCATGGCGCAGCGCGGTAGATGGCTGCAACTCATCTGCGGGTCCATGCATAAATTTACCGCGACCGGCCCTTCCAGCGCCTCGATCACGTCGCGGAACGAAATCATCGCCGCCGGGCGTGCTAAAGTATATCCGCCGTCCGGCCCGCGCTTCGATTTGACCAGCCCGCCGCGAATCAGGCTTTGGATAATTTTTTCCAAAAACTTGCGCGGGATGCCTTGCCGCGCGGCGATTTCGGCGAGCGAGCAGGTCTTCTCCGCACCTTGCTGCGCCAGGTAGATCGCCGCGCGCAAACCGTAATCCACTCGCCTGGGGATTTGCATGACCGACATTTCGGCTACCTCCTGGCCCCGATTCGCCCGCCGCGATCCCCACGCTCGAACTCGCGCTTTTTCGCCTTGCCCAACGCCGAGAGGCCGGTCAAGCGTTCGACGATCGACGGCACCGTTTGGTTGACAACCCGGACTTCTTCCTCGGTAGTAAAGCGGCTAAGACTGAACCGGACCGCGCCCTGGAGATAATCCGGAGGCACGCCCATGGCGCGCAGCACGTGCGACGGCTCGGCCGAGCCGGCCGTGCAAGCCGACCCCGTTGACGCGCAAATTCCGCTCTGATCGAGCAGCACCAGAATCGCTTCGCCTTCGAGATACTTAAAACTCAAGTTGAGCGTGTTCGGCAGGCGCTTTTCCGCGTGCCCGTTCACCCGGCTGTCGGGGCACGATTCGAGAAGAGATTTTTCCAACAAATCCCTGAGCGCTCGAATGCGCGGCTCGTGCGCCGTCATGCCCGCCAGCGCTGACTCCGCGGCCTTGCCCATGCCGACGATACCGGCCACGTTCTCGGTGCCGCCTCTGCGGCCGCGCTCCTGGTGCCCGCCGATCAGGAAAGGACGAAACGTAATGCCGCGCCGGACGTAAAGCGCGCCCACGCCTTTCGGACCGTGGAACTTGTGCGCCGAGATCGTCAGCAGATCGATCGGCGTTTTTTTCACGTCGAGGGGAATCTTTCCGCCGATCTGCACCGCATCGACGTGAAACGGAATCCCTCGCGCCTTGACGATCGCGCCGATCGCCTCGATCGGAAAGACGACGCCGGTTTCGTTGTTGGCGTACATGATCGACACCAGCGCCGTGTCGTTGCCAAGCGAAGTTTTGAGCTCGTCCATGTCGAGCAGGCCGTCGTGATCGACGCCGAGCCAGGTCACGCGATAGCCCTTTTTTTCCAAATGCTGGCACAAAGCCAACACCGCCAGGTGCTCGACTTGAGTCGTGACGATGTGGCGCTTTTCCGGCTGCGAGTCGAGAATGCCGCGTATCGCCGCGTTGTCTCCCTCGGTGCCGCAACTCGTGAAGACGATCTCTATCGGATCGGCCGCGCCGAGGAGCGCCGCGACCTGCTCCCGCGCCTCTTGAATTTTCTGCGCCACCTGGCTGCCGAACCGATGAATGCTCGAAGGGTTGCCGTACAAGTCTGTCAAAAACGGCTGCATCGCCTCCAGCGCTTCCGGCGCGATGCGCGTCGTCGCGTTGTTATCGAAATAGATTTCCGCGCCCATGGAATTACCCTACGCTGCCCTCCAAATTGACGCCCAACAATTTCTGCGCCTCGACGGCGAACTCCATCGGCAATTCGCGAAAGACCTGCTTGCAGAAGCCGGAGACGATCATCGTCACGGCGTCTTCACTGGAAATGCCGCGCTGTCTGGAGTAGAAGAGCTGGTCTTCGCTGATTTTCGACGTCGAGGCCTCGTGCTCGACTCTCGAAGTCGCGTTCATCACCTCCTGATACGGGAACGTGTGCGCGCCGCATTTGTCGCCGATGAGGAGCGAGTCGCACTGCGAATAATTGCGCGCGCCGGTCGCGCCCTTCATGATTTTCACCAGGCCCCGGTAGGTGTTTTGCCCGTGGCCGGCGGAGATGCCTTTGGAGATGATTGTGCTCTTGGTGTTTTTCCCGATGTGGATCATCTTGGTGCCGGTGTCCGCCTGCTGGTAGTTATTTGTCAGCGCGACCGAATAGAATTCTCCCACCGAGTTGTCGCCCTGGAGAATGCAGCTCGGATATTTCCAGGTGATCGCCGATCCGGTCTCGACCTGCGTCCAGGAAATCTTCGAGTTTTTTCCGGCGCACTTGCCACGCTTGGTGACGAAATTGTAGATGCCGCCCTTGCCCTCTTTGTCGCCCGGATACCAGTTTTGCACCGTCGAGTATTTGATCTGCGCGTTGTCGTGCGCGATGAGCTCGACGACGGCCGCGTGCAACTGGTTGGTGTCGCGCATCGGCGCCGTGCAACCCTCCAGATAGCTCACGTGGCTGCCCTCGTCGGCGATGATCAACGTGCGCTCAAACTGCCCCGTTTCCGCGGCGTTGATGCGAAAATAGGTGGACAGCTCCATCGGGCAGCGCACCCCTTTCGGGATGTAGCAGAACGAGCCGTCGCTGAAGACGGCGGAGTTGAGCGACGCGAAAAAATTGTCCGTATAGGGAACCACCGAGCCGAGATATTTTCGCACCAGCTCCGGATGCTCGTGCACCGCCTCGGAAAACGAGCAGAAGATGATGCCGAGCTCGCCGAGTTTTTCTTTGAAAGTCGTCGCCACCGAGACGCTGTCGAAAACCGCATCGACGGCCACGCCGGCGAGCCGTTCGCGCTCGCTAAGCGGAATGCCGAGCTTTTCGTAAGTCGCCAGGATCTCCGGATCGATCTCGTCCAGACTCTTCGGCCGCTGAGAGTTCGACTTGGGCGCGGAGTAATAAATGATCTTCTGGTAGTCGATCGGCGGATAGTGAATGTTCGCCCATTTCGGCTCGGCTTCCGACCGTTCGAGCTTGGCCCAGTGCCGATAAGCTTTGAGGCGCCATTCCAACAGCCACTCGGGCTCGTTTTTTTTGCCTGAAATCGTCCGGACGACATCCTCGCCGAGCCCGGCCGGTACGCTCTCCGATTCAATGTCGCTGACGAAGCCGTACTTGTACTCGCGGTCTCCGAGCATTTCTACTGTATTTGCTGCTTTAGACATTTTTCCTTCCCCTAAAGTTCCCGGTCAAACCGAAAACGACGTGCCGCAGCCGCAGGCGCGCTTGACGTTCGGGTTCTGGAATACGAAGCCCGATTGCATCAGCTCTTCTTTGTAATCGAGCTCGGTGCCGTTCAGATAGAGCAGGCTTTTCATGTCCACCAGAATTTTCGCGCCTTCTTTCTCGAACACGCGGTCGCCGGGCTTCTGCAAGTCGAGATCCATCTTGTATTGCAGACCCGAACAGCCGCCGCCGACGACTTTAAGACGCAGTCCGTCTTTATTTTTCTCTTCCGCCGCCACAAGCTGCTTGATTTTCTCCGCGGCGCGTTCCGTTATCATGACTCCTGCCATGTGCGACTCCTCCCGAACCCCGGCGCTAGGAAACTTGCTGGGCTTTGACTTCTCTTTCCCGGCGAGCGCCGGCCGCGCGCTTTGCCGCTTCATAGTGTGGCGAGAGCCCGCGCAGCCGCGAGACTTCCTCGACGATCCGCTCGACCGTGTAGTCGATCTCCTCCTCGGTGGTGAACCGGCCGAGGCCGAAACGAATCGAAGAATGAATCAAATTTTCTTCCAGCTTAAGCGCGCGCAGCACGTGCGACGGCTCGAGGCTCGCCGAGGTGCAGGCCGACCCGGCCGAAAGCGCGATGTCTTTCAGCGCCATCAGCAACGATTCCCCTTCCACGTAGGCGAAACCAAGATTCATATTGCCCGGCAGGCGCGCCGACGAATCGCCGTTGATAAAGACTTCTTCAAGCCGACTCAAAATGCCGCGCGTCAGCCGCTCGCGCAAGCGCGTGAGACGCGACGCTTCGTCCGACATTTCCCGCGCCGCGATCTCGCACGCCTTGCCGAAGCCGACGATGCCGGGAACGTTGAGCGTGCCGGAGCGCAGGCCGCGCTCGTGGCCGCCGCCGTCGATGATCGCGGCGAGGCGCACCTTGGGGCGCTCCGATCTCACGTAGAGCGCGCCGACACCCTTTGGGCCGTACATTTTGTGCGCCGAGATCGACAGCAGATCGATGCCCATCTCTTCGACATCGAGCGGAATTTTGCCCGCGGCCTGAGCCGCGTCCGAGTGAAAGACGATTCCCTTTTCCTTGGCGATCCGGCCGATCGCTTCGATCGGATGGATCGTGCCGATCTCGTTGTTCGCCGCCATGAGCGAAATCAAAATCGTTTTCTCGGTGATGGCCGCCGACAACCGAGCGAGATCGAGCGCGCCGCGGCCGTCCACCGGCAGATAAGTGACGCGAAAGCCGCGCCGTTCGAGCGCTTTGCAGCTATCGAGCACCGCGCGATGTTCGGTCGCGCAGGTGATGATGTGATCGCCCCTGTCACGGTACGCCTCGGCAGCGCCTTTGAGCGCCAGATTGTCCGATTCCGTCGCGCCGCTGGTAAAAATAATCTCCTTCGCCGACGCCGCGTGAATCAACCGAGCGATCTCGGCGCGCGCCCGATCGACCGCCGCCTCGGCTTCCCAGCCGAAACAATGGTTGCGGCTGGCGGCGTTGCCAAAAATCTCCGTGAAATAGGGCAGCATCGCCGCCAACGCCCGCTCGTCGAGCGGTGTCGTGGAATGATTGTCCAGGTAAATGGGCAGCTTCATGATCCAGACCTTTTCAGTCTGGTTTAACCATATCGAAGCAAATTTGAGCTGTCAAGGTTACGCCAGCCAAGTTAACGATTCATTTTGCGGTTTACAGGGGTCGGCGGAAAAATTGGCGCTTTACGACGCCGTTGCCGCGCTTCGAAGAGCTTCCCGCAAGTAGCGTCCGGTGTGGGAATTTTCCACCAGAGCCACCTCTTCGGGACTGCCGAAGGCGACGATTTCGCCGCCGTGATCTCCGCCTTCGGGACCCAGATCCAAAACGAAGTCGGCCGATTTGATGATGTCGAGATTGTGCTCGATCACCAGCACGGTGTTGCCCTCGTCAACCAGGCGGTTCAGCACATCGAGCAGCTTTCTGATGTCGTCGAAGTGGAGGCCCGTGGTCGGCTCGTCGAGTATGTAGAGCGTTTTGCCGGTCGATCTCCTGCTCAATTCGCGCGCGAGCTTGACGCGCTGGGCTTCCCCGCCCGAAAGCGTCGGCGCGGGCTGGCCGACGCGGACGTAGCCCATGCCCACGTCGCGGAGCGTCTCCAACTTGCGGCGGATCGCCGGAAAACTGCCGAGGAACTCCAGCGCCTCCGCGACCGTCAAGTCGAGAACGTCGGCGATGCTTCGCCCTTTGTAGAGAACTTCCAGCGTCTCGCGGTTATAGCGCCGGCCGCGGCAAATCGAGCAGGGAACGAACGCATCGGGCAAAAAGTGCATTTCGATGCGCGCGACGCCCTCGCCTTCGCAAGCCTCGCAGCGCCCGCCTTTGACGTTGAAAGAAAACCGGCTGGGGCCGAAGCCGCGCACGCGCGCTTCGGGGAGCGCGGCGAAGAGGTCGCGGATATGGGGAAACATATCCGTGTAAGTCGCCGGGTTGGAGCGGGCATTGCGGCCGATCGGATCCTGGTCGATACCGACGACGCTGTCGAATAAATCTGCGCCGACGAGCTTGTCGTAAACGCCCGGCTTCGCCTCGGCCGCGTGGAGCCGGGCCGCCAGCGCGCGATGGACGGTATCGATCACGAGACTGCTTTTGCCCGAGCCGGAAACGCCGGTCACGCACGTTATCGCGCCGAGGGAAAATGTCACGTCGATCGCTTTGAGATTGTTCTGCCTTGCGCCTTTGACGACGAGCACGCGGCCGGCGCCTTTGCGCCGGACGGCGGGAACCGGTATCGAGAGTCGCCCGCAAAGATAGCCGCCGGTAAGCGATGCGGCGTTTCCCATGATTTCGCTCGGTGTCCCTACAGCCACGATCTCGCCGCCGCGAACGCCGGCCCCGGGACCGAGATCGACGACGTAGTCCGCGGCGAGAATCGCCTCGCGGTCGTGTTCCACCACGATCACCGTGTTGCCCAGATCTTTGAGCGCGCGAAGGAGCGCCAGCAGCCGCGCGTTGTCTCGCGGATGCAGGCCGACGCTCGGCTCATCGAGAATATAAAGAACGCCGACGAGACCCGAGCCGATTTCGGTCGCGAGGCGGACCCTCTGCGCCTCGCCGCCCGACAGCGTGGCCGACGGCCGGCTCAAGCTAAGATAATCGACGCCGACCTGAAGCAAAAAACGAAGACGACTCACGATCTCGCGGAGGATCGGCTCGGCGATCGACCGCTCGCGCGGGCTGAGTTGGAGCTTCGCTAAGAACTCCAGCGTTGCGCCGAGCGAAGTCGAAGTCAGTTCGGCGATATTCTTGCCGGCGATCTGAACGTGAAGAGCTTCTCTCCCGAGCCGCGCACCATGGCATTTGGGGCACGGCGGCAGATCGACTTCGTCCTCGTCGTCGGCGTTTTTTTTCTTGGCGGCGATTCGCCGGCCGAGCCCGCCGCAATCGGCGCAGGCGCCTTCCGGGCTGTTGAAAGAAAAAAGCCGCGGCGTGATCTCCGGGTAGGAAACGCCGCACTTAACGCAGACCGATTTTTGGCTGAAGATCAATTCTCTCTGCTTTTCCGTGCCGGCGTCGGCGACTTCGACTTTGACGACTTCGCCGCCGTAGCGCGAGGCGGTTTCCAGAGAATCGGCCAGACGTTTTTCGATGCCTGGGCGCAAAACCAGCCGGTCGATGACGAGATCGACGTTGTGGCGAACGTTTTTCTTGAGCGCGATCTCTTCTTCCAGCGAGTAAATTTTTCTATCGATCTTGACGCGCGTAAAGCCCGACTTCGCCAGCGCATCGAGCT
Source organism: Binatia bacterium (assembly GCA_041490745.1). Taxonomy (GTDB): domain Bacteria; phylum Desulfobacterota; class Binatia; order UBA9968; family UBA9968; genus JAJPJQ01. The sequence continues at coordinate 1,898 of JBGPTS010000146.1, read as the reverse complement.
TGTCGCCGAATTCGCCTTTTTTCCCGGCGGCGACCGGCGCAAGGATTTGAAGCTGCGTCTGAGGCGGCAACGCAAGCAGGCGGTCGGCGACTTCCTGGATGGTCTCAGACGAAATTTCTCGGCCGCACTTATAGCAATGCGGTTTCCCGACCCGGGCGAATAGCAACCGCAAGTAATCGTAAACCTCAGTGACCGTGCCGACGGTCGAACGTGGATTGCGGTTCGCGCCGCGCTGCTCGATCGCGATCGCCGGCGACAGTCCTTCGATCGCGTCCACGTCCGGACGCTCCAGCCGCTCCAAAAACTGTCGCGCGTAAGCGGAGAGCGACTCGACGTAGCGCCGCTGGCCTTCGGCGTAGATCGTATTAAAGGCGAGGGAAGATTTTCCCGAACCGGAAACGCCCGTGATAACGACCAGACGGTCGCGGGGAATTTCCAGATTGATATTTTTTAGATTGTGCTGGCGCGCGCCCCTGATGAGGATGGTGCCGGCCATTCTAAGAGCGCTCAAGCTCGGCGAGCTTGGATTCGACGATGCGGCGATATTCCGCGAGCTTCTCCGCGCTCTCGGCCTCGAAGCGGAGCACAAGAGCGGGCTGCGTGTTGGAGGCGCGGATGAGGCCCCAGCCGGCCGGGAACTGCACCCGCACGCCATCGACATCGATGACGGGATAGTGTTTGCGGAAATATTCCGTCGCGTCGGCGGCGATCTTGAACTTCCTGTCGTCCGGGCAGTCAACACGGATTTCCGGCGTGGAAACGCTTTTCGGCACGTCGGCGAGCAACGCCGAAAACGGCCGGCCCAATCGGGCCACAAGCTCGACCAGCCGCAGCGAAGCGTAGATCGCGTCGTCATAGCCGAAGTACCGATCGGCGAAAAACATGTGGCCGCTCATCTCGCCGGCGAGCACCGCTCCGGTCTCTTTCATCTTGGCTTTGAGCAGCGAGTGGCCGGCCTTCCACATCACGGGCTTGCCGCCGTGGAGTTTGATCTGATCGAAAAGCCGTTGCGAGCACTTGACCTCCGAGATGACCGTCGCGCCCGGTCTCTGCTTTAGGATATCGCGCGCGAAGAGGATCAACAGCTCGTCGCCCCAGAGAATATCGCCCTTTTCATCGACGGCGCCGATCCGGTCCGCGTCGCCGTCGTAAGCGACGCCGAGGTCCGCTTTTTCCGTGCGAACTTTTTCTATCAGCAGAGCAAGATTTTCCGGAATCGTCGGGTCGGGATGATGAATCGGAAAAGATCCGTCCATAACGCAGGCGATCTCCCAGACTTCACATCCGAGGCGGCGGAAAATCGGCGGCGCGACCGGTCCGGCGACGCCGCTGCCGGCATCGAGGACGACTCTCATCGGGCGGGCGATCGACGGGACATCGCGCCGGAGATGTTCCAGGTAGGGCGGAATGATCGCGTAGCTCTCGCGGCGGCCGCCGGCGGTGCCCTTGAAATCTTTGCGCTCCATGCGCACGCGCAAATCCTGAATTTGAGCGCCGTAGAGCGTCTCTTTGCCGAGACAGACTTTGAAGCCGTTGTATTCGGAAGGATTGTGGCTCGCGGTAATCATGACCCCGCCGTCGAGATCGAGATGGAAGAGAGAAAAATAGAGCAGCGGCGTCGGGCACACTCCCACGTCGTAAACTTGCAGCCCTGCCGAAAGCAGTCCTTCGACGACCGCTTCGGCGTAGAGATCGGAGGTCGCGCGGCAGTCGCGCCCGACCGAGACGCGCCGCCCGCCTTTGGCATAGACGGCGCTGCCGTGAACTTTGCCGAGCAAACGGGCGAAGTCCGCGTCGAAATCTTTTTCCGCCAGCCCGCGGATATCGTACTCGCGAAAGATCGCCGGGTTCATCCTCTGCTCCGCCGTTTCGTTTCCCGGCCCAACCGCGCCGCCAAG
>JBGPTS010000145.1:0-9913 GCA_041490745.1 Binatia bacterium | reverse complement strand
TGGCGTGACGATCCTAAGTTCGACGGCTTCGTTCCACTCCACGGCCGCGATCGCTCCACCATCGACTTCTGGATTCATCAAGAGGATCTCGGCGAGCTACTGTCTCGTCTCTTTCCGCATGGGCCTAACGACGCGCCTTCAATTTCCCAAGGGCGCGCCTTAGTGGTCGTCATGCTCCACAGTGCCCTCGAAACGTTGTTCCACGATCTCGACCTAAAACGTCACAGCAAAGAAAGCATTGTCGCAGCATTGGTGAGTATCCTCGGCATCGCCGAGCGCGAACCTACCCTGCGTGACACGCTCGTCGATCTCCGCGAGACCAGGGTTCTTATCGCGCACTGCCGTGGACGAGTAACGGACCGGTATCGACGCCAAGTGCCAATGACTACCTTCGCCCCTGACGAGGTGCGGCTCGTGACCGGGAATGACATCCGGCTTTTCAGCGATGCGGTTCATCGCGTCGCCGAGCAAGCTCTCAGTCCGAAATGAACCGTATGGGAAAAATGGGAAAGGGCAACTTTTTCGGGGGAAGATCGCCGATTTTTGTTAGCTGGTATTGGGTTTCTGGCCTAACTCCTAGCTTCAGACCGATCGCTGAATAGCCACGGCTGAGCATGGCGTTATAGCGCAGGATCAGAGGATCAGTGCTTGGCTGCGTTATTGCCTTCCGGCCTAGCCTAGCGCTTCAAACTACTTTCAACAGGGGTTAGTGTCAGGCTTTTATTATTTGCTTTCTAGGTTTCGTGTGCCGACAGAAAGACAAAATATAAAATAAAATTGATCGGTGCCAGGCTTGAGTTGTTGACTTGGAGAATACAAAAAAGATCGAAGAGGCAAAAAAAATGATGGCGGGGGGTCTCGGGAAGGAACTCGCCAAATTTCCTCTTCTTTTCGCTCAAGCCGTAATTTTTGGACAGCGTCCGTCAAAGACCCGACCTAGAGAGATCAACAACGGCACAATTTCTTTTGTTGATCTCGGCCATGGGCCAATCGGCATCACTTGCCATCACGTAATCACCGACTACCGGGTTAAATGCGACGCGTTAGCCGACTTTGCATTTCAGATTGGGAATATTGAGATTGATCCGATCAAGCAATTGATCGACCAGAATGAGCAGATGGATTTGGCGACAATTCACCTCTCGGCCAATCAAATCAAAGCGATTACGTCCCAAGGTGAGATCGGTTCTTGTGTTTTTAGGCCGACGACCTGGCCATCTCCTCGACTAAAGGACGGCGAATTTGTTGCGTTTGGCGGTTTCCCTGGAAGTCTCCGAAAGCTACGGTCATTTGATGAACTTGAATTTCCGAGCTGGAGCAGTGGTGCCTCACGTATCTCTTCGGTTAGCGACTTCAAGTTTATATCAGCGTTCGAAAGGGAATTCTGGGTGAGCTCTTTTGGCGCAAAGCATCAAGTGGATTTGCGCGCGTTAGGAGGCATGTCCGGTGGTCCAGCATTTATTAAACGGGAACTCCACTGGGATTTCGTTGGTATTGTCTCTGATTACCACGAGAATTACGATGCGGTGATTTTTGCTTCGGTACGGACCGTGCGTTCGGACGGAACTATTGACCGTCCGCCTGTCTAAGGACGCGCTCCACATCTACGTCGGCCTCGCTGTTTTCCTTGCGGTCGCTACCGTTATGCGCAAACCGCGTCGATCCGTCGTTCCATTGACGGCCGTTCTCTTCGTTGCGCTTGCCGGCGAGCTGGTCGATAGGCTTGACGATCTTTCCAGCGTAGGCCATTGGCGCTGGGACGCGAGCTCGCACGACATGCTCAATACGCTTTTCTGGCCGAGGGCGATTTGGCTGCTCTCCTGCTTTGGTATCTTGGTTTGAATATCGCAGGAGAAGAGAACAAGATCGGACCACAGGAAAAATTTAGCGGACGGCTTCGGTAAAAAACAGACGAGGTGGCTATGAATCATCTCCTACGGAAGATTATCGCCGTCTTCCAGGTTAGCGGCGCTGCTCTGGCGGCGATCGGTCTTGGCTATGAGTTGTTCTATGTTCCCTTTCAGACGGCGCTCGTGTTCCTTGCGGCATACCTTTTCGCGGCGTGCGCGCTGGCTATCTCAGGCGGCTTGCTGCTCTGGCGCGATCGGCGCGCGGGCTACCGGCTCTCGATCGCGGCGCAGGCGGCGCAAATCCCGCTCGTGAGCTCGACCCTGATCATCTACGGGCTGATCTTCGGCTTCGGCGCCTGGGTATCTCTCACAGTATCCGCGGAGAACTGGAACGCGGGGATAGACTTTCGCCTCGGCGAATTGCACCAGTTGCACCTCTTCAGCGAGGGAGTGCCGGTTTCCATCGGCATCAACTTTGTCGCGCTCTACTTCGCCGTGATGCTCTGGCGCGCGCTGCGCGCGCTTCCTGCCAAGTAACGCGCTCACGTTTCCGCTCGCAGGGCTTCGAGCGCCGGGCGGCGAAAAATTCCCCACGCGCCCGCGAGTCCCGCGAGAACGGTCGCCGCGGTCATGGCCGCCGGCACCCAGAGGAGCGGTTTGAAGGGGATGGAATAAACCGCGCCGAGAAAATAAAAACTCAAACCCCATCCGGCCAGGGCGGCGAGCAAAGTGCCCGCCAGGCACGAGACGATTCCCAGGCACAGATACTCGGCAACGAGCGCGCCCATGATCTGAGATCGCGGCGCTCCCAGCGTCCTCATCAAGACGGCCTCCTTGAGCCGCTGCGCCCGGTTGCTCATCACGGCGCCGGCCAGGACGGCGAGGCCGGTGAGCACGGTGAAAAGCGCGACGAAGCGAATCGCGTCCGAAACTTTGGCGAGTATGGAGTCGAGCGCATCGAGGACGATCGACAAATCGATCATGGATACGTTGGGAAAGCGCTCGATGACGGCGCGCTGAAGCCGCGCCGAGCGCTCGCTCGATTCGGTCCGCGTGGCCAGCGCGTAATATTGCGGCGCGTTTTCCAGCGCGCCTTCCGGAAAGACGACGAAGAAGTTCGGCTGCACGCGCTGCCAGTCAACTTCGCGGATGCTCGCGACGCGAACCGACAACCGGACTCCTTGCACCTCGAATGCGAGATGATCGCCGACGCCGACCTTCAGGCTCTCGGCGATTCCCTTTTCGAGCGAAATCGGAATCGGCTCCGCGTCCCCGGCTTTCCCTTGCCACGTTCCCGCGATAATCCGCTCGGTGCTCGTAAGATGGCCGCGGTACGTCGAGCGGTATTCCCGGCGCAGCGCCCAGGCGGGAATGACCGATTGCGCGTCGGCGCGAATCTCCTCGACGCTTCGTTCTTTGACGGCCGCAAGCCGCATCGTGACGATCGGCACCTCTTGAAAAGCCGGAACGCCGAACGCTTTGAAAAGCGCGCCGATGCCGTCCCGTTGATCGTTTTGAATATCGAAGAGCACGAGATTCGGCTCGCCTTTGCCGCTTCTTTCCTCGACCTGCCTCAACAGCATCTCCTGGACGCCGTAGAGACTGGCGAGCAAAAATGTTCCAAGCCCGATCGAGAGCATGACGGCCGCGGTCTGATTGTTCGGACGGTAAAGATTAGCCAGGCCTTGACGCCACGGGTAAGGGAAAAAACTCGGAACGAGCTTTTTCAGCAGCAGAGAGATTCCCCTTGCAATGAGCGCGAGCAGGGCGAATGCCGTCAATACGGCGACGGCAAACCCAATTCCGTGAAGCCAGCGTTCCGTCGTCGCCACGGCGAGTCCCACGACGGCGGCCGCGATCAGGAAAAGAATTACCCACAACAGCGGATCTCTCCCGGCGGGACTCGTTTCGTAAGAAGAGCGGAGCGCAAGCAGCGGCGAGACGCGCCTGAGCGATATCAAGGGGAGAAGCGCGAAGAGAATCGTCGCGCCCAAGCCGACCGCCATCCCTACCAGGACGCCTTCGGCCGAGAAGGAGAAAGCCGACTTAAACGGCAGGAAGTCTTTCAACGCGAGCGGCAGCAGCGCCTGCAATCCAATGCCGAGCGCGGCGCCCAGGCAAGAGCCCGCAAACGCAATCACCAGGGTCTGAACGACGTAGAGCCACACGGTTTCAGCCGGCGCGGCGCCGACGCAGCGCAGCACCGCGACCGAGGAAATTTTTTCTTTGACGTAAACGTGAATACCGCTGGCGACTCCGACCCCGGCGAGCAGAACGGCGATGTAAACCGCTAGATGCAAATAGCGGGAAAGATTTTCCGTCGAGCGCGAGATGGCGGCCTTGCGCTTGCTGACGGTGTCGGCTTCCAGGCGCAGTTGTTGAAGCTCAGGCGCGAGCCGCTGAACCAGTTGATCGGGATCTTGCCGCGGGTCCAGTTTGAAATAGACCCGATAGCGAACGATGCTGCCCTTGGCCGCAATTTGAGCGCGATCGACTTGCGCGAGCGGAATATAAACCCGCGGGCTGATCAAGGAAAAGGCCGGCGCCTCGCCGGGAATTTTTTTAAGCGCGCCGGCGATGCGGAAATCGCGGTCGCCGATTTTTACCGAATCGCCGACGCGCGCGTTTGATTGCAGCATGAGAGTTTCATCGACCAGCGTGTTGGGGCCGTCCTCGAATGCGCCGCCCTTGGCGTCGGGCGGATCCGTCTCCAGCGCGCCGTAGTAGGGGAAATCGCCGCTCACGGCCCTGACCTGCACGAGGCGGGCCTTTCCGCTCGTGGCAAAGTAGGCCATCGACGAAAAGCCGATCTGGCGCGATTGCGCGCCGCCGAGCGAACGGATGAGAGCCTCGGCTTCCTCCGAGAACGGCTCCCGGCCGTCGATCGCGAGGTCGGCGCCAAGCAGGCTTTTCGATTGCTCTTGAATGTTGGATTCTAAATTTGCCCGAACCGAGAAGCCTGCAACGACGGACGCGACGCCGAGAACGACGCAGGCCATCGAGAGCAGGAGCGTCTTGACGCCGCGGCGGGCGTCGCGGAAGGCCATGCGAACAATCCAGAGTTTTCGGCTCAATGCGCGCATTACTCGATCAACCGGCGGTGATTTTCGCCTGCGATCCGGTGTCCGAGACCAGCACGCCGGCGCGCAAACCGATCACGCGGTCGGCCTGATCGGTCAACTCGCGGTCGTGCGTCACCAGCATCAGCGTCGTCCCGGTGGTTCGGTTCAGATCGAAGATCAGGCGGACAATCTCACCGGCGGTTTCGGTGTCGAGGTTGCCCGTGGGCTCGTCGGCGAAGAGAATCTTCGGCCGGTTTATAAAGGCGCGGGCAATGGCGACGCGCTGCTGCTCTCCGCCCGAAAGCTGAGCGGGATAGTGATCGAGCCGCGCGCCCAGCCCTATTTTCTCGATCAGTTCGACGGCGCGGCTCCGCGCGTGATTTTCGCCGCGGATCTCGGCGGGGACCATGACGTTCTCGACGGCCGTGAGGGACGGCAGCAACTGGAAACTCTGGAACACAAATCCGATAAATCGATTGCGGATCGCGGCGAGTTCCTCTTCGTTCGCGCGGTGCATGGGACGGCCGTCGAAAACGACCGAGCCTTCGCTCGGGCGCTCCAGGCCCGCGCAAATCGCGATCAGCGTCGTTTTCCCGCTGCCCGACGGCCCGACAATCGCCGTGGCGCTGCCCGCTTCTACGGCGAAGGTGACGTCTTTGAGCACCGCGAGGTTTTTATCCCCGCTCTTAAAAACCTTGCTCAAATGCTCTACGCTTAAGATCGTCGAGGCGCTCATATTGCGTTCGTTGACCAGGAGCCGGAGGATTTTCCGTTGGCACGGATAGTTCACTCTAGACATTTTGCCGCTGCAACACAACGAACGGCGCGGCGGACCGCCGGTTGTCTCTTGCTGCTGAGTCTCATCGCCGCCGCTCCCGCTTCAAAAACCGTCCTCGTTCTGGGCGACAGCATCGCCGCCGGATTCGGTCTCGAACCATCGCAGGCTTTTCCCGCCCGCATCCAGGAAAAGATCGACGCGAAAGGCTGGACTTTCAAAGTCGTCAACGCCGGGCAAAGCGGCGACACGAGCGCCGCCGGGTTAGGCCGGCTGGATTGGCTGTTGAAAAACCGAGTCGATGTTCTGGTGCTGGAGCTCGGCGCCAACGACGGGCTGCGCGGCCTGTCTGCGGAGGTGACAAAGAAAAATCTTCAGGCGATCATCGATCGGACCAGGGAAAAATATCCCCAAGCCAAAATCATCATCGCGGGCATGAAAGTCCCGCCCAACATGGGGCGCGACTACGGCCGGCGATTTGAATCCATCTTTGCGGATCTGGCGAAGAAGAACAACGCCGGGCTGATTCCGTTCATACTGGAGGGCGTTGCGGGCGCGCGCGCTCTCAATCTTTCCGACGGCATCCACCCGACGGCGAAGGGGCACGAGATCGTGGCGGCAAATGTGTGGAGGGTATTGGAGCCCGTGTTGCGTTCTCTCCGGTGAGATAATTTTGTTTCCTTCCTTCGCGTAAATTTCTTTCGCTTGAGGTATCTTAATCCCAGCCGTCTGTTATAATAACCGAGATGTAACGACTCGCGGTTCAACGTCTGAATAGCAAACACTCGGTCACAATCTGGTCCGAGCATCGTGGAGGCGGTCCCTGGGGGTACCGCCTCTTTGCGTTTCTTGTCCGAGAAGCAGCTAGAGGAGATCAGCGTTATGGAACACAATCCAACCAGCTCAACGATCAGCCGCATCGGCTTCATCGGCAACTATTTGCCGCGCCAGTGCGGCATCGCCACGTTCACCACCGACTTGTGCGAGGCCATCGCCGTCGAATACACGGGAACGACTTGCATCGCCCTGCCGGTCAACGACATCGAGGCGGGCTACGACTACCCGGACCGTGTTCGCTTCGAGCTGACGGAGAAAGATATCGACTCTTACCGCCGCGCCGCCGACTTCCTGAACACCAACAACGTGGATATCGTCTCCGTGCAATTCGAATATGGCATTTTTGGCGGGCGCGCGGGGAGTCACATCCTCGCCCTCTTGCGTGAGCTGCGCATGCCCGTCGTCACGACCTTGCATACGATTCTGCGCGAGCCCGACCCGGAGCAGCGACGGGTGTTGGAAGAAGTCGCGGCCTTGTCGGATCGATTGGTCGTCATGAGCAAGCGCGGAGCGGAATTCTTGCAAGAGATCTATCGCGTGCGGCCGGAGAAGATCGACCTGATCCCGCACGGCATCCCGGATCTGCCGTTTGTCGATCCGAGTTTCCACAAAGACCTTTTCGGCGTCGAAGGTAAAATCGTTTTGCTGAGCTTCGGGCTGCTCTCGGCCAACAAGGGGATCGAAAACGTCATCGCCGCCCTGCCGAAAATCCTGGAACGATATCCGAACGTCGTGTACATGGTCGTCGGCGCGACTCATCCCCACGTCGTGCGGAACGAAGGTGAAACGTATCGGCTCTCGCTGCAATGGATGGCCCAGGAGAAGGGCGTGGAAGGCCAGGTGATCTTCTATAACCGCTTTGTCAGTCTGGAGGAGCTCGTCAAGTTCATCGGCGCGGCGGATATCTACATCACGCCCTATCTGAATCCAGCGCAGATCGTCTCCGGCACGCTCGCCTACACATTAGGAGCGGGCAAGGCGGTGATTTCCACACCGTATTGGTATGCGGAAGAGATGCTGGCTGAAGAACGGGGAGCGCTGGTGCCGTTCCGCGACCCGGCGGCGTTGGCCGCCCAGGTCATCGACCTCTTGGACAACGAGGCCAAGCGGCACGCGATGCGCAAGCGGGCTTATTTATATGGGCGGCAGATGGTCTGGCCGCAGGTGGCGCAACGCTACATGGAAAACTTTGAGCGCGCCCGGGCCGAGCGCCGCCATTTCACTCCCCCCGGCTTCACGGTCAAGGCGCTGGACAAACGTCCCGCCGAATTGCCTCCGCTCAAGCTCGATCACTTGCGCCACATGGCGGACGAGACCGGCATGCTGCAGCACGCGATCTTCACCGTGCCCAACTATCACGAGGGCTACGCCACCGACGACAACGCCCGCGCTCTGATGGTGAGCACGCTCCTGGAGGAACTGGGGAGCGCAGAGTCGTTAGAACTGGCTTCCCGTTATCTCGCCTTTGTCTGGTATGCCTTCAACGCCGAGACCGGACGCTTTCGCAATTTTATGGATTACCAGCGTCGCTGGCTGGAAGATAGCGGCTCCGACGATTGCCACGGCCGCACGCTGTGCGCATTGGGCACCGTGTTGGGCCGCTCCAACACGCCGGCTCTCCACACCATGGCCGGGTGGTTGTTCGAGAAGGCTCTGCCCGCGATTCTCGCCACGACCAGCCCGCGTGCCTGGGCCTTCGCGCTCATCGGAATCCACGAATATCTACGACGGTTTGGCGGCGATCGCATGGCAAGCCAGGTGCGCGAGGAATTGGCCGGGCGTCTGCTGGGGATGTATCAGAGCCACCGCTCGGAAGAATGGCGCTGGTACGAAGACGGGCTGACCTATTGCAACGCCGCGCTGCCTCAAGCGTTGCTGATGTGCGGCCAGTCGATACCGAATCACGCAATGATCGAGGCCGGACTGGAGTCGCTCGGTTGGCTGGCCGACTTGCAGCGCGCGGAGGCAACCGGACGTCATTTTGTCCCGATCGGATCCAACGGCTTTTATCAGCGGGGCGGCGCGCGCGCCCGGTTCGACCAACAGCCGGTGGAGGCTCAAGCCATGGTATCCGCCTGTCTCGAAGCGGAGCGGATCACGGGAGACAAACGCTGGCGCAAGGAAGCCCGGCGCGCGTTCGAGTGGTTCCTCGGGCGCAACGACTTGAACCTTCCTATCTATGACCCGACGACGGGCGGCTGTCGAGACGGCCTACATCCCGACCGCGCGAATGAAAACCAGGGCGCGGAGTCCACGCTCGCTTTTCTACAGTCGCTGCTGGAGCTGCGCCTGGCTGAGAACAACCTGCAACTTGTGAGGCCTGAAATTAATGAGCAATCAGCACCCCGAACTCTTTTGGCGTCATAAACAGAATCCCATTCTGACCGCGGCCGACTGGCCATATCCGGCCAATAGCGTGTTCAATCCCGGGGCAACACTGCTCGCGGATGGAACGACGCTCCTATTGTGTCGTGTAGAGGACCGTCGCGGCCATTCGCATCTTTGTGTTGCGCGCTCGGCTAATGGTGTGGATGATTGGCGGATTGATCCCCAGCCCAGCCTGTTGGCTGATCCAGAAAACTTCCCGGAAGAAGTGTGGGGCATCGAAGACCCACGCATTACCTACCTCCCGGAAATACGCAAGTATGCAATTGTCTACACCGCCTACTCGCGCGTCGGTCCGGGCGTGTCGCTGGCGCTGACGGAAGATTTCGCCCACTTCGAGCGCTATGGGATGATTATGCCGCCGGAAGATAAAGATGCGGCTCTGTTTCCCCGTCGCATCGGCGGTCAGTGGGCTTTGATCCATCGACCTGTCAGCGCTCCCGGCGCGCATATGTGGATGTCCTATTCACCCGACTTGCGCCACTGGGGCAATCACAAGCTTATGATGGAAGCACGGCATGGCGGATGGTGGGATGCGAATAAAATCGGCCTCTCGCCCCCGCCGATCGAAACTCCACAGGGTTGGCTGGTGATTTACCACGGCGTGAGGCAGACAGCGGGCGGCTCACTTTATCGACTAGGACTCGCGCTGTTTGATTTGCGCCAACCGGAGCGTTGCCTGAAGCGCTGCGACGAGTGGGTCTTCGGGCCGAAAGAACCTTACGAGCAACGCGGAGACGTGGACAACGTCGTCTTTCCCTGCGGTACCACGATCGCGCCCGACGGCGACACTCTGCGCCTTTATTACGGCGCGGCCGATACGAGTATCGCGCTCGCCACCGGCAGCATTGGCGCCATGCTCGAATGGCTTGAAAAAGCCAAATAGAGAACCCGCCGCAGGCATCGGCCAATTGTCTCAAGCGCGATCCTGTTGTATCACCATCTTCTGTGGAAAAGTTTTTTGCCACTTGCCCGCGCGGCCTGGAAGCGCTCCTGGCGGAAGA
>JBGPTS010000144.1:0-9949 GCA_041490745.1 Binatia bacterium | reverse complement strand
GCGGAGATAGACGACGCCGACGGCGGTCTTCGATGGAATGCCGGCGGCGCGCGCGAGCGCGGCGAAAAGCACGGCGTGCTCGTTGCAGTCGCCTTTCTTTGTGCGGAGAACTTCCAACGCGTTCGGAATGCTCACGGTCGGTTCTTTGACGAGCTCGCGATAGACCCAGTCCTTGATGCGCGTCGCCGCTTTGACCGCGCGCGTTTCTCCGTTGACGATGCGGCGCGCGAGCGCGCGAATTTCCGGATGATCGCTCTGGACGAACGGCGTGGGCTGAAGGTACGAGGCGAAGCGCTCGGCGCTTGCCGGAATAGTATAAGACCCGACGTCGTCCAGACTTTCGCGCCTGATTTCCAGAAAGTCGCGATAAAGCCGCTGGCGCCCGCCGTCGAGCGGGAAGCGATCCAAGTCGAAGCCGGAAAGTCTCAGGCGCAACCTCTCTTTTTTGCCGGCGTCGGCGATCGGCGTTTCCACGGGCACGGCGGTGGCCGTCAGGAGATCGAGAGAGATCGATTTCGCGCCCGGAACGATCGTCGCTTCTTCGGGACCCTGCTTTATGAGCGAAAGGCCGGTCGGACTTTCTTCCTTGAGGGTTCTGCCCGCGCTATCGACCCACGAGACGACCGAGATGCCTCTGAACTGCTGGCGCAGGCGAATCGCCGGCTCCATCCTTTCGCCGATCCGAATCCGCTCGCGCCCCTCGATCGTCACCGTGGTGAGCTGCTGGGAGAGCGTCGCGGGATCGAAAGTCGGAAAGAGGTGATCCTTCCCAGGCTCCAAATCTTGCGCCACGATGTAGGGCTTGAGCGCGGCAAGCAGGTACGGCGGTTGGCGTGAGACGAGCTCCGTCTCGGTTTGATGGCCGCCGGAATTTATTTCGATCCGGATTTTGCCGGCGGCGAACGCGCCGCGCGCGGCGAAACGCACGTTGTTGGATTCGAGCTGAAAGTCGAAGCGCTTCATCGCCCATTCGGCGTCGGCGCTCATCTCCAGCCGGCTCGAAACGGTCTGCGTCGGGTCGAGAATGTTGAGGCGGAGCACGGACGCGCTTTGCACGTTGTATCCGCCCGCTTCGGGAGTTATTTTCTGGCTCGAGTAGCCGATCTTTTCGCCGTTGAAATAGACTCCCCACCACTCGTCGAGCGGCTCGCTGATCGCGGTGACCGACGCGAGGGTAATGGGCGGGGGCGGCGCGGCGAGCTGGCGCTTGAGGAGGACAACGTTCATCAAGCACCAGAAGAGAACGATGGCGATGCCGGAAGCTCGTTTCAAATTCATCTGTGGCGGATTATATACTAGCGCGGGTGAAAAAAGTATCTTGGAGCTCTTAGCAGTCTCGGGTTGGTAGTTATCGTTATGAAATTCGCCGCCGACAAAATGCTCGGGCGTCTCGCCCGCTGGCTCCGCATCATGGGCCAGGACGTCGCCTACGGTCCCGAGTTGTCCGGCGCCGGGCTGCTCCGCGCCGCGCGCCGCGAAGACCGACTCATCCTCACGCGCGACGGCGCGATCGCCAGGAGAAATCCGCCGCCTTACATCCATATCGATAGCGACCATTTCCGCGCGCAGTTGAAGCAGGTGATCGAGGCGTGCGGCTTCGATCCGCTGCAAGCCGCGTTCACCCGCTGCGTCGAATGCAACACGCCGTTCGAGAGCATCGTAAAAGCGGAGGTGGAGAGGGCCGTGCCGCCGTACGTCTTCAAGACGCAGGAAAAATTTTCGTTCTGCCGCAAATGCCGCCGCATCTATTGGCCGGCGACTCATCAGGAGAAGATGCTGGAGGAGCTGAAGGCGCTGACGTCATGACCCATCCTCTTTTCTCAAGCGCTTGGAAACTTCTGCGGATCAAGCCGAAAAGACTCGCCGCCTCTCTCCTCAGTCGTTTCAAGTTTGATAAATCCTCGGAAAACTCCATCCTCTCCGGCGAAGGCGAGACGGACGATCGGCGCGCGCCGTTCCGTCCCGACGACGAAACTTTGCGGCGGACGCGGCAAACGCTGGAACGGATACTCACGGAAAATATTATTCCCTTCTGGTATCCCGGCCTGGTCGATAGTGAGGACGGCGGCTACCGCCTGAATCACGATCTCGCCGGCAAGTGGCTTGGGCCGTCGAACAAATTCCTCGTCACGCAGGCGCGCACGGTGTGGTTTTTCTCGCGCCTGGCCGGCTCGCGCTACGGCGGCGCCGAGCATTTGAAGGCGGCGCGACACGGCTACGAGTTTTTGCGCGATTGCATGTGGGATAAAAAGTGCGGCGGATTTTATTGGGAGGTCGATTCGGCGGGAAGCGCGCCCGCACGCGCGGAGAAGCAGGTCTATGGCCAAGCGTTCGGACTCTACGCGCTGACCGAGTACGCAAAAGCGTCGGGCGACGCCGCCGCGACGGCGGTGGCAAAGGAATTGTTCGCTCTCTTCGAAACCAAAGCCCACGACGAGCGGCACGGCGGCTATCGCGACCTGTTACGGCGCGACTGGAGTCCGATGCCGCCGCCGGCGACGAAGCGAATGAACACGCACCTGCATATGATGGAAGCGCTGACAACGTATGTTGCCGCGAGCAAAGATCCGACGGCGCGCGCGCGCCTCGTCGAGCTGATTTTTGTCAACAGTCATTCAGTCGTGCGCAAAGACATCGGCGCCTGCCGGGAATATCACCGGGAGAACTGGCAGCCGCTCAGCGGGCGGCGCTACGACCGGGTTTCTTACGGCCACGACGTTGAGAACGTCTGGCTCGTTGTCGAGGCCTGCCGGGCGGCGGGAGTTTCCGCGGGCCTTGTTTTGGATATTTGCCGGACCATTTTCCGTTATGCGCTTCAGTACGGTTTCGATCGTCGAGACGGGGGGTTCTTCAGCTCCGGGCCGCTTAACGCGCCGGCGGACCGGCGCGAAAAAATCTGGTGGGTCCAGGCCGAAGCGCTGGTTGCGGCGCTCCAGATGCATCGCCTGACGGGAGACGCGATTTATTGGGATTATTTTTCGCGCACGCTCAAGTGGATCGTCGAACGCCAGGCGGATTGGCAACATGGCGATTGGCACGACACCATCGGCGCCGATGGTAGCGTCTCGGGGGTAAAAGCCGGGCCGTGGAAGTGTCCCTATCACCAGGGGCGAGCGATGCTGCAATGTTTGGATTTGCTGCCGTCCATGTGAAGCGCCCGACCTTGGTTTTGTCCCGGGCCTGTGTTACTTTTTCGTGAATGATTGCGTCTCGCGAGGCGGATTCAACTGATAGTTCGGTACGCGGAGTCTCGGTAACGCTGATTACTGAAGCATGTTCTACGTTTATGTTTTGCGGAGTCTGCGCAATAACAAGCGATACGTTGGCTATACGGCAAGGCCGCCGTTAGATAAATTGGCGGAGCACAATATGGGCTCGACCAGATGGGCCAGGCAAAATAGGCCGTTTATCCTGCTACACACTGAGGAGTTTGAAAATTCCACAGAAGCGCGCAAGCGGGAGCTGTTTCTCAAATCGGGCAAGGGCCGTCAATTGTTAGACGAAATGTTTCCCCGGTTGAGCCGTAGGCTCATCAGCCTTCGGCTGAAGCTCAGCAAGTCGGTAGAGCGGGTGACTGTTAATTAGGTGGTACAGGCGGTTCATTGTTCCCCGGTAGCTCAGTCGGTAGAGCGGGTGACTGTTAATCACTAGGTCGGGGGTTCGAGTCCCTCCCGGGGAGCCAGATTTTAGAATAGACAAAACCAAGACGAAGAAGTTAAATTGTTTCCCCGGTTGAGCCTTCGGCTCATCAGCCTTTGGCTGAAGCTCGGCAAGTCGGTAGAGCGGGTTCAGCCCTAGGCTGATCAGCCTCTGGCTGAGACTGTTAATCACTAGGTCGGGGGTTCGAGTCCCTCCCGGGGAGCCAACAACTCGGTCCGCATTCAAGGGGTGAGACGATGGCGCAAAAAAAAGTCGTAGGCAACGCGACGCCGCGCGTCGAAGGCGAATCCAAAGTAACCGGCAAGGCGGTCTACGCCGTGGACGTGACGCTTCCGGGAATGCTGTGGGGAAAAATTCTGCGCAGTCCGATCCCATACGGGCGCGTCAAAAGAATTGACGCGAGCCGCGCCTTGCAGCTGCCCGGCGTGCGCGCGGTCGTGACCGGAGAAGACGTCGCCGGTCTCAAAATCGGCCGCAAGCTCTACGACATGCCGATCCTGGCCGACGGCGTCGTCCGCTTTATCGGTGAGAAGGTCGCCGCGGTCGCGGCGGACGACGAGCACACGGCCGAGGAGGCGGTGAATCTGATCGATGTGGAATACGAAGAGCTGGAACCGGTGCTCGACCCGCTGAAAGCAATGGAATCCTCCGCGCCGATCATTCATCCCGACGTGCCGAATTACAAAGGCCTGCCGAAGAAATTGGAAGCGCCGACGAACGACTTCATCTACATCACGTGGAAAAAGGGCGACATCCAAGAAGGTTTCCGCCAGGCCGATCTGGTCGTCGACAATACTTTCTACACCAACCAGGTGCATCACGCCTACATCGAGCCGCACTCGTGCGTGGTCAAGACGGCGGCCGACGGCTCGGCGGAAATCTGGGCGTGCAGCAAGGTGCCGTACGCCATCCGCGAGCAGGTGGCGAACGCGGTCAAGATCAGCCCGGAGAAGCTCGTCGTTCATCCCGTCTATATCGGCGGCGATTTCGGCGGCAAGGGCGACTTCATGGACGTCGCGCTGGTTTATTTTCTCTCGAAGAAGAGCGGCCGTCCGGTCAAGATCGTGATGGATTACGACGAAGAATTCGTCGCCGGCAATCCGCGGCATGCGTCGGTGATTCGAGTCAAGACCGGCGTCAAGAAAGACGGCACGATCGTCGCGCACCACATGGAGTTCGTCTTCGACAGCGGGGCATACGGCGCCTTCAAGCCGAACGCCTATCTCAACGGGCCTCACCTTTCCGCCGGCCCCTACAATATTCCTCACGTGTTCATCGAAGAGCACATGGTCTACACCAACAAGATTCCATGCGGCCACATGCGCTCGCCGGGCGACCCGCAGGGATTTTTCGCCAACGAGAGCCAGCTCGATCTCGTGGCGAAAAAACTCGGCATGGACCGGATCAAGTTCCGGCAGAAAAATTTGATGCGCGACGGCGACGTCGATCCCGTCGGCGAGAAAATAGACTACATCAAGACCGATGAGACGCTCGAGCGCGCGCTGAGGGAAGCGGGATATTACAAGCCGAAGCCGAAAAACGTCGGACGCGGCGTGGCCCTGGTGCAATGGACGCCGACCGGCGGCTCGGGCACCGTGGCGATCAAGATCGACGATAAAGGCTTGGTGACGATCTCTTCCGCGATGCTCGACCAGGGCGCGGGGACCTACACGCTGCTGTGCGAGATCGTCGGCGAAGAGCTCAAAATTCCTCTGAGCCAAATCAAAGTCGAGACTCTGGACACAAAGACCGGCACGAAGGACACCGGCGTCGGCGGGAGCCGCGCGACCCGGGTCTACGGCAACGCGGGCTACCAGGCGGCGATCAAGGCGGTCGAAGCGATCAAGCAGGCGGCCGCCGAGCAATTGAAGACGACTCCCGACCAGATCGTGCTGGAGAAAGGCGCAGCCGAGCTCAAGCGCGGCGGACGGCGGCTGACTTACGCCGAGCTGGTGAAGGCGAAGCGCTCGCCGATCGGCGTCGAGGCGACCTACAGCGACACCTCGAAAGTGCACCAGGCCTCGATGTGCGCTCAAGTCGCGGAAGTCGAGGTCGATCCGGAGACGGGCGCGGTGAAGCTCAGAAAATTCGTCTCCGCGCACAATACGGGAACCGTGCTCAATCCGCTCATGCATCAGGGGCAGATCGAAGGCGGCGCGATGATGGGGATCGGGTACGCGCTGATGGAGCATCTGATGATCTCCGACGGCAAGGTGACGACGACTCACTTCGGCGATTACAAAATCCCCACGATCAGAGACGTGCCGGCCTTCAAGACTTCGGTCGTCGAGCACGCAAAAGGCGCCGGTCCGTACAGCAGTATGCCGATCGGCGAGACGTCGAACATCCCGGTCGCGGCGGCGATTGCCAACGCGGTCGAGGACGCGGTCGGCGTGAGAATCAACTCGCTGCCGATCACGGCCGAGAAAGTTTTGACCGCGCTCCGCGGCGCGTGAGATGTAGGGCTTGCTGGCGCCCTTCGACAAGCCTGTCCTGAGCAAAGTCGAAGGACTCAGGGTGACCGGTAAGGTGGATTACTGGAACCGTTCGTGCTGAGCTTCGTCGAAGCGCGAACGTCGGAGTGTCGGCATGGCTCGACCGGTCATCGGCGATAAATTTCCCGCCGCGAAAGTCAAAGACATCGACGGCCGCGCCGTCGAGTTCCCACAAGTCTTCACCCACGCGCCGGCGACCGTGGTCTTTTTCTACCGCGGCCGCTGGTGACCGTGGTGCCGGGCCCAGGTGACGGCCTTCGTTTACGAGTCCGAGAGATACGTTCCCGAAAAGATCCAGATCCTCGGCGTCAGCGTCGAGCCGCCGGAAGAGGGAAGAAAACTTTTAGAGCGCGTGACGCGCGACTGTCGGGAAGACCGGCCGCACATTCCGCTCGAGCCCTATCCTTTGCGCTTACTGAGCGATCCCGAGGCGAAGTTGATCCGCGCGGCCGGCGTCGAGAACGAGGGCCACTGGGCGGGTTTAATTTCGCATCCCGTGACGTTCGTCGTGGATCGCGCGGGAATCGTGCGTTGGATCTACGCAGGGGGCAGCGCGTCGGATCGCCCGAGTCCGGTGGCGCTGGCCAAGACGGCGGTGGCAGTGGCGGGAGGAAAAGAGATTTCGCCGGAGTGATCATGTCCGATCGCGCGAAACCGCTTGAAACGATTACAGGTGAAGGATCGATGGTTCCCGAGTGGCCGAAGGATTCCGGCAGCGCGGATCACTGGATTCACATCGAGCAAAGTCCGCGGCGCGTGCGCGTGACTTTCGGCGGCGAGACGATCGCCGACAGCAAGCGCGTCATGCTGCTGCGCGAAACGAAATGTCTGCCGGTTTATTATTTCCCGCGCCAGGATGTCCGCACGGACTTGATGCAGCCGACGCAACACCGAACCTACTGTCCATACAAGGGCGACGCCTTTTATTGGTTTATCCGAGTTGGCGCAAAGGTGGCCGAGAATGCGGCGTGGAGTTACCTCGATCCGCCCGCGTCATGCGTTGCGATCAAAGATCATTTTGCCTTTCAATGGACTCTCATGGACGCGTGGTATGAAGAAGAGGAAGAAATCTTAGTTCATCCGCGTGATCCGTACAAACGGGTCGATGCGCTGCAAAGCTCGCGGCACATCCGCGTCGTCGTCAACGGCGAAACTATCGCCGACACGCGCCGGCCGCGGCTCGTTTTCGAGACCGGCCATCCGACGAGATACTACATTCCGCTCGACGATATTCGCGGCGATCTCTTGAGCCCGAGCGAGACCGAATCACGCTGTCCTTATAAAGGCGTCGCTTCGTACTGGTCCGTCAAAGCCGGCGGAAAAATGTTTCTCGATCTCGCGTGGAGCTATCCCGAGCCGATTCCCGAATGTCCCAAGATCAAAGGCCGCGTCTGTTTCTTTCAAGAGCGCGAAGCGACGATCTCCGTTGACGGGGAGGAGTTGCCGCGGCTAAAGACGAAGTGGTCAAGGTGAATGAAGTGAGACGCGAGCAGTAGATGAAGGCGCTCTACTGGGACGGGCACGACCTAACGCGCAAGATTTCGCATCCTTCACCCAAGTCAGATAGCGCTCTTGCGCTTGTCCGCGTACGCCTCGCCGGCATCTGCTCGACTGATCTGCAAATCTTCAAAGGCTACATGGATTTTCACGGCGTGCCGGGCCATGAGTTTATGGGAGAAGTTATCGAAGGGCCGCCCGCTCTCATCGGCAAGCGCGTCGTCGGCGAGATCAACTTCGGCTGCGGCCGCTGCGAGTTTTGTCGGCGCGGGCTTAGCCGTCACTGCCCGAATCGGAAAGTGATGGGCATTCTCGGCGCGGACGGTTGCTTCGCGGAGATTGTCGCCGCGCCGGCGCAAAATCTTCACGTTGTCCCCGACACCGTCGCCGACGAAGAGGCGGTTTTCACCGAGCCGCTGGCCGCGGCGTTCGAGATTCTCGAACAGATCGAGATCGACCCCTCGACTCGGGCCCCGGGCATGGCCAGGGGCCACTCGCTCGGGATTCCGCCTCACAGTCGAGGGGTCGTCCTGAGCGAGCGAAGCGAGTCGAAGGACAACGGAACCGGCGCCCCGGGCTTGCCCAGGGGGCTCCACTTCACGCGCGAAGTTCTAATCTTCGGCGACGGCAAGCTCGGACTTCTTTGCGCTCAGGTGTTGGCGCTTACCGGCGCGCGCGTGACGCTCGTCGGCAAACATCCCGACAAACTCCGGCTAGCGAAGGCAGCGGGCGTGCGCGCGGTATTGCTTGCCGACTGGAAGCCGAAGTCGGCGGATGTTGTTGTTGAAGCGACGGGTTCAACGTCCGGTCTTGAGATGGCGCTTGGCGCCGTGCGCCCGCGCGGCACGCTCGTGCTCAAAAGCACTTGCGCCGAAGAGCACCGGCTTTCCCTCGCGCCGGTCGTCATCAACGAAATCACCGTCATCGGCTCCCGCTGCGGTCTTTTTCCACCCGCGCTCGACGCCCTCGCAGAAAAAAAAATTTCCGTCACGCCGATGATCGAGAAAATTTACCCGCTAGAGGACGGCGTCGAAGCCGTCGCGCACGCGGGGAGGCCGGGAGCGCGGAAGGTGCTGCTGAGGAATTAATTTAAGGGCCGCCAATAGTCTGCTTCTAACCATCGACCGCCAACGGTTCCAAATCCGCAAACAAACGCGTCAGTTAGGCCCGCCTGTAAACCTTTCCGTCCAAACCCCGTCTAAGTAATAGCTACAGCTTTACTTATATGGGATTTTTACCCGGCTTTCCCGTTAATTCGTCTTTGGCTTTTGGCGCGCCTCTCCACCCTGTCGAGAAATTCCCTGCATCGAAAAAAAAGGAGCCGTTATGAACTATTTTCGCCCGTACGTATTTTCCGCCGACGAGTTGATCGTTGCCGCGTGGGACTCCCAGGTCGCTGAGGCGGCGGACGATCCCTTTTTAGCTAAAGCGCTGGCGCGTTCGTCAAACGAGATTTTTCCCCGCTTCGCGGCCTGCTATGCGGAGCTACGCGCGTTGCCGCGCGGCGCGCGCCGTATTCTGCAACGCCGACTCGCAAGGTCGCGCGAGATAACGACGGTCCCGCCCGTGTGGCGGATGAAGCTTGCGCGCACTCTCGCGGGCGCGGCGCTGCTGCTCGCGCTTGCGCAAGGCGCGCAGGCCGCGGCGATCACCGTCAATACCACCATTCCCAAGATCAATTCGGCGGACGGCCTGTGCTCGCTTATCGAGGCGATCGTCAACGCCAACGACGACGCGGCGACGCATCCCGATTGCGCCGCGGGCAGTGGCGCGGACACGATCAATCTGCCGGCGGCGAGCACGCTTACGGTGACGAGCACATTCGTAAACTATTCCGGCGCGACCGGTTTGCCGACCATCGCGAGCGAAATTACCATTGCCGGCAACGGCAGCAAGATCGCGGCGAAGAAAGGCGCGGGATTCCGTCTGTTCGCCGTCGAGAGTTCGGGCGATCTCACGCTCGATAACGTGACGGTAAGCGGCGGGTCGCGGCCTTTCGGCTATGGCGGCACGATTCTCAATTACGGCGCGCTGACGATCACGGACAGTACAGTCACCGGCGGTAAGGCGCGTCTTGGCGGCGGTATCTTCAATGGATCGGGCGCGGTTCTTACGATCGACAGCAGCACGATTTCAAAACATTCAGCCGGCTACGGCGGCGGAATCTACGATTTCGGCGGCACCGTGAGCATCAGCTACAGCACGATCACCGGCAATAAGGCGTTAGTTGACGGCGGCGGCATTTACGAACGCGCAGGGACGCTCGATGTTAGTTACAGCACAATTTCAAATAATAT
>JBGPTS010000143.1:0-9968 GCA_041490745.1 Binatia bacterium | reverse complement strand
GGGGCTACAATTTCCACTGGGTTCCTAGTCCTCTTTTTTCACCTTGACGTTTTAGCGTTTAGACAACCGGGCAAAGGTATCCATGACCCTCTTCTTTCCATGTTTCTTTACCAACGCATCGAATACGATTTCCATCTCCTCCAGCTTCACTTCTTCTTTTTGCGTTTTGACTTCCTCTTCCCTTTCTATGTAAGTGAGGGCATCTTGCTGGCACGCCTGCACACACATGGGCTCCGCCAGCGGCGGTTCGTCCTCACACATGTCGCACTTCAGGGGTAGACCGGAATCGGGTTCTTTAAAATAATCCCTGGACGGGCAGCTGGAAGGGCAGAAGCTGCACTCGGTGTATTCCTTCCCATTGATCGTATAAAGATTTCTCCCATTACACTCGGCCTGGGTAT
The DNA here is from genome assembly GCA_041490745.1 of Binatia bacterium. Lineage (GTDB taxonomy): Bacteria > Desulfobacterota > Binatia > UBA9968 > UBA9968 > JAJPJQ01. The sequence continues at coordinate 9,567 of JBGPTS010000143.1, read as the reverse complement.
ACTCACCGGCACGGATCGGGACATAGATATCTCTAGCTTCATCTATAATCACCCGAATCCGGGCCCTCGCCGGATTCAGGCTGCTGTATTTCGGCACGGCGTGGAATGCGGAGCAGGCCATCTCGCATGACCGGCAACCTGTGCATTTATCCACATCAACCCTTATCTCTTTTACTATTTTCTTTTTTAAACCGCCCTGCACTGTTACTACCCCCCTGCGCTCTATTTCTTCACTCCTGCCGTCCGCGTATCTTTGGAGGGAGTACCTCCGTTCCCTTGCAGGACTCCCCGCTTGATGAAGTCTTCGCTCACATAGTTCAAACCCAGTTTGTCCAACGTCTCCTTGGTTGGAATACCGTCTCTATTCCAACCCTTGAATTCATAGTAGTCATCAAGCAACCCTTGTTCAGACTTCTCGTCCCTTACCGCCCAGTGGTCCTCGGGGGGCCTCTCATCTCTTCTCCTCAACCCCCTTCTTACATTCACGGCTCTGACCAGAGTCCGGATCCTTTGAAAGGTTTTCCACAGTTTGTCCTTGTCAAACTCCAAGCCGGTCGAAAGCGAGATCAGCTGGGGAATATTCCATACGTGATAGCCGGTCTTCCCGCCGAATTGGCCTCTGAACGATGACACAAATCCGCAGAGTCCGAGGCTGTCATCGATGTAATGCATCGCCTCGTTCCAATCCGTGATTGCGCAAGATGCTTCGTTAGAGATTTCATTGCGTTTTTCCCACCTCAAAAACCATTCTTTAAACTTTTCATGAGGGACTGCGACCCAGTCTTTTACAAATTTTTCTCGCTGCTCCATGGTAGGAAGAGGATCCTGGGGAAAGGATCCCTCGATCTGGGTGATAGACATTTTCTCGCCCGTGGCGATCATGAGGAAGTAGGGAGGATTCACCTTTCCCAGCTTGATGGGCAGCTGCTCGAATTTTTTCGTGGTGTTGTGGTCGTATTTTTCCGCCCCTTTACCGATCTGGCGGGCCGCCCAATAGACACCGTTGGCTAAAACATCTCCAATCCCCTCCCGCCGTGTAATTTTATCAAGGAGGTAGAAATACCTCTTCCTGACGTCAGACGGCATTCCCGGAAAATCCTGATCGGTCAAAATGCCGGCTTCCAGAAGCTCAAGGGCAAAGGCGATCACTTGCGGCGTTGAGTATGAGTCCAGTCCTAACTCCTGAGCGACGCCGAGTATGTCGTAACTGAAGTCCAGTTCCTGAAAGGCCGCCATATGGTAGGTGTCTTTGCCGTAGCACTTATAGGAGAACCTTTTCCGTCCCGGCCAGGAAATCACATTGTGGCATTTCTTCGGACAATTATAGCAACCCGTTTGCCGGTCCATGTGATCATACTTTAACTTCGTCCACCTCTCCTGGAGTTCCTTGCTCCAAACTTTTTGCCGCACACGCGCATTGCCCCAGGAGAAATTATCGTGGTGGAAACTGTCATCCTCATCGACCGCCATCCAATCTCCGACATTCGGGTTCTCAAAAAGTTCCTTGCTCAGGCGGAGGCATGTCTCAAAGAGCTCAGCCGGCCGGGCGGTATGGATGTCCGTTGTTCCGCGAAGAGCGATTGCCTTTAACCCTTTGTCTCCCATGACCGGGCCCGGCCCTCGAGCCGCGCTGGCGTGACTGTGATCGATGGAGGCCATATAGACCCTATTTTCACCGGCCGGCCCGATGGCGGCCACCTGAACTTTGTTATCATGCAACTCTTCTTTAATTAGCGCTGCGGTTTCCTGAGTGCCTTTCCCTCGGAGATGGGTGGCATCCCGTATTTCCACTTTGCGATTGTTGATCCACAGGTAGACCAGGTCGGGGCTTTTGCCGCGAATGACTATTTTGTCATAACCGGCGTGTTTCATTTCCACCCCGAAATAGGATCCCATTAACGAATGTGCCATGAGTGAAGTCTGGGGGGAGAAGGTATTCACGGCGGTGCGTGTGGCTCCGGGAACAGGCGTGCCGTTGAAAAGACCGCTGCTGAATATGAGTAGATTCTCCGGAGAAAAGGGTTCAGCTTCAGGAGGGACCCTATCCCATAGTAACTTGGCGGCAGTCCCCTGTCCCCCAAGATAAAGTTCCATTAGGCTCGGGTCGGTTTCTACCCTGTCAATGCTTCCTCGGGATAAATCAATTTCTAAATTATACCCTGTCTCCCCGTACCTCATTTCTTAGCTCCTGAAGTTTATTAAGCCTCTAACAGGTTGCTGAAGAACTCATTTTTTCCATACCAAGGAACGGACCGATGGCGCCGAATGGATACAACTCTGGCTTCTCTGAGGGGGATCTGGACCATGGGACCAAGTCCACCTTAATTCAGGGGAATTCGCGCAGAAGATAAACCGCACTGCCTCTGTCCCAACTTCGCGGAGAGGAGCAGCAACAACCATGCCGGTTGGCCCTGAAGCGTAGCCTGCTAAAATTTACAGGAAATCTTATGAAGAGAACTTCTTTAGGACGGGATTCTCCCGCCCACTTCCCCAACCATGGGAATATAGAAGCGGAATTCCCAGCAGTGGGAAATCATGGCATGTCCGGCCAGGTGAGCATCCTGGACGCTGTAAAACAGTTGCACGTTCAGGCACTCGTCTCTAAGCCGTCCGTGAAAACTCTCTATGTGGCCATTCTTCGTCGGCTTACCCGGCCGAATAAATTCCAACTGGACGCCGTGCCGGTAAGCCCGCTGATCCATCGCCCTAGAATAAAATTCCGTGCCGTTGTCCACTCGAATGCTCCGCGGATAACCACGCAACCGAGCCGCGCGATCGAGGCACCCAGAGACCTTCTCTCCCGTGAGCGATCTGTCGGCCTCAAGCACCACACATTCTCGACTAAAGTTGTCGACCACGCTTAAGACTCGAAAGAGCTGGACTGCGCCCCTTCGGCCGGAGAGGCGCAGTCCAATGCAACTGAAAAAAACCGGAACGTTTTCCTGGTCAGGATGAGGCGTGGATTGAAAGTGGTGGCCAGGGACGGAATTGAACCGCCGACACGAGGATTTTCAGTCCTCTGCTCTACCGACTGAGCTACCTGGCCGGAGCTTGAAAATATTGCCTAAATACTTCGGCGAGTCAAGGTTGCGCGGCTAATTTCTGCCCAAAGCCGCAGCCTTTTTTTCAATCGAATCGACAATCGCGGTTTCGAGCTTCACTCCGTCGAAGGCATCGATCTCCTGCACACAGGTGGGGCTCGTCACGTTAATCTCGGTGAGAAAGCCGCCGATGACGTCCAAGCCGACAAAATAAAGCCCCAGTTTTTTGAACGACGGCGCGAGCGCGCGGCAAATATCGCGGTCTCGCGGCGTGATCTTCGCCGGCGCCGACAATCCGCCGACGTGGAGGTTGGCGCGGTTTTCATTTTCCTGGGGCACGCGCAGCAGCGCGCCGATCGGCTCGCCGTCGAGCACGAGCACGCGTTTGTCTCCCTGGCGGATTTCCGACAGATAGCGCTGCGCCATGATCGGCGTCCGGCTCTCGGCGGTCATGAGTTCCAGGATCGCGCCGACGTTCTTGTCCTTGCTGTTGAGATAAAACACGCTGCGCCCGCCCGCGCCTTCCAGCGGTTTGACGATCATCTCGCCGCCCTGTTCTTCCATAAATGCTTTGAGCTGCTTGATGTCGCTCGTCACGAGCGAAGGCGGAATGATCTCGGGAAAGTTGAGCGCGTAAAGTTTCTCCGTCGCTTCTCTGAGACCGCGCGCATCGTTGATGACGACGCACCGTTTCGGATCGACGAGGCTCAACAGATGCGTCGCGTAGAAAAATTTCAGGTCGAACGGCGGGTCTTTGCGCATGAGGATCGCGTCGAAATCGTCGAGCCGTCCGCTCGATTCCGCGCCGAAGCGATAGTGCGGCGTCGCCCGCGCGACGCTGACGCGCCGCAACCGCCCCTCCGGCGCGCCGCCGCGGATCGACAAGTCGTCGATCTCCATATAATACAGCTCATGGCCTTTACGCTCCGCCTCGAGCATCATCACGAACGTCGTGTCCTTGTCGATGTTGATTTTCTCGATCGGGTCCATAATGACCCCGATCTTTAACTTACCCATAACCACCCCTCATGGTTCGACTCGGCTCACCATGACCCTGAGGAACTCGAAGGGTCACTCCTTTATCACCCACGTGCGCGCCAGCGAGTCGTGCCATCCGCGTTTTTCCCGATGCCAGAGAATGCGGAGAAATCCCAGAACCAGCGGCACGGTCAGCACGGCGGCGATCCAGCGGATCGACGCTTGGGTGTACGTGATGGGCTCGCCGTGCGTGTTCACCACGCGCAAGCCGAATAACCATTTGCCAACGGTTCTCCCGTCCATTCCATGAAGCAAGACAAAATAGGCGCAAACGAGGAAGAGCCACGCGATGCCGACAACCGGCAACAAATCCTCCGCCGTTTGCCATTCCCAGGCAATCGAACGCCGGTGCGCCGCGAGCCCGACGAGAAAGGCGACGCGCGAGAGATAAAAAAGCGGCAACGAGAACAGGCATAAAACGAAAATATCGACCAGCAACGCGGAGCAGCGCCGGAAAAAGCCGCCCCAGCGCGCGGCCTCGTCCTGCTCTTTTTTTTCCAGCCGCGCATAGAGCCGATCGAACTCCAACTCGACCAGCGTCTCCAGCGCGGCCCCCTTCGCCGCTTCGGTTTCCATCGGTAAACTTTAGAAGTTTAAATTCTAAGTCAATCTAAGGGGAGAGCGCAAGCGGCAATTTATCCGAGATCGCCCCAGAGCGTCTGCGCCGCGGCGATCGCCGCCACCGCGGCGGTCTCGGTGCGCAAAATTCTTTTTCCCAGACGCGCGGACTGAAAACCGGCGCGCGCCGCCAGCGCAATTTCATCAGGCGTAAAGCCGCCTTCCGGCCCGATGGCGATGAGCAACGAATCCACGCGCGGCGATTCCTCGCGCACGTCATTGAGTCCGCGCGCCGATTCGCCTTCCCAAAAAATGATTTTGCGCTCGCAGTCCCACGGCCGGCGCGCGAGCTCGGCGAATTCGATCAGGTCGAGAATTTCCGGCGCCCGTGTGCGCCCCGACTGTTTCGTGGCGCTGAGCGCGATGCGCCTCCAGCGCTCGCCCCGCTTCGCCGACGCCGCGCGGTCCAACTTGGGCACCGTGCGTTCGCAAAAAAACGGCACGATCGCCGATACTCCCAGCTCCGTCGCCTTCTCCACCACCCAATCGAGCTTCTCCCCTTTGCCCAGCGCCTGCGCCAGCGTGATTCTGAGGGGCGATTCGCGCTCCGGCCGATAGGATTTCAAAATCGCAATTTCGCCGGCGCGATCGATGTACCTGCTAAGGGTTCCTTGATGCTCCCATCCGCCGTCGTCGAACAAAGTCACGCGGTCGCCCGGCGCCAAGCGCAGAACTTTTCTCATGTGTTCGAGCTCCACGCCCGCGACGGTTGCGTTGTCGCCGCGAATATTTTCCCGAGAGATAAAAAAGCGCGCCATCGTCAGCTCCCCTTCTGGAGGAGCAGCGTGACCCATTCTTTGCTTCGATTCCGGCGCGCCAAGCGGAACGGAACGGGAGCGAAACGGCGCGCTACTTGGCCGGCCTTGTGCCGCAAAATGCCGGAGAGCACGAGATGACCGCCGGCGGCCACCCGCTCGGCGAGCGGCGCCGCGAGATCGAGGATCGTCTCGGCGGTCAAATTGGCGACGACGAGGTCGAACGATTCCTGAAGATTCTCGACCGGGCAGCTCGCCAGCCGGATTTTTCTCTCGACGCGGTTGACGCGCACGTTGCCGCGGGCGACTTTGAGCGCCGTCGGATCGTTGTCGAGTGCGACGACGCTCGCCGCGCCGAGCTTGGCTAGCGCGATGGCGAGGATGCCAGATCCCGTGCCTACGTCGAGAGCCGTCAACTCGCCGCCGTTGAACCCCGTCGCTAACTGCTCGACGAATTCCAGGCAGCCGCGCGTGGTCGCGTGCGTGCCGGTGCCGAAGGCCATGCCCGGCTCGATCGTGATGACGTGCCTGCGCCGGCTCTCGGGCGGAGCCACCCACGGCGGCGTGATCCACAACAAGCGACCCACTTTGTGCGGCGAAAAAAACCGCCGCCACGAGCTGGCCCAATTTTTCTCCTTGAGGAGCGTCCAGTGGAGCGGATGGCCGCCGAAGCCGGGATAAATTTTTCGAAGGTCGCGGAGAAACCGATGAATCTCGCGCTTGAGCGCGGCGGTTCGCGGCGAGCGGACAAAAAACGCCCGCACTTCGTTGCGCGCCAGAACGACTCCGGGGGAGCCTCTCTCGATGAGAAAATTGGCGATCGCGTCGAGCGCCGGCGCCGGCGCCTTGAAGGAAAGTTGCAACCACGAGACAGGCACAGATTTTTTATGTCACAGAGAAGCGCGTCTGGCAACTTCACGGTGGCAAATCTTCTCCTTCCATAATATAGGACGATCATGACGCGGCGAGCGAAACGAACGGTGGCGGTATTGGGCGCGCGCTTCGGCGATTTGAAAATCGAAGAGACGCTGCTCGGTCCGCTCGGCGTAAAATTGTTGGAAGGCGCCGGCAAGGAAGAAAAAGAAACGCGCGAGCTCTGTCTCGATGCCGACGCGATTCTCTGCGGCGGCGCGCCGGAGCTGCGCGCGTCCCTGATTGAGAGCCTTTCCCGGCTCCGCGCCATCGTTCGCTACGGCATCGGCGTCGATACGATCGATCTCGACGCGGCGACGCGGCGCGGCATCTTCGTCGCCAACGTTCCCGACTACTGTGTCAAAGAGGTCGCCACGCACGCGCTCGCATTGATTCTCGCCTGGGCGCGCAATCTTCCACGCGCTCAAAGCCTAACGCGCGCCGGCAAGTGGGAGGTGCGACCGCTGATGCCGATGGAATCGGCGCGCGATCTCACGATCGGGCTTTTGGGCTTCGGCCGCATCGCGCGGCGCCTTGCGCTGATGGCGCGCGCAATTGGCTTCCAGGTCTCGGCGCACGATCCGTTCGTCAAGAAGGACGAGATGCGCCGGCGGCGAGTGAAGCCGCTTGCGCTCGATCTTCTGCTGCAGACGACCGATTTTCTCTCGCTCCATCTGCCGCTCAACGCCGCGACGCGCCGCCTTATAAATACTGAGACTCTCGGACGGATGAAGCCGACGGCGTATATCGTCAACACGGCCCGCGGCGGGCTGATCGACGAAGCCGCTCTTTATCGGGCATTGCTCGCCGGGCGGATCGCCGGCGCGGCGCTCGACGTGATGGAAGAAGAGCCGTGGCCGACGACAAGCCCGCTGCACGCCCTCGACAATCTGATCGTCACGCCGCACTCGGCCTGGTACACCGAAAGGGCGCAGCGCGAAGTGCGCCGCAAAGCCTGCGCCGAAGTGATCCGCGTACTCCGCGGCGGCGCGCCTAAGAATCTTGTAAACCGCGAGGTTCTGCGATAGATACGCATGCGGAGAGTCACGACGGAAAACTTTTCACACGGTCACTCGGAGGGACTCAAGCGATGAGATCGAGATTGGCGTTCGCCGCATTTGTCATTCTGGCGCTTGCGATTCGGAGTCCCTTCCCCGCACACGCACAATCAAAGAAGCCGCTGGTTCGTCTCAATTACTCCGGCAGCATCTACGCGACCACGTCTGTGATCGCGGTCGAGAAGGGCTTTTTCGACGCCGAAGGGCTGATCGTCAACGCGGCGCCGGAATCGTCGGGCCAAATCGCGCTTCAGGCGTTGATCGGCGGCTCGACCGATTTCGCCGTCGGCGCCAACGTCCGGCCGATCCAGGCGCTGGCGCAGGACCTGCCGATCCGCGTCATCGCGCTCAGCACCTGGGGCTTCGCCGGCTACGTCATCGTACCCTCCAAAGACACGGCGACGAAGCGGCTCGAAGATCTCAAAGGCAAGACGCTCGCGGTGCAGGTCGGCTCCGGCACGCACACGGTCTGGCTCCGCTACCTTCGCAGCAAGGGAATCGCCGAGAGCGATTTCACCATCAAGAACGTCGACACCGAACAAATTCCGGCCGCTTTTGGCTCGGGCGGCATCGACGGCGCGATCGCTTGGGATCCCTACGCGACGCTCATCTTCGAAAAAGGATTGGGGCGGCCGATTCTCACGCCGAAGGAAATCGCCGAGCCGCTGAAGGTCACCTATCCGTTCTTCGTCATGACGACGGAAGAGACGCTCAAGAAAAAACCCGAGGTCGTGCAGAAGTTCGTCACCGCCTGGGTCAAGACGCTGCGCTACATCGACACGAACAAAGCTGAAGTCGCGGATCTCATGCAGGCGTTCTTCGCGCGCGAAGGCACCAAGCTCTCGAAAGAAACCGTGAAAACGTTGCTCGACGGCACCAACTACAACCGCGCGCGCGTTAGTGACGCCGACATCGAAGACACGATGGAGAGCGCCAAGGTCCAATTTGAACAAAAGAAACTGAAGAAGCTTCCCGATCTTAAGCAATACGTCGATAACAGTTTCGTGGAAAAAGCCGAGAAGTCGTTGCAGCCGGCTCAGAAGACCAAATAGGAGGAACCATGAGGCGAGATGATTTCGCGCGAGCCGCACTGTGTGTTTGGGCGCTGGCATGCGCCGTTGTTCTGATGCCGCCGTCCGCGCGTGCGCAGCAGAAATCGCCCGTTCACATCACCTATTCCGAGAACATGTACGCGACCATCGCGGTCGTCGCGATCGAGAAAGGCTACCTCGCGGCTCAAGGGCTCGACGTGAAGCACGCCAGCGAAGGCACGGCGACCCAGGTGTTGGAGGCGATGGTCGGCGGCTCGACCGACTTCGGCGTCGCCTCGCCGTCGCGTGTCGAGACGATCGCGGCGAAGAAACTGCCGATCAAGGCGATTGCGCTCAACGGCTACGGTTTTACTGGCAGCGTCGTCGTGCCCAAGAAGGATGAAAAAAGCAAGACGATGGCCGATCTCAAGGGCAAAGCCGTGGCCGTCCAGCTCGGCACCGGCACGTACGCGGTGTGGGCGCGCTATCTGAAGACGCAGGGCCTGACGGTGAAAGATTTCAACATCAAGAACATGGACAATCCGCTCATCCCCGCGGCGATGGAATCGAGCTCGGTCGAAGGCGCGGTCACGTGGGAGCCGTCGCCGGCGCGCATGGTCGCTAAAGGAATCGGCAGAGTGATACTCGGCCCCGACGACATGGCGAAGCCGATCAATTCGCTCTACCCGTTTTTCTTGATCACTCCGACGCGCATGATCGATAAATCGCCCGACGTGGTGCAAAAAGTCGTCAACGCCTGGAACCAATCGCTCAAATACATTCGGGAGAATCCAGATGACGTGGCGCGCATCATGAGCGAGTCGATGAAGAAGATGAGAGGGATCACGATTTCAGCCGACGACGCCAAGCGCGAGATTTATCTCACCAAGTACGACCGGCTCGTGATCGGCGACGCGGAGATCAAAGACACCGAGGAGCTGTCGAAGGTCTCGGTCGAGGATGGGAAACTGAAAGCGGTGCCGGACATCCGCTCGGCCATCGACAATCGCTTCGCGGAGAAAGCGAGCGCAAAATAGCGCGATGCAACGAGCATCGGAAGTCACCGTTCCCGGCGGCCGCATGGACGCGCGGCCGGGAAGCCGCGCCACGCCCG
>JBGPTS010000142.1:0-9988 GCA_041490745.1 Binatia bacterium | reverse complement strand
GCTTGAAATAATTGTAGAGAAGCTGCGGCTTGTCGGACAGCACGGCCAGCGGCGTGTCGGTGCCCATCGAGCCGACCGGCTGGATGCCGTTCTGCGCCATCGGGCCGATGTTGATCCGCAAATCTTCAAAGCTGTAGCCGAACGCCTGCAGGCGTTGCAACGTGGCCTGATGATGGTGCGGCGGCTTGGTCTCGGCCGCGCCCTCAACCTGATCGAAGTGAAGCGAATTTTCCGCAAGCCACTGCCGGTACGGCCGGCCCGCCGCCATCCCCTGCTTGATCTCCTCGTCGCTGATAATGCGGCCCTCGGCCGTATCGACCAGGAACATGCGTCCCGGCTGCAAGCGGCGTTTTTCCAGCACGCGCTCCGGCGGCACGTCGAGGACGCCGACTTCCGACGCCATGATGACGAGATCGTCCTTGGTCACGTAGTAGCGCGACGGGCGAAGACCGTTGCGGTCGAGCACCGCCCCCACCACCGTGCCGTCGGTGAACGCGATCGACGCCGGGCCGTCCCACGGCTCCATCAGCGCGCTGTGATATTCGTAGAACGCGCGCTTCTCTCCGTCCATGCTCTCGTGATTTTCCCACGGCTCGGGAATCATCATCATCATCGCGTGCGGCAGCGAGCGGCCGGAGAGCGCGAGAAATTCGAGACAGTTGTCGAACTTCGCCGAGTCGCTGCCGTCTTCCTGAATGATCGGAAAGAGCTTCGGCACGTCGGGGCCGAAAAGCTCGGACGCGAGCATTGCCTGGCGCGCGTGCATCCAGTTCTCGTTGCCGCGGAGCGTATTGATCTCGCCGTTGTGGATGAGATAGCGGTACGGATGGGCGCGGCCCCAGCTCGGAAACGTGTTCGTGCTGAAACGCGAGTGGACGACCGCGATGGCGGCTTCGATCAGCGGATCGGTAAGATCGGGATAAAAAGTGGCGATCTGCCGCGCCGTCAGCATGCCTTTGTAGACGATCGTCTTCGACGACATGCTGGGGACGTAAAAATATTCGCCGACGGCGTCCTTGCCGTAGCGCAGCGCGTTTTCCGCGCGCCGTCGGATGACGTAGAGCTTGCGCTCGAACGCCAGGTCGTCCTTGATGTCCTTGCCCCGGCCGATAAAGACCTGGCGAATGAACGGCTCGCAGGACTTCGCCGTGTCGCCGAGATACATATTGTCGGTCGGCACCTTGCGCCAGCCGAGAACGGTCTGCCCCTCGCCGATGATGATTTTTTCCAGCGTCTTCTCGCAACGCTGGCGCAGCTTGCGCTCGTCGGGCAAAAAAATCATGCCGACGCCGTACTCGCCCGGCTCGGGCAACTCGAAGCCGAGTCCGCCGCACGCGTGCGCGAAAAAGGCGTGCGGCACTTGCAAGAGGATGCCCGCGCCGTCGCCGGTGTTCTCTTCGCAGCCGCACGCGCCGCGGTGGTCGAGGTTTTCCAGCACCGTGATCGCCTGCTCGACGATCTGATGCGACCTTTCGCCTTTGATGTTGACGACGAAGCCGACACCGCAGGCGTCGTGCTCGAAGCGCGGATCGTACAGCCCCTGCTTTTTCGGGTAGCCGGTGTGCTTCATGCTCAGGTCCTTCGATGGCCCGTTTCGCCGCGCTTTTTTGCGTTCGGCGCCAGCCCGTTGTCGAATTCCAGCTTCTGGCTTTCCTTGACGCTGGAAAGAACGACTTTCGTCACAGTTCCCGTCACTCCTTCGAGCGAGCGGATATCGCCGAGAAGTTTTTCCAGCGAGTCGGTGTTGGCCGTCTTTACTTTCAAAATGAAACTCTCCTCGCCGGTCACATGGTGGCATTCGAGCACGTCGCGTTGCCGCCCCATGAACAAAGCGAAGCCGTCGATGTACTTCTGGTGCGCGACCGAAACGCCGACGAATGCGGTCACGTCCTTCCCTACTTTTTTCGGATCGAGCACGGCTTGATAGCCCTTGATGATGCCGCTAGATTCGAGCTTCTTTACCCGCTCCATCACCGCGGGCGAAGAGAGATCGACCTCCTTGGCGATATCCGCGAGATGGGACCTCCCATGGCTCTGCAGAATAGAAAGAATTTTTATATCTGTTTTGTCGATCACACCTTAGCCTTTTAAGCGATTCACGGTTTTGACCTAAGATTCTTATGCCATCTTTCGAAAGATGTCAAGAGGATTTTGCGCCGATCAAAAAAATATTTTGCCGCCTGAGGCGGCAACCGGCGCGCATCGACTACGATGCAAGGCTTGAAATCCTCTAGCGAGGAAAGGGCTACCCGCGGATATACCGTTCGAGTTGCTCGATCATAAACTTCTGCTCGGTGATGATCGACTTGACGAGATCGCCGATGGAAATGACGCCGACGATCCGGTCTTGATCCATAACCGGCAGGTGCCGGATGTGCTTGTCGGTCATGAGGGCCATGCACTCTTCGATGTTTTGCTCGGGCTCCGCATACAACACGTGGGAAGTCATAATTTCCCGCACCTGCGTTGTCCGCGACGAGCGCCCTTCGAGAATCACTTTGCGCGCGTAGTCCCGCTCGGAGATAACGCCGGCGACCCTGCCGGCTTCCATCGCCACGAGCGCGCCGACTCCCTTGTCGGCCATGAGCTTCATCGCGTCATATACCGAAGCGCCGGGGTCGATGGACCAGACAGCGCGCCCTTTGACGTCGAGTATGTCTTTGACTCGTCTCATGGGTCACCTCGCGTCGGTGCAACCGGTGCGGCGCCGACGAGTACAAATTTACTGCGCGATTTGCAAATTGTAAAGCTATATTATCGATACAGAGATCCAGACCCTCGCTCTTTGCAGCATTGCGCTTTCGTGTTATGGTCCAGCCGCCCGTGAATCCCCCCAGGCTTTTGAAGGACTGGACATGCGGTTCGCCCGGCAAGCCTTAATCGCGTTTTTTCTCCCGCTCTTCTTTTTCTTAGTCGGCAACGCGTTCGCCGCCGAACGTTTCTACATCAGCATTCCCGGACCCACTCTCAGCTACATGCACCTCTATTTCGGCCAAGAAAAAGGCTTCTTCGCCGAGCAGGGTTTGGATTTGCAGGTCCTCGTGGTGCGCGGCATCATCGGCGTGAGCAGCCTGATGTCGGGCGAGATCGACGTCACCTGTCACGCCGGCAGCGGTTTTGCCGCGGCGCTGCGCGGCCTGCCCGTCAAAATCATTTCGGTCACGCACGACCGGCCGGCGCATGAGCTCATTGTCGCGCCGTCGGTTGCCGTTGGAGCGGACCTCAAGGGCAAAGCGATCGCGGTAGGATCGCTGGAAGGCACGGCCGCGGTGATCACACGCCGCTTCCTTCAGGCCAAAGGTCTCGACGCGCAAAAAGACGTGACCCTGCTCAGCATGGACACCACGTTCCGGCTTCAATCGTTATTCACCGGCAAGGTGGCCGGCGCGATGATGACGCCGCCTTCGACGTATCTCGCCCTGGACCAGGGCTATCGCGTTCTCGCGCGGGGCAGAGACCACATGCGCTATCTCCAGACCGGCGTGGTCACGACCGACGCGAACATCAAACAGAGGCGGGCGAAGATCGTGCGCTTTCTCAGCGCCTGGAACCGGGCGTTGAAATTCTACCGGGACAATCCGGAGATCATGCTTCCCTACATCCAGAAAAAGCTCGCCATCAAAGAGCCGCAACTGGCGCGCAGGATGTACGAAGACGACATGCAGACGCTATCGTTGACCGGTCGCTTGAGCCAAGAGGCGGAAAAGGAAATCCTGGATACGGGGTTGGAGGCGTTGAGAATCAAGGAATCGATTGCGGCGAACAAGATTTTTGATTTTTCCCTGGCCGACGAGGCGCTAAAGTAAGTTCCGAGTTCACTCCTGTTTCACGGTTTCCGCTTTCATCCTTCCGCCTTCATCCTTCATCCCTTATTCTCCGGCCCTACCCTTTCGATGACGATGCGCAGCAACACACGGCGCTGTGTCTCCATCGTCCGGCGGTACTCGGTCCAGTCCGGATGCTCCCCTTTGACACGGCGGTGCCACTCGATCAGCGGCTCCATCGCCTGCGGCAGCGAGAGGATTTCGGCTTTACCGTCGATCTGAATCCAGACGGAACCGTGGAAGGCGTCGGTGAAAACGCAGAGCGAGGCGCGATCGTCGCGGCGGAGGTTTTTTATTTTGTAGGCCGTCTCGCGGCTGGTGATCATGACGCGCCCCTCGTCGTCCACGCACGGCGATACCGGAGACATCTGGAGTTCGCCGCCGCGCCGCCGCGTGGCGAGCACGCCGCGGTGATGCTGCGATAAAAACCTGCGCGCTTCGGCTATTTCAGTCGCCACGTTTCCCCGTCATCTTTCCGCGGGGCGCTGTCGCGCTTGTCGCCGTCGCCGCGCAATTCGGCCGCGCGGAACGGACCCGCGCCGAGCACCTGATGGACCTCCCACTCGAAAAGATCGAAGGCGCAAAAGCCGGCTTTCGTGTAAGGGTCGCTCGCCGCGATCCCTTCGGCCTCGGCTTTCGAGCCGGCGCGGATCACGTAGATGCCGAGCTTGCGGTCGGCCGTCGGGCCGGAAAAAAGAATTCGCCCGGCTTCGTGCTGCTGCTTCATCCAGGCCAAATGCTGGTCGAGGCCGACCGTCCACTCTGCGCGCGGCCGTACGGGTTTGCGGTGAATCAAGTACCACATGGTTTTCTCCTCCCCCATCCAGAAAATCGATCTTATGCGAAGCCGCCAAGCCTGGCAAGCAACAAAGTCATCGTTGAACCTGGAAACCGAGCGCATTACGCGCGATAATCGGACCCAACGACATTGAAGGAGACGCTATGCGCAAATGGATCATGATCGCGGGCGCGGTGGTGCTGCTGTTCATCGCGGTCGCGGCGTTCGCCCTAATCAATTTAAACGGCCTGATCAATCGCAACAAAGATTACCTCCTTGCCAAGGCCCAGGAGGCGCTCGGACGAAGCGTTGCCGTCGCCGACATCGGCGTGACGCTGTGGGGAGGCATCGGAGTGCGCCTGAAAGAGTTTTCCCTCGCCGACGATCCGGCGTTTTCCAAAGAGGCGTTCGTGCGCGCCGAGGACTTGCAGATCAACGTGCAGCTTCTTCCCCTGCTCCGCCGGGAGTTTCAGGTGAGTAATATGGTCCTGCACCGCCCGGCGATCAACATCATTCGGGATCAAAGCGGCCGCTTCAACTTTTCCACCATGGGCGGAGACAAGGAAAAAAAGGACAGGGAAAAAGAAAAAAAGGATAAAAAGGAGTCGGGCGCGGAGCGCGCCGCGCCGCCGCTCGCCGTCTCGCTGGTGGACGTGGACGACGGGGAAATTCACTACGTGGACGGCGAGCGCGGCATCGATTTCCGCGCGACCCGCCTCGACTTCAAGATCAAAGATATCAACTACGAGCGCCCGGTCGAGTTCGAGCTGGAAGCGGCGGTCTTCGGCGCCGCCAAACAAAATCTAAAAGTGAAAGGCCGCGTGGGACCGTTGGGACCGAAAGCCGACATGAGCAACCTGCCGATCGACGGCGAGCTGGAGCTCGATTCGATCGCGCTGAACAGTCTGGAGAAAACCCTCCCCGGACTCAGCCGGCGAATTCCCAAAGGTCTCACTCTGGCGGGCAACGTGGGCGCCAGGAGCCGCGTCTCCGGCACGCTCGGAAAAGAAACGCTGCCGGACATCAAAGGCACGCTCACTCTCGACGGCGTCAGCGCGCAGGTTCCGCAACTGGCGCGGCCGATCAACGATGTGAACGCCAAGATAACCTTCACCGGAAAAAACGCCGAGCTGCCGGAGACCGGCTTTCGCGTCGGAAAGTCGCAAGTTCGCCTGGCCGCAAAGATAGCGAGCTTCGCGCCGCTGAATTTGAGCTATCGCCTCTCCTCGCCGGAGCTGAATCTGGCCGATCTCAAAGCCCCGGCGGCCGGGAGAAAAAAACCGGAAGTGCTGAAAGACTTGAAGGGCGAAGGCAGCGTGCTGGTCAAAGACGGCGCGGCCACCGCGCGCGGCCGTTTCACCTCGGCCGCCGGGACGGTCGTGGAAGCAGACTACAAGGACCTGCAAACTTCCACCTCGCTTGTGGATCGCGTGGCGACGATCGAAAGCCTGAGTCTCGGCGCCTTCGGCGGCTCGCTCAAAGCCAAGGGCCGTTACGACATGCGCGAGGCGACGCCGCAATTCACCGCCACGACCAACATCAAAGGAATGGACGTGACGCAGATTTCCCACGCATTTGCTCCTTCCGCGAAGCAGAACGTTCGTGGACAGATCGACATGGACCTCGACGTCACCGGCGCCGGCAAAGACTGGGACACCATTCAGAAAAGCCTCAAGGGAGAGGGCAAGGCCGAGGTCACGAACGGCGCGCTGCTCGACTTGAACCTGGCGGACGGCGTGATGTCGAATATTCCCGGCGGCGTCAATAGCGTTCCGGCCGATATCAGAAAAAAATATCCGGCGATCTTCAGCGCGAAGGATACGGAATTCCAACAGATGAAGGGAACGGCGATCATCGCCGACGGACGGGCGCGAACCGACGATCTCCTGGTCTCCGCGGCTGAATTCGAGACCCGCGGCAAGGGCTGGTTCGCATTCGACCGCAAAGTCGATTTCAAGGCCGTGTTGTTATTTTCGCAACAGCTTTCGCGGGACATCATCGGCAAAGCCAAGGAGGCGAAGGGTTTCGCCAACGACCAAGGACAAATCGAGATGCCCTTCACGCTTTCCGGCAAGCTCCCGGGCGCGAAGCCGAAACCCGATATGAATTACGTGGCGCGCGCGATGCAGAAGGGCTTCATGGAGCGCGGCTTGGGAAGTTTGGGCGGAAAGAAATCCCGTAAACAAGGGGCGCAGAGCCCGCCACCGGACGATACGTCCTCCGATTCCCCGGCGCCAAAGAAAAAACGCAGCACGCAGGATGAGATCCGCCGCGGGTTGGAGCAATTTTTCGGGAAGTGACGACGACGTTTTTTAGATTATGGCTCAGCCCGTCGAACCGCCGGGCGCGGCCGCCGCGGCTTTGAGTGGAAGATCCTTGACGATGTGGAAGCGGCGGATGGTGGGAAACGCCGCCGCCACCGCCGCGAGGATCACCAGGGTCGCAAGCCCTCCGGTCAGCGCCGACATCTCGGCTCCGAGCCACGCGGCCACCACGCCGGATTCGAACTGCCCGAGCTGCGGCCCGCTGTTGGTAAAAATACTGTTGATCGAAACCATTCGGCCGCGCAGCTCGTCCGGAGTGCTCAGTTGATTGATCGTGTTGCGAAGAATCGCGCTGATCGTGTCGCCGGCGCCGGCGCCCGCGAGCAGAAGAATCGACAACCAGAATAGATGCGAGCCGGCGAAGAGCACCGTCTAGACGCCGAACACCGCCACGCCGGTAAAGATCCACAAGCCGGCGCGGCGCACGCCGCCGAACAAGCTGAATCCGACGGCGGCCGACAACGAGCCGACCGCGCCCGCCGCGTAAAGAAAACCGAGGCCGCGCGGCCCGACGGCAAGAATATCGCGCGCGTAGATCGGCAAGAGCGCCTTCACCGAGCCGAAAAACAGGGCGCCGAAATCCATCACCATCAGCGGAAAGATCACTGCGTGACCGTAGACGAAGCTCAATCCTTCGCGCAGCGAATGAAGCGAGACCGCACGCCAGCCTCCCCCTTCCTGAAATTTTGTCCGGATGAACGAAAGCGACAAAACCATCACGAGCCAGGAACAGGCGTCGACGGCGTAACACGCTTCGGGACCGAAGGCTGCAAGCACGATGCCGGCAATCGAGGGCCCGGCGATTACGGCGACGTAGCGCTGCGAGCTATTGAGCGCCAGCGCCCTCGGCAGCAGCTCGCGCGGCACGAGGTTCGGCACCATCGCCTGCCGGGTCGGGGTGTCGAGCGACGTGAATAGCGCCAGCAGCATCGTCGCGACGTAAAGTATCCCGGGCGAGGCCTTGCCGAAGTGGGTAACGAGCGCGAGCGCCGCGGAGACGAAAAAGAGGCTCGTCTGCGTGCACATCATGAGCTTGCGCCGGTCGACCGCGTCCGCCAGCAATCCGCCGACGAGCAGCAAGATGACCTGTGGAATCGCGCGCGCGAGACCGAGCAGCCCGATCTGCAGCGGCGAGTTGGTCAGCTCGTAGATCTGCCACGCCATAGCGACCTGCGTGAACTGCGTCCCCATCGTCGAGAGCAGCAGCCCGCTCCAGAAGATGCGAAAGTCGCGCTGGCGAAACGGCGAGAGCGCCCCCCGGCCCGTTTCGCGCGATGTTTCTTCCAAGTTCGTTGATTTCACGAAAAATGACGCGGAGGGCATGCCGCGCGGCGTGCGAGTTCCGATTCGCCTGAAACGCGAAACCCGAGACTCGAAACCGTCGGGAGTTACTCGCCGAAGAATTTCCCCGGCACGGCGACCGGCTCGACGTGCTTATTCTCTACGGAGTCGCCGTAGAGCGGACGGCCCCGGGGATCGATGCGCCCGCCTTCGCCGCCGGATCTTTTGCCGGCGCCGACGCGCACGACCATGAGATTTCCCGGGCCGGTGTTGTGGTAACGGTAGTAAGCGCCGCGCGGGATCATGATCCCCTGGTGGCGCTTGAGGACCGCGCCGTTTCCCTCTTCGTCGAAGAAGGTGACTTCGCCTTCGAGCACGATGAAGGCGTGGTCCTCGTCGGTATGCGCGTGGAGCGCGTTCTCTCCTCCCTCGGCGTTGATCTTCGCGTGAATCCAGAGATTCTCCGTCTCCGCCACCAGCGACGTGATGCGGCCTTTGGAGAGGTACGGCGTCTTGAGGGAAAAGACTTCGGCTTTGGGTCTCGCCCGGTTTTTATTTTCGGCTTTCATCGTCGTTCGCTCCTTTACTCTTGAATTCCGGCCTCGGCCGCGCCGATGAGCTCCGCAAGAAAATGGCGCGAAGGAAATTCGAGCAGCAGCAGCACGCCGGCGGCGGCGGTTAAAATATATTGTCCGACGAAATATCGCGAGGTGAGCGTCATGGCAAAACCGTAAATCGCCACCGCTTCGACCAGCGCAAAGACGACGATCTTGCTCGTAACGTAAGATGAAACGATCGCCGCCGTTCTCTCCTCGGCCGGCGTCTGATGTCCCTGCAGCGCCTGAAGCAGCTTGTACCTCTTGGCGCCGCCGAGGATCGCCGCGCGCGTCAGAAACCGCTTCTTCCACCACGTCAGAGTCGCCAGGTCGAGGAACGCGAGCAGCCACAGAAACAACCGCGCCGCCGCCGCGAAAGCACCGTCGACGTTGAGCTGACGCGCGGCCAGAAAGTTCTCCGAGATCCAGAGATACAGGAAGACGGCGGCGGCAAAGACCGACCACAACGCGACCAGGATGTTGTGCTGGCCCTCCAGCTTCTCTCGGTAATCGGGCCGAATCATCTCAACACGTTTGTAGCAGAAGAGCGGCCGGTTTTTCCAGTGAAACTTTCCGCCCGGACAAAATAAATCCCGCCGCGCCGCTCTCCGGTCCGTGTATTTTTCGGTTTTCTCATGTATGTGAGAAGAGTTTCGCCGTTCGCGGCGCGACGAGGCTCGGATGACGACAACCAAGACGGATTCGACCGATTCGATCTGGAGCGAGACGTTCGCTCTGCTGTGCCTGATCCAGTTGTTGGGCTACGCCCACGGCGCGCTCTTGACGCCGACGATCCCGCTCTACGTCACGCATCTCGGCGGCTCGCCGTTGATGGTCGGGCTCGTGCTCGCGTCGTTCGCCGTGACGAGCGTGCTGTTGCGCCCGCTGATCGGCCACCTGGCCGACACCTGGAACGAGGCGGCGGTGTTGACGTGCGGCTGTCTCGTTCTCGGCGCGAGCCTGCTTTTGTTTTTCATTCCCGCGGCTGCGGCGGCGCTCGCGGCCAACGCGCTCCGCGGTATCGGCTGGGCGGCGCTCAACACCGGCGGCTACACGCTGCTCGCGTTGATCGCCCCCTCACTGCGCCGCGCCGAAGCTTCGGGCTACTACAGCGGCGTGCAGTCGAGCGCGGGAATTCTTTTTCCCGCCGTCGCGCTCTGGTTGATCGACGCGCCGCACGGCGGT
>JBGPTS010000141.1:0-10079 GCA_041490745.1 Binatia bacterium | reverse complement strand
GGCAAGCAGGCGCAGGAATACGGCCTGGTCGATGAAGTCATCACCACCCGGCCGGAAAAGAAATAAAGCGAGGATGGTATGCCAAAGCACGGCGATGAGCGATCGGGTAATTTAGTTTGCTCTTTTTGCGGCAAGAGTCAGGACGAAGTCCGCAAGCTGATCGCCGGGCCCACGGTCTATATCTGCGACGAGTGCATCGATCTCTGCAACGACATCATTGCCGAGGAGTGCGATCACGAGGAGGCGCTCGCCTCATCTTCTACCGTTCCCAAGCCGGCCGAGATCAAGCGCGTGCTGGACCAATACGTCATCGGCCAGGAACGGGCGAAAAAGATTTTGGCCGTCGCGGTGCACAACCATTACAAGCGAATAGACAGCCAGATGGTGACGGGCGACGTCGAGCTGCAAAAGAGCAACATCCTGCTGCTCGGACCGACCGGTTCGGGTAAAACACTGCTGGCGCAGACGCTGGCGCGTTTTCTCCAAGTTCCATTTACCATCGCCGACGCAACAAGTTTGACCGAGGCAGGTTACGTCGGCGAGGACGTCGAGAACATTATTCTCAATTTGCTCCAGGCGGCGGACTACGACGTGGAGAAAGCGCAGCGCGGCATCGTCTATATCGACGAGATCGACAAAATTTCGCGCAAGTCGGAAAACCCCTCGATCACACGCGACGTATCGGGTGAAGGCGTGCAGCAGGCGCTTTTGAAAATTATCGAAGGCACGATGGCGAGCGTGCCGCCCAAGGGCGGCCGGAAGCATCCGCAGCAGGAGTTTTTGCAGGTCGATACGACCAACATCCTGTTTGTCTGCGGCGGCGCCTTCGTCGGCCTCGAAGACATCATCCGCAAGCGCACCGGCCGCAAGCAGATCGGCTTCGGCGGCGAACTCGACGGCAAGGAAATCCGCAGGCCGAGCGAGCTGCTGCACGAAGTGCAGCCCGAGGACTTGCTCAAATTCGGTCTCATTCCGGAATTCATCGGCCGGCTGCCCGTTCTCGCCACGCTCGACGAACTGGACGAGACGGCGCTGGTGCGGATATTAAAAGAACCCAAGAACGCGCTCACCAAGCAATACTCCAAGCTCTTCGAGATGGAGAGCGTCCATCTGAAGTTTACCGAAGAGGCGCTTAAGGGAATCGCCAAAGAGGCGATGAAGCGGAAATCCGGCGCGCGCGGGCTGAGGGCGATCATGGAGAACATCATGCTTGACGTGATGTACGACATGCCCTCGCAGCCCACTATCAAGGAAGTGGTGGTGTCGGAGGAGGTCGTGACCCGCAACGAGCCGCCGATCATCGTGTATAGCAAAGCGGCAGAGAGCGCATAGGGAGATTATGGCTATGTTGTTTCGCAGTGACAAAAAGGACGACAAGGAAAAGGAAGGCTCCGGTATGACGGTGCCGCTGCTGCCGCTGAGGGACATCGTCGTCTTTCCGCACATGGTGGTGCCGTTGTTCGTCGGCCGCCAGCGCTCGATCAAGGCGCTCGAAGAGGCGACCCAGAGGCAAGGGCCGATTTTTCTCTCTTCCCAAAAGGACGCCAAGACGAACGAGCCGGCGGAAAACGACATCTATCGTATTGGAGTACTCGGCAGCGTCGTGCAGATGCTGAAACTGCCCGACGGCACGGTCAAGGTGCTGATCGAGGGGAAAAAGCGCGCCCAGGCGACGCGCTTCATCAATCACCCGGATTTTTTCCTGGTCGAGGTGGAGGACGTGGCCGAGGCGGCGGAAAAGAGCCCGGAAGCGGAAGCGCTGATCCGCGAGGTCCACACGACGTTCGAAAAATACGTCAAGCTCAAGAAAAAGATTCCGCCCGAAATGGTCATGTCGGTCTCTTCGATCGACGATCCCGGCCGGCTCGCGGACACCGTGGTTACGCACCTCGGCATCAAGATCGAGGACCGCCAGAGCCTGCTCGAAACTTTGAATGCTTCCGAGCGGCTGGAGAAAGTCCTCGGCCACATGCGCGCTGAGATCGAGATCCTCGAAGTCGAGCGGCGGATTCGCTCGCGCGTCAAACAGCAGATGGAGCGCTCGCAAAAAGAGTACTACTTGAACGAGCAGATGCGCGCGATTCAAAAGGAACTCGGCGAGAAGGACGAGTTCAAGAACGAGATTCAGGAGATCGAAGACAAGATCAAACAGAAAAAGCTCTCGACTGAGGCACGGGACAAAGTCGAGAAGGAGATGAAGAAGCTAAAGATGATGTCGCCCATGTCGGCCGAGGCGACCGTGGTGCGGAACTACATCGACTGGATCTTGAGCCTGCCGTGGAACGAATTCACCGACGACAAGCTCGATATCAAAGAGGCGGAGAAAGTCCTCGAAGAAGACCATTACGGACTTGAAAAGGTCAAGCAGCGGATTCTCGAATATCTTGCCGTGCAGAGTCTCGTGGGCAAGATGAAGGGGCCGATCCTTTGCCTGGTCGGCCCTCCCGGAGTCGGCAAGACATCCCTCGGCCGCTCGATCGCGCGCGCGACCGGGCGGAAATTCGTCCGGGTCTCTCTAGGCGGTGTGCGCGACGAGGCGGAGATCCGCGGCCACCGGCGCACCTACATCGGCGCGCTGCCCGGAAAAATCATCCAGTCGATGAAGAAGGCCGGATCGAGCAACCCGGTTTTCCTCATGGACGAAGTGGACAAGATGTCCACGGACTTTCGCGGCGATCCCTCTTCCGCGCTGTTGGAAGTTTTGGACCCGGAGCAAAACTTCGCGTTCAACG
Source organism: Binatia bacterium (assembly GCA_041490745.1). Lineage (GTDB taxonomy): Bacteria > Desulfobacterota > Binatia > UBA9968 > UBA9968 > JAJPJQ01. Next base: position 7,347 of record JBGPTS010000141.1, on the reverse strand, counting down.
ATCACTATCTGGATCTGGACTATGATCTTTCCCGCGTCATGTTCATCACGACGGCGAACACGCTCGACCGCATTCCGCGCCCGCTCCAGGACCGGATGGAAATCATTCGGATTGCCGGATACACGGAGCTGGAAAAATTAAACATCGCCAAAAAATATCTGGTCGAGAAGCAGCGCGAAGCGAACGGGCTCAGCACGGAAAATGTCGCGTTCACCGACAGCTCGATTCTCGGCCTGATCCGTCACTACACGAAAGAGGCCGGAGTCCGAAGCCTCGACCGGGAAATCGCTTCGATCTGCCGCAAGGTCGCGGTCGAAGTGGTCAAGCGTGACCGCAACGCCAAGATTCAAATCACCGGCAAAAGCCTGCACAAGCATCTGGGGCCGGTGAAATTCCGTTATGGCAAAATCGAGGGGGAACAGAGAATCGGCGTGACCACCGGCCTGGCGTGGACGGAGATGGGAGGAGAACTGCTCTCCACCGAAGTGACCATCATGCCCGGCAAAGGGCAACTGACGATCACCGGCAAGCTCGGCGACGTGATGCAGGAGTCGGCGCAGGCGGCGATGAGCTACGTGCGCTCGCGCGCGGTCGAGCTCGGCCTGGCGCGGGATTTTTACCAGAAGATCGACGTGCATATCCACGTTCCCGAAGGCGCCATTCCGAAGGATGGTCCGTCGGCGGGAATTACCATGGCCACCGCCCTGGTCTCCGCTCTAATCCAAATACCCGTGCGCCACGATCTGGCCATGACCGGTGAGATCACTCTGAGGGGAAGAGTCCTGCCGATCGGCGGCTTGAAAGAAAAAGTTCTGGCGGCTCATCGCGGCGGCATCAAGACGGTGCTCATCCCCGAGGAAAACGAGAAGGACATCGAAGAAATCCCTTCGACCATTCTCAAGTCGGTCAGTATGATTCCGGTGTCGCATATGGACGATGTTCTGAAGAAGGCTCTGATTCTGCAAGACCCGGAGAGTCTTTTCAAGAACAAACCGGAATCGGTGGAAGCCAAGGAAGAATCCCCCGGCTTTGTCGATAAGGAAGAGGAAGGCCCCGGAGCCGAGATCCTGCCGCAGTAGCGACTCTGTCCTCGACGGTTGACCCAGAAGCCGCCGGCTGTTATAAGAATCCGTATTCTATCGGCATTTTATCGCCGGTTTTACGACGGGAGTGTCATGACGAAAGCAGATTTGATCGATTCGTTGGCGAACAAAGCCGAGCTGCCCAAACCAAAGGCCGAGGAGATCGTCAACGGACTGTTGGACGATATCGTCGGCGCGCTGAAAAAAGGCGACAAGGTTAATATCTCCGGTTTTGGAACGTTCTCCATCTCCGAGCGCAAGGCGCGCACCGGCAGAAATCCTAAGACCGGAGAGGCGATCCAGATTGCTTCCTCTCGAGCCGCGAAGTTTAAGGCCGGCAAGACCTTGAAAGAGTCCCTCAGTTGACTCGCGCGCCCCGACCTTCAGATTTGAGCCGACTCGATTCGACGGAGCGGAGTTGAGCCGAGGGCGAGGGGCCGGTGTTTTCATCCGAGGGGGCGGTTAGCTCAGCGGGAGAGCATCGGCCTTACAAGCCGGGGGTCACAGGTTCAAATCCTGTACCGCCCACCAGCGAAAGCAGTTTCGGGTTGCGCGTTCGGAGTTTCGTATAACGCACGAACCTGAGGTTTGAGACTTGAATCTATATTATCGGGGTCGTAGTTCAGCTGGATAGAACGCCGGCCTGTCACGCCGGAGGTCGCGAGTTCGAGTCTCGTCGGCCCCGCCATTTTTTGAAAGGATGACGGCGGAAGGATAAAGGATGAAGCTTCATCCATTGTCGCTTCTGTTTCTTTGACGGTATGGCAACGTTTCAGATGAAAAAGAGCGAGGCGCTGGCGCAGCGGCAGTGGTTTATCGTCGATGCCACGGGAAAAGTTTTGGGCCGTCTGGCCACCGAAATCGCGCGGGTGCTCCGGGGAAAGCATAAGCCCGGCTTCACGCCTAATCAGGACGCCGGCGATTTTGTCATCGTGATCAACGCCCGCGAGATCAAGCTCACGGGCACGAAGTCGGCGAAAAAAATCTATTACCGCCACTCGGAATATCCCGGAGGCATCCGGGAGACTACAGCGGAGAAGATGCTGGCGGAGAAACCGGAAAACCTGATTCGACTAGCCGTTAAAGGAATGCTGCCCAAGAGTCGTCTCGGACGAAAGCTGCGAACCAAGTTGAAAGTCTATGCGGGGGCGGAACATCCGCACGCGGCGCAAAAACCCGAGCCTTTGACCATTCGAGCTTAGGAGTCAATTCAATGGCGCAAAAAGTTTTTTCCGCGACGGGCCGGCGCAAGACTTCCGTGGCGCGGGTTAATTTGAAAGAAGGCAAAGGCAGTCTCCGGATCAACGACCGGACTCTGGAGGAGTATTTTGGCCGCGAAACGGCGCGCATGGTCGTGCTCCAGCCGTTCCAGTTGACCCAGACGGCGGGCAGCTTCGATACCGACATCAACGTGCAGGGCGGCGGCATTTCCGGCCAGGCGGGCGCGATCCGGCACGGTATTACCCGAGCGCTGATGCTGGTGAACGCCGACTTTCGCCTTCCACTGAAAAAAGCGGGCTTTGTCACGCGCGATCCTCGCGCCGTCGAGCGCAAGAAATACGGCCACCACAAGGCGCGCAAGCGACCTCAATACTCCAAGCGTTGAAATCCGTGGCACCGAAAAAACCGATCACCGGCCGGCGCTCTCTGCCTGTGGCCGTGCTCGGCGCCACCGGATACGCGGGAGTCGAGCTTTTACGCATCCTCATCCGTCATCCTCGCGTTCATCTGACCGCGGTGACTTCGCAGCAATATGCCGGCAAGCGCGTCAGCGAAATTTACCCAGCGCTCGCCGGTCGATGCGATCTGGTCCTGGAAGAGCTCGATGTAAAGAACGTGGCCGCGCGCGCCGCTCTTGCCTTTGCCGCATTGCCGCACGAAACCTCCATGGACGTCGTTGCCGGCCTTATCGAGCAGAACAAGCGCGTCATTGATCTAAGCGCCGACTTTCGCCTGCACGATCCGAATCTCTATCAGCGCTGGTACCGGCCGCACAAAACGCCGCACCTGCTCGCCCGCGCGGTCTATGGTCTGACCGAGCTTCATCGCAAGGCCATCGGCAAGGCCCGACTCGTCGCCAATCCCGGCTGCTATCCGACGGGCGCCGTGCTCGGCCTTGCGCCGCTGTTCGCGAAAAAAATGGTTCGCGGGACCGTCGTGATCGACGCAAAGTCGGGCGTGACGGGAGCGGGACGGGCGAGCACGGTGGATCTGTCTTTCAGCGAGGTCAACGATAATTTCAAGGCGTATAACATTGGCGTCCATCGGCACGCTCCCGAGATCGAGCAGGAGCTCGGAGAGCTTTTGGGCGCGCCGGTCTCGGTCCTGTTCGCGCCGCATCTGCTGCCGATCAACCGCGGTATTCTCTCGACGATGTACGTGGAATTAAAAAAAATTCCCGCCGAAAACGATATCGAGCGGCTTTATAAGCAATTTTACCGGGACGAGCCGTTTATCCGTGTCTTGTCGCCGGGAACTTTTCCTCAGACCAAAGACGTTCGTGGCGCGAACGATTGCGCTATCGGCTTCCGTTTCGACGCGCGTACCGAAAGGCTCGTGGTGATTACGGCGATCGACAATCTCGTCAAGGGCGCCGCGGGCCAAGCGGTGCAGAATATGAACCTAATGTACGGTTGGCCGGAGACCGAAGGGCTTCGGCAAACCGCGTTGGTCCCGTGACTATTCCTCGGCCGTGGAATAGAAAAATAGTCCGACCATAGCGATCGTCACGTTAGGCAGCCAGGCGGCCGTCCAGGCCGGAATGGCGCCGCCGTGGCCGAGCGAAATGCTAAAGGCGAGCAAAAACCAATAGCCGAAACCGATCAGCATGGTGAGGCCGAAGCTGAGCGTGAGTCCGCCGCTGCGGCTGTGCCGAATCGCGAACGGGATCGCCAGCACCGCCATTAAAATCGATACGAAGGGAATGGCCATCTTGACCTGAAGATCGACCTTCTGCTCCGTGGCGTCGATGCCCTTGTCCTGAAGGTCGGCGATCTGCTTTTTGAGGTCGAGGAAACTAAACTCCTCCGGCTCGCGCGCGAGCAGCTTGAGATCCGCCGGAGTCTCCGAGAGCGGAATCGCGACGTCGCCCGCGCGCTGATCCATGCCTCCGTTAGGCAGCAGCACCCACTGGATCGCTTTGCTGGGCTGCCAGCGAGTGCCGTTCCAGCGCGCAGACGGCACTTCGATCATCCCTTTCAGCGTGAAGTCGCGATTCAATAGAAAAATCGTGACGCCTTCGAGCGTGCTGCTGCTGGTGTCGAAGCGATTGACGCTGATGAAAGCTTCTTCCGAGCGGATCCACATGTCCTTGGTGCCGAGCAGGCTCTTCGGTTCTTTCTTTTTCACTTCGACTTTGAAAATGTATTGAGATTCGCGCGTAAAAGCGGGCACGAGCGCCTCGTTCCAGACGAAATTGAGGGCCGAGACCACGAGCGCGGAAACAAAGAGTGGCAGGGATATGCGGTAAACGCTGAGGCCGGCCGCGCGCATCGCGGTGATTTCCTGTGAGCGCGACAGCATGCCGATCGAGAACAAGGTCGAAAACAGGACCGCGAAGCCGAAAACCCGCGACATAAGGAGCGGCAACTTGTAAAGGAAATAGCGGATCGCCGTTCCAAACGGGACTCCGGCTTTCAGCAAGCTGTCGATGCGGTCGAAAAAATCGACGATGAGGTAAAGCGCGGTGGTACAGAGGAGGCTCACGCCGACAATCTTCAAAAAATTACCGATGATGTAGCGGTCTAAAATTCCGCCGCCGCCGAAGGACCATGAAACAAATGCTCTTAACTTTTCCATCGCTCGTTAAACCGATTTTCCGTGGCGCAAAACGGCGATTCGCCGAGTGAGCGCAAAGGACCAATCTTCCAACTTGGATTGAATCAAGAACGGCGACTCGTTTAATGCCTTGCGAAAAAAGTTGATCGCGATCAACGTCATGACGACGTTCGGCAACCAGGCGCCGAAAAACGCCGGCACTAGGCCTCGTTCGCCCAGGGCCTTGCCCAGTGACAAGAGGGCATAGTAAGCGAGCAGCCATGAGACGCACAGAGCGAAGGCCCAGGAACGGCTTGCGCGCGAGCGCGTCGGCACCATGACGAGCGAGACTGCGAGAAAGCACAAGGCGAGCGGAGCGAAGGCGAAGGAGAATCTCTGATGCAACTCGATCAACTCGGCGGTGAACTTCAAGCCTTGTTCGCTCTTGAGCTGAATCGTTTTTCTTAAGTTCTTAAGCGAGAGCTCCTTGGGTTCGGGGTCTCTTTGGCGCGTGGGGCCTAGTATGTCTTCGGGATCGAGTCTAAAATCATACGTATTGAATCGCGTCCGGCTAAAACCCAACTTCTTCGGCCGCCTCTCATAGACCGTGCCGTCGAAGAGCTTGAAGTTTATGCTTTGCGTTTCTTCATCGGTAAAGATGAAGGCGACCTTGCCGAAGATGTCCTGTTCCCGGGCCGGGTTGCGCCGATCGACGATAAGCACCCCCTTGGCGGTTTCTCCCGGCGGCACCAGCTCTTCGAGGTAAATCAGAATCTTGGGAAAGTCATCGTTGAAAACCTTTTCCTTGAGCCCGCTGGCGACACGGTTTTTAGCGATGGTGTAAAGCGCTCTCCTGAGCGCAGTATTGGCGGCGGGCCGAACTTGCGTTGTGAGAAACAGCGTGAGGAGGGAAACGATGAGCGCGATCACGCCGATCGGCCAGAGAATCTGCACCGGGCTTATGCCGGAAGCCTTGAGCGCGACGATTTCATGGTCGCTCGACAGCCGGCCGAGTCCGAGAAAGACTCCGAGCAGCAATGCCATCGGCACGGTCATTTCCAGAAAAGTCGGCAGGATCAAGGCGAAAAGCTTGCCGATTTGCAGAATGGGAACTCCCCGGTTCACCACCAGCTCGACCAATTTAAGAATGCGGCCGATCAAGAGGATCAGGGTAAAGGTCATGAGGCCGAAGAGGAACGGCGGTAGCACCTCAGTGGCGAGGTATAAGGCCAAGGTTCGCTTCACGATGCGCGTATGTTATCTGGTGTAGCGTTCTTTGTAAAATGGCGCCCGCGGGAAAACGTTAATGCAGATGGCAAGACCGACAAGACCCCTGGTTATTTTTGGCGTCAACGCCGTCAGGGAGAAACTCAAGAGCGCGCCCGAGCAAGTGGCCGAAATTATTGTTGACGAGAGAGAGCGCGCCGGTCTTACCGCGGTCCTGGACGAGGCGCGGCAGAGAGGATTGCCCGTGCGGCGCGTAATTGCGGAGCAGCTTAACGCTCTCACCGAAGGCGGGCGCCACCAAGGAGTCGCGGCAATCACGGCGCCTTATGCTTATTCTTCATTCGACGATCTACTGGACGTAGTCCAAGCAGGGCCGATTAGGGTTCTGGTCCTCGACGGGTTGACGGACCCGCGCAATTTTGGGGCCTTGTTGCGCTCCGCCGATGGCGCGGGCGTTCAGCATATCGTTACGCCGAAGGATCGGGCCGTGGGTGTGACTCCCGTGGTCGCTAAAGCTTCAGCCGGCGCGCTCCACCATGTAAAAATCTACCGAGTATCCAACCTCACGCGAGCGCTACAGGCCATGAAACAAGCTGGTTGTTGGATCGTCGGCCTCGATGCCGGCGCGGCGGATTCCCTCTACGATCGGGATTATGCCGACCGGTTGGCCGTGGTGATAGGGTCGGAAGGCAGGGGAATACGCCCGCTGGTGCGCCGGCAATGCGATTTTTTGGTCTCGATACCGATGCAGGGTCGGATCGGCTCGCTCAATGTCTCGGTTGCCGCCGGTATTTTTCTCTACGAGTTGGTCAGGCAAGGGCGCGGCCGGTGAGCGGAGCTTGCGGTGGGAGGCTCGGGCGGTCTATCTTGCCATAAGATCAACGGAATTCTTAAAAAGCTGTTGACATCGGATTCTAAAGGTGGTTTATATAACAGTTTACAGTAACTGCCTTTAGGTTGTCATCGGTCTAAAAGGCCGTGATCCAGATTAATTTCTAACGGACGCGTCAGTTCTTTTTTCTAGCCGGCAAGAGGGTTCGCCTTGGCATACGATTTAGATGTCGAAGCTGGCGTAGCTCAACGGCAGAGCAGCTGATTTGTAATCAGCAGGTTGTAGGTTCAAATCCTATCGCCAGCTCCAGAACCAAACGGCTCGGTTGGCGGGTTAGTTATTGCTGCGAAAAATGGAAATTCTAAGAAATTGTTTTCAGGATACCAGCAGAGGAGAGGTTCCCGAGTGGCCAAAGGGAGCAGACTGTAAATCTGCCGCCGTAAGGCTTCG
>JBGPTS010000140.1:0-10200 GCA_041490745.1 Binatia bacterium | reverse complement strand
CTCTTGTCATCGGCGTCGGCGGCGGCGGCGACGTGGTCGGCGCGCTCGTGACGGCGCGGTTTCTGGAATTCTGCGACCTGGAGTTCAAGTTGGGCGGACTTTCCTGGGAGCGCTCGGTTTTCGATCCGGTCCCCGGCCCGCGCTCAATCGATGAAGTGGAGAACGTTCGCGCTATCCACCGTTACGCGTGGCTTGCCAATGCCGAGAGCAAAACGACGACCGGCGTCTATTTTGCGGAGTCGAAGATGGCGAGTCTCCTGGCCGAAGAGGTTTTGCTCGTCGATATTCACGGCGGCGTGACGGGAGTCATCAATGCGCTGGAGGCCGCGCTCAAAACATTCAGGGCCGATCTGCTCGTCGGCGTGGACGTCGGCGGCGATTCGCTCGCGCGCGGCGGCGAGCCGGGGCTGCGTAGCCCGCTGGCCGACTCGATCATGCTCGCGGCCTACGCCGAGCTGGAACGCCGCGGCCAGCCGACGCTTTGGGGAGTATTCGGCTACGGCAGCGACGGCGAGTTGACGGTCGAGGAGATTGAAAAGGCGCTGCAGGAAGTCGCAAGAGCGGGGGGATTGCTCGGCGCCTGGGCGCTGACGCCGAAAGTGGCGGCGGAATTGGAAAACGTTATCAAAACGGTTCAAACCGAAGCGAGCGCCGTCCCCGTCGAGTGCGCGCGCGGCGCTTGGGGGGAGAAAGCGATCCGCCAGGATCATAGACGGGTCAAGCTCACGCCGCTGACGACGCTGACGTTTTTTCTCTCCGCCGCCGCTGTGTACCACACCCTCTCGCGGCCCGCGCAGGCGGTGAGCCGAAGCTCGTCGCTGGAAGAAGCGAACGACGCGCTCCACGCCATCGGTCTTAAGACCGAGCTCGACCTGGAACGGGAAAAACACCAGAGAGAGGAGAGCGAGCCGTTTGATGCTTGACCGCGCGCAACGGGATATCTGGATTCTCATGGTCTCGCGCGGCGTGAGGTCCTTCGCCTTTTCCTGCTTGAACATTATCTTCGCGATCTATCTGAGCCAGCTCGGTTACTCGACCGTGACGATCGGCCTGGTCATATCCACGGCTTACATCAGCAGCGCGGCGCTGACCGTCGTGTGGGGCTTTCTCTCGGACCGCTACGGCCGGAGAAAAATTTTGATGCTGCTCGCCGCGCTCACGATCGTCTCGAACACCATCTATCTTTTTTTCAGCCAGCTGGTTTTTATTTTTATCGCCGTGATCGTCACGAACATCGGCGCGGGCGGCACCGGCGGCGGCGGCCAGGGCGGCGGGCCGTTCAATCCGGTGGAACAGGCGCTCCTAGCCGAAAAGTGCAGCCCGGAAAACCGAAACCGGATTTTCTCGATGAACGCTTTCGTCGGATCGGTCCTGGGGTCGCTCGGCGCGCTCGTCAGCGGCCTGCCGCAGTATCTTCAGGAGAGCCGGGGCTGGCAGCCGATCGTTTCGTACAAGCCGCTATTCGCGATGACCATCCTGCTGAGTCTCGGCCTCATCTTTGGGTATTCAAAAATTTCCGAGCAGCACGTCCCGCAACGGAAGGAACGGGCGCCGATCTCAAAAAAGTCCGGCGCGTTCGTCACCAAGCTGTCGCTGCTCGGCATGGTCGATAACTTGGGCGCGGGCATGATCGGGCCGTTCATCGCGTACTGGTTTTATCTTCGTTTCGGCGTCGAGTTGAAAGCGCTGGGCTTCATGTTTTTCATTTCCTATCTTCTGGCCGCGGCTTCGTTCCTGCTCGCGCCGGTGATCGCGCGCCGCATCGGCGTGGTCCGGACGATGGTTTTTTCGCACGGCCTGGCGTCGCTCATCTATCTCATCCTCCCGTTCGCCCCGACGTTTTTCATTGGCGCGGCGCTGATCGCATTTCGCTCGTTCGTCGCCTACATGGACGGTCCGCTGAGAGGCTCGTTCGTCATGGGGATCGTAAAGGCGGAAGAGCGCGGCTCGGCGGCCGGCATCACGAACCTGTCGCGCTACGTTCCGATGGCCGTGAGCCCGAGCATTTCGGCGTACATCATGCAGGCGTTTTCGCTCAGCGTGCCGATGTTTATCGGCGGCAGCTTGCAGTTGATCCACGACGCGGTATTTTACTTTCTGTTCCGCGACGTGCGGCCGCCGGAAGAGGAAGGGTTGAAGGGTTTGAGGGTTGAAGGAGTAAAGGGCTAAAGCCTGCCTGATCTCCGACAGAGAGATTCTTCGCTGCGCTCAGAATGACACCTGTGCGATTGTCATCCTGAACGAAGTGAAGGATCTCTCCGGGTTTAAATTCAAAATTTGACTGAAGAGCGAGAGATGAATTGGTCGTTTTTTCAAAGAGTGGTCGAAGAAAAAATTCTCGCAGCGCAGCGGGCGGGCGCGTTCGACAATCTGCCCGGAAAGGGCAAACCGCTCGAATTGGACGACGACACCTGGGTGCCGGATGATTTACGCATCGCTTATAAAATGCTGAAGAACGCCCGCGTCCTGCCGCCCGAAGCCGAGCTGCTTAAAGACATTCACACGCTGGAAGATTTGCTCAAGCACGTTGAGAACGACGGCGAGCGCCGGGCGCTGGCGAAAAGCATTCAGTGGAAAACGATTCGCCTGGACCTTCTCAAGCGCCGCTCGTTTTCGTCGGAGACGATTCGTCACTACGGCGGCAAACTCGCCGCGAAGTTTTCCCGGCGATAATAACCACCGCCTGTATCTTCAAACGCATTTGACATTCGCCCCGCTTCGGCCATAACTTCACTGCTCGTCCGGGAGCCTGAAATCATGAGATCGCGAATCTCGCTCGGAACAGCCGCCTTTGCCCTCTTGAATTTCTTCTTTGCCTCCGGCGTTCTCGGCGCGGAAAAAAGCGTCGAAGACTCGCTCGACAATATCAACCAGTTGCCACCGGTCGAACGAGCCAAGACATTGGCCGAAGGCGCCAAGAAAGAGCGCGAATTGGTCTGGTACTCGACAATGAACCGGGAGAATTCTCTCGAATTGTCCCAGGCCTTCGAGAAAGATCATCCGTATCTGACCGTGAAGATCCTGAGCGGCAGCGCGGTGAACACGATGACCCGAATCACCTCGGAATCCCGCGCGCGGACGCATCTCTTCGACGTGACGCATATCCGCGGCCTTTTTCTCTCCACGTTGAGAAAAAACTCGATCATCGCCCGCTACCGGTCGCCGCTGCGCGACGCGCTCCGGCGGGACTTCGTCGATCAAGACGGATATTTCAACGGCATCTTCACCCAGGGCCACGTTTTCATTTTGAACAAGAATCTGGTGAAGCCCGCGGATTATCCGAAAACGATCGAGGATCTCCTGTTGCCCAGGTGGACGGGGCAACTCGCGATGGAGATCGAATCGTTCGATTGGCTGGCCGCGCTGCTCGACTACTACGGCGAGGAAAAAGGCAAGGCGCTCGCCGACAAGCTGGGCCGCCAGAAATTAAATTTCCGCCGGGGATCCACGCTGCTCAGCCAACTCGTCGCGGCCGGCGAGCTGGCCGTGCATCTCGACGGCTACAACCACACGGCTTACCAATTGAAGCAGAAGCATGCGCCGGTCGAATTTGTCTTTCCCGAGCCTTACGTTCCGGCCAAGACGCCTACGGCGGTGTGGATCGCCTCGCACTCCCCCCACCCTCACGCCGCGGCGCTGTTTGTAGATTTTCTTCTTTCCAAGAAGGGCCAAGACATCATGGCTCAGCAAGGGAGATGGGTCAGCAGGAAAGACGTTGGGTATCTACTCGATCCGGGCGCCCGCAACCTCCAGATGGTCTCGCTCAAATGGGGCGAGAGGGACGTGGAGCTGGTGCAATTGTTTAACAAACTCCTGCTCCGGCAGGGAGCATAATTCTCCAGGCTGGAAAAATTTCGGCAATGATACGAATCGACTCCGACACGCACTTCACCCCTTTAGACGCCTTCGATGCGCTAAACGCGCAATATGCCGGCTTGGCGCCACGCTACTTCAGACTTTCCACCGGGCGCTATCGGTTGGAGAATCCGTCGCGAGAAAAATTCGTTCCGGAACACATCAAACCACTGAGAGAGGCCGGTCACGACCCGGCCGCGTTCGACCTCGACACCCGGATCGAGGCCATGCAAAAAGACGGATTCGATATGCAGGTCCTCATCCCCAACAACTCTCCCTTCTACTATGATGTCGAGCCGGAGCTCAGCGCGGGAGTTTGCCGCTCTTTTAATGAGTCGATCGCAAGGGTCCTCACGCGCATTCCGAAGAAATTCGTCGGGATCGCCCCAGTCCCGCTGCAGGATACCCGCTCGGCGGTTCGCGAGATGGAGCACGCGATCTCCGGGCTCGGCCTGCAAGGCGTTATCATCTACCAGAACGTTAATGGTAGGGATCTCGATAGCGAGTTTTTGTGGCCATTTTACGAGCGCGCGGAAGCATTGGCAGTTCCGCTTTTGATCCATGGAGTGGACAGCGGGCCGCTGCTCGGCGTCGAAAGGTTCGCCCGCTTCAATCTGGATGTTTGCCTCGGTTTCCCCTTCGAAGTCTTCATGGCCATCGCCGCGCTGATCTTCGGCGGAGTGATCGAGAGATTTCCGCGTCTGAAGTTCGGTTTCTTCGAAGTCGGCGTGGGATTCATCCCCTGGTTGATCGATCGGCTCGAGACCGCCTACGACGCAAGGCCGGCCGCTAGAGCGAAGACCTCCAGGAGGCCGAGGGATTGTTTCGAGAACTTTTATTTCTCTCTGGGAGCCGACGATTCCACGCTGCCCGACGTCGCGAGAAAGAACGGGAGCGCCCGGCTAATGATCGGAAGCGACTATCCGCACCCGGACGGAACTTATCCCGATACGGTAAAGATGGTGGAGAACAGAGAAGGCCTTACCATGCAGGATAAGGAGAACCTGCTGGGCGGGACCGCAGCGGACTTCTTCAACCTGCGCAAGCGGCCGCTTTGAGCGGAACTTTCTCAGCGGAGAAGCTCATGACAACGAATAGAATTTCCGGCGCGACGCTTTCGCTGTTCTCCGTGTGGGTTATCTGGGAAAGCCGAAAGCTTCCGCTCGGCACATTTCACAATCCCGGCCCGGCCTTCATGCCGGTTTTGCTCGCCTCGCTTCTGCTCGTTTTCGGAATCCTGATCACAGTGACGGGAGGCAGCGCGGAGCGCTTTCACACGCTCCAATGGAAAGAACTGCCGCACGCCGCCGTGATCGTCGTCGCATGCATCTGCTCCGCTCTGGCGCTCGAACGGTTGGGCTATCGAATAACCATTTTTCTTATTCTATTCGTCCTGGTAAAATTCGTCGAGAAACGAGCCTGGCTCGGCGCGACGCTCTTCGCGCTGGCGCTCTCCTTCGGCTCCTTCTATCTTTTCTACACGCTGCTGCGCGTGCCGTTGCCGCTCGGGCCGTGGGGGATCTGACAGGAGCGGCAACGACTGGGCGAGACCCATGCTGGAGACTCTGCAAAATCTCTACGTCGGTTTTTCCGTCGCGCTCGCGCCGACCGTATTTTTGTATGCGGTGATCGGCTGCGTGATCGGAACGCTCGTCGGCGTTCTTCCCGGCATCGGCCCGCTCGCGGGCATCAGCCTGCTGCTTCCCGCCTCCTTCGGCATGGACGCGACTTCGGCTATCGTGCTGCTGGCCGGAATTTATTACGGCGCGATGTACGGCGGCTCGACGACTTCCATACTGATGCGGATCCCCGGCGAGGCGGCTTCCGTGATGACCTGCATCGACGGTTATGCGATGACGCGCAATGGCCGCGCCGGGCCGGCGCTGGCGATCGCGGCAGTCGGCTCATACCTCGCCGGCACGGTGAGCGTCGTGGCTTTGATGCTGCTCGCCCCTCCTCTGGCAAACTTCGCGCTGCGCTTCGGACCGCCGGAATATTTCGCGCTGTTGACCCTCGGACTTCTCGCGCTGGCCTACATGAGCGGCGGATCGATCGTGAAGTCGCTCGCGATGGCGGCGCTGGGACTTCTTTTAGGGATGATCGGCATCGATCCGATGACGGGATTTTTTCGCTTCAGTTACGGATTGGTCGAGCTGGGTGACGGCATCGGCGTCGTTCCGGTCGCCGTGGGATTGTTCGGTCTTTCCGAAATCCTGCTCACTGCGGGCCAAGAAAAACCGCCGGAGGTGATTAAACCGAAGCTTGCCGACCTCCTGCCGTCGCGCGAGGAATGGCGCGATTCGACCTGGCCGATCGCTCGCGGGACGGTGCTCGGATTTTTGATCGGCATCGTCCCCGGCTCGGCGCATATCATTGCTTCGTTCGTCTCTTACGCCGTGGAGCGGCGCGTCTCGAAGCATCCCGAACGGTTTGGCCACGGCGCGATCGCAGGAGTCGCCGGGCCGGAGTCGGCCAACAACTCGGCGACTTCCGGCGCGTTCGTGCCGATGCTCGCGCTCGGCGTGCCGTCGGGGCCGATACCGGCGGTGATGCTCGCGGCGCTCATGGTCCACGGCATCTCGCCCGGCCCGCTGCTGATTCAACAGCAGCCGAAATTGTTCTGGGGCTTCATCGCCAGCATGTACGTCGGCAACGTCGTCCTGTTGATTCTCAATCTGCCGCTCGTCGGCCTGTTCGTGAACATTCTCCGAGTGCCTTATTCCCTGCTCTATCCCGCGATCCTCGTCTTCTGCGTCCTCGGAGTCTATGCCGTCAACGGCAGCGTCGTGGACGTCTGGATCATGATCGTCATGGGAGCGCTCGGCTACGCGCTGCGCAAGTTTGATTTTGAGACGGCGCCCGTTGTATTGGGTGTCGTTCTGGCCCCGATGCTGGAGATGAGCTTCCGCCAGTCTCTCGCGATGTCGTCGGGGAGTTATGCGATCTTTTTTCAGCGCCCGATCGCCGTTTCCATGTTGGCCGGCGGCGCAGCCCTGCTGTTACTGAGCCTGCTGCCGATTTTGACCAAAAGCATGGATTGGCGGCGCGCGCTCGGACTCGATGAGAAATCAGATTAGAAGAGGAGGAGAGCCGATGAAGCGCATTACTTTGATAGTCTTGTGTGTTTGCGTGTTCCTGGGAGCGCCGCTCCGTCTGCCGGCCCAGGAAACTTTTCCCAGCCGTCCGATCACGATCGTCGTGCCGTTTCCGCCCGGCGGCGTGGCCGATTTGACCGCCCGGCCAGTCGCGGCGGCGATGGAAAAAATAATTAAGCAGCCCGTCGTCGTCGTGAACAAAACCGGCGCCGCCGGCGCGGTCGGCATGTCGTTCGTCGCCAACAGCAAGCCGGACGGCTACAATTTGCTGATGGCGCTCTCGAGCATCTCGATTATTCCCGAGGCGGACAAGCTCTTTGACCGTCAGCCCGCCTACACGATGGACCAGCTTGTGCCGCTGGCGCTGATCTCCGCCGACCCGACGATTCTGGTCGTCGGCGCCGACCACCCGTGGAAGAGCGTGAAGGATTTCGTGGCGGATGCGAAGAAGCGGCCGGGCGAAATCTCCTACTCGTCTTCCGGCGTGTACGGGACGCTTCACATGGCGATGGAGTTGCTCAGTCACGCGGCCGGCATCAAGCTCAAGCATGTTCCCTATGGCGGCGCGGGTCCCGCGCTCACCGCTGTCCTCGGCGGACATCAGGACGCGCTTGCCTCCGGACCGGCGGTGGTGATTCCGCACATCAAAGGCGGCAAGTTGCGCCCGCTCGCCGGCTGGGGCGCTAAGAGAGTCGCGTCGCTGCCCGACGTGGCGACGTTCAAGGAGCTGGGCTACGACGCCGAGTTCTACATCTGGGCGGGCATGTTCGCGCCCAGGGGCACGCCCGAGCCGCTGCTTCAGAAGCTCCGCAATGTTTTGAGAGAGACCGTGCAGCAGGCGGAGTTCAAAGACGCGATGGCCAAGATGGAAACTCCGATCGCATACATGGACGCCCCCGAGTTCCAGAAGTTTTGGGACAAGGACGCCAAGGTGCTCGCCGAGGCGATCAAACGGATCGGCAGGATCGAAGAGCCAAAGTAAATACAAAAGGGGCCCACTTGACAGATATCCGACTCCTTGATATTGGTCGGACCACTAGACAGCTAGACCCATTTTATGCTCAAAGCCATCCGAAAGACCCGCATTTACGAAGAAGTGATCAGCCAAATTCATGAGCTGATGAGAGAAGGAAAATTCAAGGCCCGCGATCAGCTGCCGTCTGAGAGGGAATTGGCGGAAACTTTCAAGGTGAGCCGAACGTCGGTGCGCGAAGCGCTGCGCGCGTTGGAGGCTCAAGGTCTGGTGGTAAGCCGCACCGGCGCCGGGAACTTCGTCGCCGAGCTCCCCATTGAGTCCTTGGTTGCGCCGCTCGCAGCGATGCTGATCGAAGAAAAGGACGCGCTGGCGGACATCTTCGAGATGCGCAAGTTGATCGAGCCCCACATCGCCTCTCTCGCCGCCGAGCGGGCGACGAAAAGAGACATCGATCGGATGAAAAAAATTTTGGACAAGCAGCGCGAGGCGGTGAGCCGGGGCGAGACCGGAGTGGAGGCCGACGCGGAGCTTCACTTCGCGATCGGACGGGCCACGCAAAACCAGGCGCTTGAAAAGCTCGTGTCCGGGTTGATGGATATCCTGAGCCACAGCCGCGAAGAATCCCTCCAGACTAAGGATCGAAGGAAAGCGTCGATAGAATCACACCGCAAAATTCTGGCAGCCATCGAAACGCACGACACGAAAAAGGCCCGCGAGGCGATGCTGCTCCATATCGAGAAAGTGGAAGAGAACGTGCTGTCATCGAAGAAACCCCAAATCAGTTACAGCGAGAGTCTTTTAGACGAGAGGAGGATTTCATGATCAAGCGAGTGGAAGTCAACTATCGAGGCATCTTTCAAAAGAACCTCGGTAAAAAAATCGGCAGCGACATCGTCATGATCGCCAGCCGCATGGGCCAGAAGGCCTTTTCCAACGGCCGCTACAGCGATTCGCCGGAAAGAAACGGCATACCGTGCAAATATTTCGCCTTCGTTTCCCCGGATGTGCCCGAGGAAGAGCTGGAAGCCGAATGCGGCGCCAAGCTCGAAATCGACGAGGCGAATATCTCCGTCGTCCTGGACGACACGATGTGCAAGGGCGTCGAGCCCTGGGGATGGCATGGCATCCGTCCCATCAACGAACGGGTGGTCAAGGACGGCTGCCTCCTCGTGGTTTCCAAGAAAAAGCCGGAGGAACTGCTAAAGTTCATCGGCAAGAAGCCGTACAACTACCGCATCGCAATCCTCGACGGCGACGCCAGTCTCGCGGGCCTTTGGGTCAACAAGGACGATATGACCCACGAGCGAATCCTGGGCGGCATCGCCGCTATCGATCCCGCCGTAATCAGCATCGAGGCGGTGGAAGCCTACCTGATGGACAAGACCAAGCAAAAGCATCGGGCCGAAGCCGCGCGGGCCGCGTACGAGTCGCTGCGCGCAGAGGCCAAGCCGCCAAGGGTAAAGACCGTAACACCCAACAACGGAATCGTGTGGCCGCATAAAATCCCCGTGCTGCCCAAGTGGTTCGAGATGGCCGAAGGCGCCGTGGTCCCGGCGGTGAAGCGCGGCTTCGAGATGGGTCCCAGGGGGCAAAATAGAAATCCGGGCTTCAAGCGCGGCACCACCAAGACGCAGCGCCCTGCGGTCAGGTTCGATCTCTGCACCAAATGTACGCTCTGCTGGGCCGAGTGCCCGGACGAATGCTTCGATCCGACCACGGACGGCTTCTACGACATCGAGTATCAGTACTGCGTCGGCTGCGGCAAATGCGCCGAGATTTGTCCGGTCAAAGAATGCATCGTGATGGTCGACGAGCTGCAATTCGAGGACGACCACAGCCCGTGGGAACATTGGAAAAAAGATTCCAAAGAGTACATCGCGTGGGTCGAAGGAAAGAAAGGCAAAGACCGGGTTTCCTACCCCTTCGTAACCGGCAAGGGCATTACCGTCACTCAGGGAGAAGTGATGCCCGAGGGAAAGATCGTGCCCGTCAGAAAGACGGAGGAGGTTGAACTATGAGCGTCGCAGTCGCACAAGCAAAATCGGATCTATCGGGTGTCTACGAGCGGGAAGACCTTTTAAACGGCTGCCAGGCCGTCGCGCAAGGCGTGCGTCTGGCGGACGTGGACGTGATCGCGGCCTATCCGATCCGGCCTTATACCGAGGTCATGGACGCGCTCTCAAAATTGATCGCCGACGGTCAATTCGACGCCGAGTACATCATCGCGGACAGCGAGCACTCCCAATTTGAGATCGTCAAGCACGCCAGCTCGGT
>JBGPTS010000139.1:0-10201 GCA_041490745.1 Binatia bacterium | reverse complement strand
CGACGCGGTCAAAGTCGTCGTGCTCACGGGAACCGGCAAGGGTTTTTGTTCCGGCGGCAGCGTCAACGAAATCATCGGTCCGCTCTTAAAGATGAAAGGCGACGAGTTATATCGCTTCACCCGCATGACCTGCAACGTGGTCAAGCACATGCGCAACTTGAAAAAACCGATCGTCGCCGCGGTCAACGGCATCGCCGCCGGGGCGGGAGCGATGCTGATGCTGGCCTCCGATTTGCGGATTTTTTCCGACAAGGCCAAGGCCGCTTTTCTTTTCGTCAAGGTCGGCCTGTCGGGCGCCGACATGGGCGCGCTCTACCTTTTGCCGCGGATCGTCGGCGCGGGCAAAGCGACGGAGTTGGTCTATTTCGGCGACGCGATCGATGCCCAGGAAGCCTACCGCATCGGCCTCGCCAACCGCGTCGTCGCCGGCGAAAAGCTGATGGAAGAAACTTACGCGCTTGCGCGGCGGCTTCGCGACGGTCCGCTCTACGCGCTCGGCGTGACCAAAGAGCTGCTCAACTACGAGGCGAGCGTCAACCTGGAAACCGCGCTGGAGATGGAGGCGATGGCTCAGGCGCGCTGCATGGAGACGCCGGATTTTCACGAAGGATACAGCGCGTTCGTCGAGAAGCGCCCGCTAAAATTCAACCGGCATTGAAACGCGGAGGAACAGCAATGGGAAAAAACGTTTACGTCAGAAATCTTGAAAAAAACGACCTCGCCTCGTTCGTCGACATCGAAGAGCGGGTAACGGGAGTCGCGCGGCGCCAGTACTGGGAGAAGCGGATCGAAATGTCCGAAGCGATCCGGCCGCACTGGACCTCGCTGGTGGCGGAAGTCGATAACCGCGTCGTCGGTTTTCTCCTCGGCCGCGCGGGCGAGATGGAATTCGGCCTGCCGGGAACCGTCGCCTGGATCGAAATCATCGGCGTCGATCCCGCGTATCGCCACCAGGGGATCGCGCGCGCGTTGTTGGAGCAATTCGGCTCGTCCGCCGAAGACCACGGCGTCAAGACGATTTTCACTCTCGTGGACAACGACCAGCCGGAGATGAAACAGTTTTTCAATCGTCTGGGCTTCGCCCAGGGAAAGATGCAGCATTTTCAGAAGGAAACGGCCGCGTGATCGACGATGCATCGCTGTCTTGATGAAGAAGAAATCCTGCTGCGCTCCCGCGCTCGCTCGTGGGCGGAGCAAAATCTCTTCGCGCGACAAGCCGACGGCGCGGACCTCGACGCCGAAGCGCGCCGGCTCGTCAGCCGCCTCGGTCGGGACGGTCTCATGGCGCACGTCGCGCCGAAAGCATTCGACGGCGTCCGCGAGCAGGTACAGGCGCGCGATCTGTGCGTTATTCGCGAACAGTTGGCGTGGGGCGCGGCCCTGGCGGACACGATGTTCGGCGTTCAGGCGCTCGGAAGTTACCCGATAGTCCTTGCCGGCAGCGAGGAACAGAAGCGGCGTTACCTTCCGCCGCTCGCGAAAGGCGAGGCCATCGCCGCGTTCGTCTTGACCGAGCCCGAGGCCGGCTCCGACGTCTTGTCGCTCAAGACGCGCGCCGTAAAAAATGGCGGCGGTTACCGTCTGAACGGTATCAAACATTTTATTTCCAACGCCGGCATCGCCGACACGCACGTCGTCTTCGCCTCGACCGAGCCGGAGAAAAGAAGCAAAGGCATCAGCGCCTTTATCGTCGAAGCCGGCGCGCCGGGATTTTATCTCAAGGAAAAAACCGCCCTGCTCTCGCCCCACCCGATCGGGGTGCTGGCGCTGGAAGACTGCTTTGTGCCGGCGAGTTGCCGTCTGGGCGGCGAAGGAGAGGGATTGAGCATCGCGCTCCGCACGCTCGACACGATCCGCTGCACGGTCGGCGCCGCGGCCGTCGGACTGGCACAAAGAGCTTTGGACGAAGCGCTCCGCTACAGCCAGAGCCGCCGCCAGTTCGGCAGCGCCCTCTCCGCTTTTCAGGCGACGCAATTGAAGCTCGCCGACATGGCGACGGAGCTCGAGGCGTCGCGGCTGCTCGTCTATCAGGCCGCCTGGGCGAACGATCGCGGCGAAGCGGATCTGCCACTCAAATCCGCCATGGCGAAACTTTTTGCCACGGAAGCGGCGCAGCGAATCGTCGATCAGGCGGTGCAGATTCACGGCGGCAACGGCGTCGTCGCGGGCAATATCGTGGAGCGGCTCTACCGCGACGTGCGCGCGCTTCGAATTTACGAAGGCACGTCCGAGATACAGAAGCTGGTGATTGCGCGCAGCTTGCTCAAGTCGTCAGGCGTAAGGGGTGAGGGGTAGGGGGATCGCCTGACGCATGACGTTTTACGAGGCTTCAGGAGAAAAGTCATGGATTTTGAATTGACCGAGGAGCTGGCGGCGGTGCGCGAGCTGGCGCGCGAATTCTCCGAGAAGGAAATCGCCCCCAAGGCGGCCGAGGACGACCGCGAGCACCGCTTTCGCCGCGACCTCGTGTTGAAAATGGGCGAGCTCGGATTCTTCGGCTGCACGCTGCCGGAAGACTGCGGCGGCAACAACCTGGGTTTCCTTGCGCTGGCGATCGTCGCGGAAGAAATTTCCCGCGCGCACAGCGCGATCCGCGTTTATATCAACATGCAGAGCGGCCCGGCGACGACGATCGCCGATTTCGGCGCGGCCGCGCAAAAGAAAAAATGGATCCCGCCGCTCATCCGCGGCGAGACGATCGGCTGCTTCGCCATCACCGAGCCGGACGCCGGCTCCGACGTGGCGGCGATGCGCACGACGGCGGCGCGAAAAAACGGCTGCTACGTGCTTAACGGCACCAAGACGTGGATCTCGAACGCGCCGGTCGCCGACGCGGGGATCGTCTTCGCCTACACCGACCGGGCGCAGAAGCATAAAGGCATGTCGGCGTTCTACGTCGATCTCGATCAGCCGGGCGTCGCCCGCCGCACGCTGGAAAAGATGGGCGCGCACGCCTCGCCCACCGGCGAGCTTTCCTTCGACAACGTCGCCGTGCCGGAGGAAAACCGCATCGGCCGCGAAGGCGAAGGATTTAAGATCTGCATGACGCACTTGAACCACACGCGGCTGACCTGCGCCGCGGGCGGCGTCGGCCTGGCGCGCGCCGCGCGCGAAGCGGCGGTCGCTTACGCGAATCAGCGCGAGCAATTCGGCCAGAAGATCGGCCAGTTCCAGATGAACCAGGACTTGATCGCGCAGATGGTCGTGCACGAAGAAAGCGCGCGCGTTCTCGTCTGGCGCGCGGCGGCGCTGGCCGATCAAGCCCGGCCGCATGCGTTGGAGACGACGATCGCGAAATACAGCGCGGCCGAGGCCGCGGCCTTTAACGCCGACGCGGCGTTGAAAATTCTCGGCGCGTACGGTTACTCGACCGAATTTCCCGTCGAGCGCTATCTCCGCGACGCGAAGTCGTACCAGATCGTCGAGGGCTCGACGAATATCTTGAAGCTCATCATCGCCCAGGACGCCTTGGGCTACAGGAAGGCGAATCGATAATACAAAGGAGGTTCAAGACCACCAGACGTGCGACCGTATTTTGAAAAGATGACGGAATTCGGGAAACCTTTATCCGATAGCGGGAAGAAAAGGATGCAGGAAAACGCCCAACAGATAAAGGGTGTGGAGAAGCAACTCGCCGAGGCGGTGGAGAAAGTCAAAAAGGCCGGCCTGCCGGCCGAGGCGCTGAACAAGCGGGGCGAATGGACCGTTTATCAGAGGTTGGAGTACCTGCTCGACGCCGGCTCCTGGCGCCCGCTGCACACTCTTTACGACCCGATGGACGAAGAGTCGGGAACCACCGGCGTCGTAGACGGGCTGGGCAGGATCAGCGGCAGATGGGCGGTTGTGATCGGTTTCGACAACAAGGTGATGGCAGGCGCCTGGATCGCCGGCCAGGCGGACAATATTTTGCGAGTCACCGACATGGCCAAGCGGTTGAACGTTCCAGTCGTTTGGATCGTCAACTGCAGCGGCGTCAAACTGCCCGAGCAGGAGAAAGTCTACCCGAATCGGCGCGGTAGCGGCACGACCTTCTTCCGGCACGCCGAACTGGAAAAACTGGGGATTCCGGTGCTGGCCGGAATCTGGGGCACCAATCCGGCCGGGGGAGGCTATCAGGGTATCAGCCCAACCTACCTGCTGGCCCACAAGAATTGCAACATTGCGGTAGGCGGCGCCGGCATTGTCAGCGGTATGAGCCCGAAGGGCTTTTTCGACGAAGAAGGGGCCGAAGCTATCATCACCGCCACCAAGAATTTCAAGGAAGTGCCGCCCGGGCGCGTGGACATTCATTACGATTCCACCGGGTTCTTTAAAGCGGTTTTCGACACCGAAGAAGGGGTCCTGGACGGATTGAAGGAACTGATGAAAGCGATGCCCTCCTACGACCCGAAGTTTTTCCGAGTGGCTGCGCCAAAGGAGCCGAGATTCGATCCCGGTGAAATCGACTACCTCGTCCCCTTCAACCAGAAGATGGCGTACAGTTTCGACGAGATCCTCGCCCGGCTCACCGACAACAGCGAGCATATGGAATACAGGCCCGACTACGGACCCGAGGTCTATACCGGGCTGGTAAAGATGAACGGTCTTTTGTTGGGCGCGATCGGAAACCGGCAGGGCTTCTTGCCCAAAGGCTACCCGGAATACGCCCCCTATCAGGGAATCGGCGGCAAGCTTTATCGGCAGGGACTCATCAAGATGAATGAGTTCGTGACCCTGTGCGGAAGAGACAGAGTTCCCATCGTTTGGTTCCAGGATACCACGGGCATCGATGTCGGCGATTATGCCGAAAAGGCCGAACTGCTGGGACTTGGACAGTCGTTGATATACTCGATCGAGCAGACCGACGTGCCGATGATGCTGGTGGTGCTGCGCAAAGGGACGGCGGCGGCACACTACATTATGGGCGGCCCCACAGCCAACAACCACAACGCCTTTACACTGGGAACGCCGACCACGGAGATCTACGTGATGCACGGAGAAACCGCCGCCGCGGCATCCTTCGCCCGAAGGCTGGTGAAAGAAAAGGAAGCAGGTCAGCCGCTACAGCCGGTCATCGAGAAGATGAACGCCCTGGCGGCGGACTACAACGCCAAGTCCCGCCCGGGCTACTGCGCGAAGATGGGTTTTGTGGACGAGGTGATCTCTTTCGCGGCAATGCGGAACTATATGGTAGCTTTCGCCAACTGCGTCTACCAGAACCCGAAGTCTATCTGTCCGCATCATCATATGATGCTTCCAAGGATCATTCGAGGGTAGTAACGAACGGTTGCTTGTAAAGGAGAAGCATGCAGCACGTGGACAACATCATCGACCTGCGGGATATGCGTGCCGGGATCATGCCGGTCTAAAGCCATGCTCATGAACGCGGCCACAGAATCGCTGAAAGAAATTGCGCTGCAAAGCGGGATTATCTACGGTCCCGTGCGCTCGCGGCGGCTCGGCCTGTCGCTGGGAATCAACCTGCTGCCTACGGATTACAAGGTCTGCTCGTACAATTGCCTCTACTGCCAGTACGGTTGGACGCCCCGGCGCTCGCTCAATCCCGCTCATGCGCTCAAAGACCTCCCGCAGCCGGCGGAGGTCGGGGTCGCGCTGGAGAAATCTCTCAGGGCCGTCGTGCGCAAGCGGGCGAAGCTCGACGCCATTACTTTTTCCGGCAACGGAGAGCCGACGCTTCATCCGGAGTTCCCCGAGATCGTCGACCTGGCCGCCGCCCTGCGCGATCGGTATCTGCCGCAGTTGAAGCTCGCGATTCTATCCAACTCCTCCACCGTGCCGCGTGAGGAGATCCGCGCCGCCCTGAACCGGCTCGACGCGCGGATGATGAAGTTGGATGCGGGAAGCGAGGAGATCGTCCACCAGTTAAACGGGCCGGCGCCGCCGTTTTATCTGAAGGAGATCGTCGACGGCTTAAAGCAGTTAAAAGACGTTATCCTGCAATCGCTCTTCGTCCAGGGAAGGATTTGCAACGCCGATCCTGATGCGATCGCGCAATGGATCGAGCGCGTGCGAGAGATCCGCCCCGCGCTGGTGCAGATCTACAGTCTCGATCGAGTCCCCGCCGACGCAAGAATCTGGAAGATCAATCTGCCGACCCTCGAATGGATCGCCAATCAAGTACGCTGGCAAGCGGGCGTCAAAGCGGAAATATATTAGTACCAGCCGTCATTCCGGCCGAGTCAGCCGGAGGCTGACGAGAGCCGGAATCCATACCCCCTCTTTGTCTCCCCCTTAGCAAGGGGGAGATTTAGTGGGGGTTCTGGATTCCCGCTTGCGCGGGAATGACGATAAACGCGCCGCGGATTTTGTCAACGAATCTCTAACTTGGGACACTAGCGAATTGGAGTGATTGAGTAGTGCGTTTTAAACCCACTGCTCCATTGCTCTACTGTTCTATTGTTCCATTCCTCGCCCTGTACAGATCCGCGCACTGGCGGCAGAGGCCGTGGGCGGGACGCCAGCGGGGGAAGTCGCGCGCCAGCTCCGCAAGGGCGTGCGCGGGCAGGCGATCGGGCTCCGGCTCGAAGTCGTAGGTCGGAAAACCGCAGAGCGCGCAGCGGCTGCCGGGATGGGGTTTTGAAGAAGGGGCGCCGAGAGAGCCTCGCGGATCGTAGGCAAAAGCCACAAGCTCGGCGTGGCAAGGCGCTTCGGCGTCGAAGAAACGGGTGAAGATCGTTTCCGTCTCCGTTCCAAACATGGAAAAGGCGCGGGAGAATTCGAGCAGGCGCTCGGCGCGCGCCGATTCCCGCGCCCAGCCGCGGCGTGCCAGGCGGCCGTCGATAGTCGCGTCCCACAGGATGCGATAGCGATCGGCCAGCAGCCGGTCGTGCGTCGGCCCTCCCTCCGCCGCCGGCAGCGTCGGCTCATAGCCGAAGCCCGGATCGAGCATGTCGGCCAAGTGCAGTAACTCGTGGCGCAGCAACGCGAGCAGGGTCGCGGAATCCAACAACGACTGTGGCTGCAAGAAAATACCGGCGGCCGCCCGTTCGATGCCGTTCGCCTGAGGATTCACATACAACTCGGCCCCTTCCTCTTTCCTGCCCGGCGCGCGCGCGACCAGGCAGCGGGCCAGGTTGAGCGATAACAGCGGCTGCTCGCCGATCGCCCGATCGATCGGGGCGGCGAGATCAAGACGCTGAAACCATTCCTGGTAGAGTTTTTGAAAAGCCTGATCGCGCTCGTCGGGATCGGCGATGGCGTAGAGGCGGTTGCGCTCGCGCTGGAACTCCCGCTCGCGCTCGTGGCCGCGGAGGGCGTAGAACAAGGCGTCCTCGATGAAGCGCGGCTCGTAGCGGATGAAATCCGTCGCGGTCATGTCAGTATCTCATTCGGGAATGCTGGAAGCCCTTTTTGTTGCAGACTAACAGAGAAGTCGTCACTCCCGCGCAAGCGGGAGTCCAGGCGCAGAAAGGACTCTGGATTCCCGTTTTCACGGGAATGACCTGAAGAGGGTGAAGCCGTGGGCACATGCATTTCTGAAGTTCGGTTTGCCACTATCATCCTCGAGTTATTGCTTTGGGTGCGCTGATTAATCATTCCATCTCGTCCGGCTCTACGGCGCCGGGCATCGCCGGGCATGAATCCGTGCCGCAGGCCATCGGCACGCGGTCGTCGGTCGCCGGCCTTAGGCTCAAGCTCCCCGATCCCAACGGGACATTCCAGCGGGCGCACTCGCGGGCTATCAGACGCCGAGCCAGCTCGCCCAAGGCATGGTAAAAGCCGCCTTCGTCTTCGCGCGCGAGCTTATTGGCGAAGGCGGGGAGAAAGCGCCCCAAGTGCTCGCGCAGGAACAGGCGCTCCGCCTTGCGTGTCTCCTCCAGCATGGCAGCGTCCGCGTGCTCCAACGCGTAAACTTCTTTCAGCGCGAGAAACGCCAGAAACTCGCACTCGCAGCTAACATGGTCGGCCCGCTCGCGCTCCGCCCGGTTCAGCTCAAGACCGAAGGCGTTGTAAAAGCCGTGCAGATCGCCCAGCTCCTGCGGCTGCTGGAACAGCGCCTCGGCACCGTATTCCGTCTCGTACGGCGGCACGCCCGCGCGCGCGGTGTGACCGAAGAGGCGGCGATGCGAGGCGGTTACAGTGAGCAGCGAGGCATGAGTAGTGAGCAGTAAGCAAGCGGAAGCAAGAGCCGACGCCTGGCCGGGATCGAGGAGCGCCGCCGCTTCGGCCAAAACCGCCGATCCGTCCTTTGAGCAGAGACGGGTAATCGTTTCCTCTTCCGGCGGGCGAAAACCGAGCGCGAGCGCGCTGTAGAGGACGGCGCGGCTAAGCGCGGCGTCGATTTCGGCGGTCGGCGTTGCGTTAAGCATCTCTGCTTCCATCATATTCTCCTCGCGGCCCTCACCCTAACCCTCTCCCAAAGGGAGAGGGAATTTAAGATAGAGTCTCTCCCAAAGGGAGAGGGAACGCCAAGCGGTTACGATAAATTGCCCCCTCTCCCGCTCTGCGGGAGAGGGCAGGGGTGAGGGTGATCTCATATCGAATTCGCATGCACTCCCGGCCTTACGTGAAGCGGCTCGTCGATAGTCGTGCGGAACATCTCCTTGCCGTCCTGGCCGTAGGCGATCACGGTGTCATTGTAGAGCGTGATCTTCCGGCCTCTCAGAGTCGCCTCGTAAACCTTCGGCCCTTCCTTGATCTCGTAGCGGAAAATAATCCGGTTGGAGCGTCGGAAGAGCTGGAGCACCGCGAGCAGCTCGCGGTCGGGATAGGTGTAGCGCTCGATCGCTTCGTCGACGCCGGGGCCGAACATCTGCCGCAGATAATCGCGCGGCACCCAGCGCGGCGGAATGTAAAAGCCGTTCGGCGACGTGCCGAACTGCGGATAGAGCGGCAGCGCGACCTTCGCAACGTGGATCATGTAGTAAAGCGGGTTGTAGCGGTCCTCCGTCCAACTGCCGTCGCGGTTCATCTTCACCAGCCCCTGCATGCGGATCTGGCCGATGCAGGCGCTCATGCAGCGCGTCTCCATCGGCTGGCCGTCGCTCAAAGGGTCCTTGCCTTCGACGCGCGGGTAGCAGGCGATGCATTTCTCCGACACCCGCGTGTTGCCGCGGTACATCGTCTTTTTGTACGGGCAGGCCTCGACGCACTTGCGATAGCCGCGGCACTGCTCCTGATCGATCAGCACGATGCCGTCCTCCGGCCGCTTGTAGATCGCCTTGCGCGGGCAGGCGGCCAGGCAGGCGGGATAGCTGCAATGGTTACAGATGCGCGCAAGATAGAAGAACCAGGTTTTGTGCTCGGGCAGCTCCACCCCTTCTTTGTCGAGCTCGTAGCGCACGCCCTTTTTTCCGACCGGATTGTCCTCGTAGATATTCGGCGAGTTCCACTCCTCGTCGGTTGGCAGGTAGCCGAGCACGCGCGCGCTGTCGGGCGTGACCATCTTCTGCGCTTCGAAAACTGTGACCCCGTCGAACTTGCCGTAGGGCTGTTTTTTATCGGCGCCGGGCTTGCCGGACCAGTTCTGCGCGCCGGGGTTCGCCTTCTCCAACAGCTCCAGCGTCTTCATGTCCCAGAACTGCGGGTAGCCGCCGTAGGGCTTGGTCTCGACGTTGGCCCACCACATGTGCTCCTGGCCTTTGTTGAAGGTCCAGGTCGACTTGCACGCCATCGTGCAGCTCTGGCAGGCGATGCAGCGGTTGATGTTGAAGACGAAGGCGAACTGGCGCTTGGGAGAAGCCGCCTCATAGGGGTAGTTCATCTCCCGCCCGATCTGCCAGTTGTGAACGTTTGCCATTTTTACCGCTCCCTTCACTTAAAGGATGAGGGATGAAGGATGAGGGATGAATCTTCCGTTTCCGCCCTCATCCCTTCGCCATCATCCTTGATAACAATTCGAACCTGGCCCCACACGGCGAGGCATTCATCGATGATCGCAAGTGTCTTTGCTTCGCCGAGACTTTGGTATGCGCCGTGGGCGCCGCTGTAAAACGGATTCTTAAACAGGCTGAGAATCTGTTGCCGGTTTTGTCCCATGCGCGCGAACTCCTCGGCGAAGACATAGGCCATCTCCGTCGTCGCCTCGGCGTCGGCCGGCAGCATGACGCCCACCAGCATGTTCGGATCGGTCGGATCGGGATCGTCGTAGGGCATAATCACTCCGAATCGTTCAAAGTTGTTTAAAATGGTTCAACATGGTTTAAGGTTCAACTTGTTTAAGATGGTTCAACGTGGTTCAAGGGTTCAAGTCGTTCAACAT
>JBGPTS010000138.1:0-10217 GCA_041490745.1 Binatia bacterium | reverse complement strand
GGACGATCATCTCGAGCGGCAGCTCGCAAGATTGGAAGAAGCGACGATCGATCTGGCCGAGACCGGCGCGGAGTTCATCATCCTCGGCGGCTCGCCGATCTTCACGCGCTTGGGCCCCGGCAGCGATCGCGAGATCGCGGCCAAATTGGCAGCCAAAACCGGAGTCCTCGTCGCCGCGGGAATGACGTGCGAAGTCGAGGCGCTCAAGCACATGGGCATCCGAAAAGTCGTCGTCGCGACGCCGTATCCGGACAAGCTCACCGAGCGCGTCGCCGATTTTTTAACCGCGTCGGGCTTTCAGGTCTTACGCGCCGAGGGACTCAACGTCGAGCGCAACGCCGACCTCGGCGATCTGCCGGAGCACGCCGCCTACAAAATCGCCAAGAAAGTTTTCTTCTCCGCGCCCGAGGCCGACGGAATTTTTCTTCCCTGCAATCGCTGGCCTACGGCCGGCGTGATTTCTCTACTGGAGCGGGAGACCGGAAAGCCGGCGCTTTCCAGCAGTCTCTGCAACATCTGGTACGCGCTCCATCGGCTGCGGGTGCGGGAAAAGATCGCGGGCTATGGCAAGCTGCTCGAAACGCTCGGGTGAAGGCCGGCCATAAAGGCTCATATCCTTCGTTGCGCTTCGACCCGCTTCGCTCGACGTACTGAAAAAAGTACGCCTGTGCTCGCGGGACCTCGCGCGCCTTGGCTCTGAGACCTTTCTGACCGGCCTCAAGAAAACGCTAAGAAACTGATCTTGTCGAACTCCGTGATCTTGAATTTCTCCGCCGCGCCGCCGGGAAGAATCGTGAACTGGTGCAGCGTGAACTCGTGCTCGTAATCGCCGCGCGCGATCAGCCCGTCGACCGGAATCACCACGTCGTAGCCGAAGGGCCGCGCGGCGGCGGTCGCCGTATAGAGGACCGCCTGGTTGCTCGACGCGCCGCAGACGATCACCGTCTTCACGCCCCTCGCCTGCAACATCGGTTGCAGCTCGCCGCCGTAAAATTTATCGAACGCCGGCGGGAACAACACCGGCTCGTCCTTCTTCTGCTTGAACGCGTGCGGCATTCTCTCTTCCGCGGTGCCCTTGTAGCGGTCGATCACCGTATAGACGACGAAAATGCCGGCCTCGCGCGCGCGCGGTAGAAATCTCGCCACGGGCTCGATGAGCTTGTGGCACCGCTCCTCAGGATTTTCGCACCTGGCGTTCAGATCCAACACCAGCAGCGCCGTCGTTTTCGGATCGACGGTTATTTCTTTTGGCGTAGGTTTGTTCGGCATAAGGGTTGTCCTCCGCGCGCTTTATAACGTCGCGCGCGCGCGGCGTCAACGGTCCTATGGGGTCGCCCGCCGTTTGACAACCGGCGCCGTCTGCGAGAGAAAGAATCGATGACAAAAATTTAAGGAGGTAATTCGATGAGCGACAGAAAAAAATTGCGAGTGATTTACCGCTCCAATTCCCACGCGCCGTTCTGGGTGGTGGCGGATAAGAGCGGGATGTGGGGCGAGAACGGTCTGGATGTGGACACGAGCCCGCAACTGATTCGGGAAAAAGCCGTCGAGTCGCTGAAGAGCGGTCATGTCGATCTCATCTCCGGCAATCATCACAATCTTTACGAGAGAAACGCTCGGGGCGAAGACTTCGTGCACCTGGCGCAGGCGGCGAACACCTGGACCGACAACTACATGGTGGTGAGCGATGGGATCAAGAGCGTTCAGGATCTGCGCGGAAAAAAAATCGCGGCCGACAAAGTGAACTCCCACTCCGGGCTGAACGTCTGGCTCTTTCTCAAGCAGGAAGGACTCGACGTCGATCGCGGCGACATCGAGCTCGTCGGCGTTCCGGGATCGGCCGAAGAAAGATACAAGCGCGTGCTTAACGGCGAATTTGCCGCCACATTCGTCGGCATCCCGCACGATGCGCGCGTCGCTAAAGCCGGCGGCCGCGTCATTCCCGTGCGCGTTATGCCGATGATTCGCGGCGTGACACTGACCACGACCATGACTTTCGTCCGCAGCCACGAGGACGAGATCCGGCGCCTCATCCGCGGCATGGTCGATGCGGTTCATTTCTTTCTCACCCGCAAGCAGGAGACGATTAAAATCTTAAAGAACCATCTCCCGGCCGCTCTCGGCATACAAACCGACGAAGAGTACGCCTCCATTTATAACGAGTGGGCGCAATCGCTCGAGCGCAAGCCGTATCCGTCGGCGGACGCGATCGCCAACGTGTTTCAACTCGCGCTCCGGCGCAATCCGGAGGCCGCGAGCTATAATCCGCTTGCGATGTGGAACACGCACTATGTTCGCGAGTTAGACGACAGCGGGTACATAGATAAGTTGTACCGCTAACGAGGTGGGTTGGGGGTTCTCGGGAATCCGAAGGTAGAAATTCAGGCCGATCAAAAAGGTCGCAGATGCAAGGCGCGCGAAAGTCGTCAAGCGTAGGCGTACTCTTTTCAGTACGTCGAGCGAAGACGACCGAGCGCAACGCCGCAGATGGGCCTTTTTCAGCGGCCTGCTATCTCGCGCCGGGAAAAATTTCCCTGTACTGATTTCCGATCGCGCTATAGCGCCGGCCGATGTCGAGAATATCCGGCATGCGGATATCCAGGCCTTCGAGGATTTGCGCTTCCTTCGACTTCACCCGGCTGTTCGCCGCCATGCGGTTGGTCGAAATAATGATGCGCTGGCCGTCTTCGGAGAGAAGATAATCGATGAAGAGCGCGCCCGCGTGCGGGTGCGGCGCTCCTTGTGTAAGAAACACGAGGCTCGGGCTGTAAAAGAGCGGCTGGATGGGCGCGAACCAAAGCGGTGCGCCCTGGGCCGCGAACGTGAGCACCGAGTTGAGATTCGTTTCGACGGTCATGTCGAACTCGCCGGCGGCGGCGAGTTGGCTCGCGAGCCGCCGCCCGCGGACGTGCGTGAGATTCTGCTCGTTCAATTTTTTCATCAAACGGAGCCCGGCTTCTTCGCCGAGGAATTGCAAGATGGTGCCGAACCAGACGTAGGACTGGCTGTCCATCGCGAGTTTGCCCTTCCAGCGCGGCTTGAGCAGGTCTTCGACCTTGGCCGGCGCTTCGTCCTTCTTTACCAGCCGCGAGTTGTACGCGCTCACCATGACGTTCGTCATGTAAGCGGTCCAGTAGCCGTCC
The DNA here is from genome assembly GCA_041490745.1 of Binatia bacterium. GTDB lineage: Bacteria > Desulfobacterota > Binatia > UBA9968 > UBA9968 > JAJPJQ01. The sequence goes on along the minus strand of JBGPTS010000138.1, from coordinate 7,074 downwards.
TTGTCCTTGAAGGCGTCGCGGAAAAACTCGCGTTGCGGCGAGCGATAGCGCGCCATGAGTTTTTTATCCATCAGCGCGAGCATGCCGAGCTGGCCGCTGTCGATCACGTCGGAGACGGCTTTTCCGGCGCGCGCCTCGGATTCGATGCGCGTGATGATTCCAGCGCCCGAGACGCGCACGGGGCTCGTTTTGATGAAAGGATATTTTTTCATGAAGCCGTCGGCGATGGCCTGCGCCGCGGCCGCGTCCAGGTTGCCGTAAGCGACGACCTCGCCTTCTTTACGCGCTGCTTCGACGAGCCGCGCCTGGCGCTCGACGGCGGGGAGAGAATCGAGCCATGCGAGCTTGGATTCCGTGGTCTGGGCGTGGAGGGAGGGTAGATTCGTGAGGAAACAAAAGAAGGAGATCAGCCATGCATTGCGTCGCGCCATAAAAGCTCCAGAAATCTTCGGAGAGATCCTTCACTTCGTTCAGGATGACAAATGCTCGAATGTCATTCTGAGCGGAGCGAAGAATCTCTCTTACAGATATCCTTTTTCCCGGTAATATTTCTTCGCCCCCTGATGCAGCGGGATCGTGAGCGGCCCGCCGTCACTGCCGCGGCAAAATTCCTCCATGGTCATTGTTGTCCGACCGAGGTGATCGGCCTCGATCTCGGCGTGGCAGAGGTCGATCGCCATGGCCATGTCGTAGGCGGTTTTCGCGCCGAGTGTCCTCTGGCAAAAAAAGGTCCAGCCGCTGAAATCGACCGTGGCGATGTCCTCGTCCATGCCCGGAAAAGAATTTTTGCCGAGCGTCGCGCCGCCGAAGCCGAGCCGCGCCATTGTTTTAAGCACGTCGGCGCGCACGGGCAAAAATTTCATCCCCGCCGCCAGCGCCTCCGCGCCCCAGGTTTTGATCCCTTCGTCGAACACGGCGTCGGCGCCGCCCCGGAGGTGCTCGGCGCGCGACGGATGGCTCGGGCTTTCGGCGCGGAGAATTTTGCCGCCCCATTTTTCGATCTCGGCCAGGCTGAAGCCGTACTCTTGAAGCACGCGGTCGATGACGTAGAGCGTCGTATGCAGCCGCGTGCCGGCGCGGCTGGAGACGACCAGCGGATATTGTTTTTCTTTGATCTCTTCGAGCGAGCGGATGCGCGAATCTTTTCGCACGGCGAAGACGAGCCGGTCCCACGACGGAAAAACGCCGATTGCGCGAAGCGCGAGTTTTTTTCCGTACGGCCCGACGCCGGCCGTCGCCATGCGCGCGAGTCCCGCCGGGTTGGCGAAGCCGAAAGTAAAATGGCCGCGATCGACTTCAAGCGGAATCGCCGTGCCGCCGAGCTTGGAATCGCGGTTGCCCATCGCGACGCGCACTTCCGCCGTCGGCGGCAGCGACGCGTGGCGATAAAACGATCGCGCGACCTGAATGGCGATTTCCGCGCGCCGCGAAGTCGTCGCGATCGAAATAGGGACCGGTTGCTTCACGACGCCGCCCGCCGGGAATTAGTTTGTGCGAGGTGGCGCCCGAAGAAATCCAGCGTTCGGGACCAAGAGGTTGCGGCTGACTCGGGCCGGTATTTGTCGCTGTGCGGGTCCATGAAGGCGTGGCCGGTTTTCGGATAAGAAAAAAATTCGTGGGCTTTGCCGAGCCGCGTAAGCTCGGCGTCGAGCTTCCGAACGTCTTCCGGCGACGGGTTTTCGTCTTCCGCGCCGAAATGTCCCATGACGGGACAGTGAACCGCCGCGGCGCGCTGGAACGGCGACGGTCCTTCGCCCCAAGGCGAAAAAATGTTGCCGCCGTAATAATCGACAGCGGCTTTGAACGCCGGACCGGCGGCGGACATGAGCAACGAGACGCGCCCGCCCATGCAGAAGCCGACGATGCCCAGGCGCCCGCCGTCAACGGAACGCTGGCGCATGAGAAATTCAACGGTCGTGTTGACATCGCCGATCACGGTCGCGTCCCTGAGCCTCCCTCTTCGCGTCTTGGCGTCGTCGCGGCAATCCGGCGGGTCGCGGTGATAAAGCACGGGCGCGGCGGTGACGTAGCCTTCGGCGGCGAGCCTGTGCGTAAACTCCTCGATGAAACGATCGACGCCTTTCTGGCCTTGAATCACGACGACGGCAGGAAACGGTCCCGCGCCGTCCGGCCGGCTCACGTACAATTTCATTTCTCCCCCGTCAACCTTCGTCGATTCCCATCCTGATTTCATGATGCACCTCCGTTCGCTATTTGTTGGGCGGTTCGATTGAAGCAGTCCCAAAGTCTGTCATTCCCGCATGCTTTAAGCGGGAATCCAGTTCGGACTGGACCCCCGATAAAAACATTCGGGGGTGACGCTTAGGAGAAAATCAGCCCGGCGACTTCTGTTATCCTCGGTCGTCTGTGTTTCAAGTGCCAACGCTCACCGCTTCCGCTCCAATTCCTGTTTGACCTCGGCGGCAAGCCTGAGATCGAGGAACTTCTCCGGCGCGACATCCTCTTTTATTTTGAGCGGGGCCTTCACGTCAAACTCGATGACGTTTTTTATTCCTTGCGCCGACGGCACGCCGGGCACGCCGTCGGGCAGCGCCTTGGCGAAAAGGCGGACGCCTTCGATCAACATCGGCCGGGAGAGATTCCCGAGCGGCAGCTTTTTCCGCGCGATGTCCGCCGCCTCTTCCGGTTTTTCGCGGATGAAAATGAGCGACCGCATCATGGCTCTCAGCCATCGTTTGATCTCGCCGGGCTTCTCGGCGATCTTTTTATCCGTCGCGAGAAATCCCTGGAAAGGGTACGGGAAGAGGTCGCCGATGAAGGCCAAATTGTGCAGCCCTTCCTTTTCGCCGAGCAGCGCCTCGTCGCCGTTCACGACCGCGGCCTGGACCGCTCCCGACTTGAGCGAGAGAAAAGTCGTGAAGGTGTTCCTCGACGGCATCGCCACGCGCGTCACGTCGCGCGCCGACAAGCCGCTCTTCTCGACCAGCATCGTGATCAGCGTGTCCTGCGTATCGCCGATCGTGCCGACGGCGATCCGCTTGCCCTTGAGATCGGAGATTTTCAAAATCTCCGGCGCGGTGAGCAGATACCAGGTGACTTTTTCCGTCTGGAACATGATCGCCTTGATCGGCGCGCCGCGGAGCGCCGCGCGCATGCCGCTGCCGCCCGCGCCGCTGTAATCGACCTCGCCGCTGACCAGCGCGGCGATCGCCGTCGTGCCGGGAATCACGATCGTCTCGTTTTCCAGATTCTCGTCGCGAAAAAATCCCTTCGCCTCCGCCACCGGCACGGAAAGATAGTTGAGCGTCGCGCGCGGCGTGATCGTCCGCACTTTTTCCGCGTGAACGTCGGCGGCGAGGAGGGTCACGATCGCAATTGCGAGCGCGCGTAAGATCATCGAGTTCCTTCGCGGCGGATTTCTTCGACGACTCTGAAATCGACCATCTTGGCGAGCGGTATCTCGCCCATTCCCTTTTCGACTTTACGGATGAGATCCGCGTGGACTTTAAGGCCCGCCTCGCTCGAAGTCCCGTCTTTGCTGAGCGATTTGGCGACCGACAAGTAAGACTCTTTGGCGACGACGGGATCGACTTTCCACTCGCGTTCGATGATCGCGACCGTCTCCGCCGGTCGTTCGCGCGCGAACATAAGGCCGCGGTATAGCGCGCGGAGCACGCGCTTTACCTGATCGCGCTCGCCGGCGAGCTTTTTCTCCGTCGTCGAGAAGCCGTTGCTGGGAAACTCAATCGCGTCACCGAGAAAAAGCAGCTCGTTAAAACCTTTTTGCTTTAAAAGGACGTTGTCCGGCGGGTTGGCGATCGTCGCCGCGATCGAGCCGGAAATGAGCGCCGCGATGCGCGTCGCCGGCAGGCCGATCATGATCAGCACCACGTCGCGCTGCGGGTCGAGGCCGTTCTTACTCAGCGCCACGCGCGCGGCGAGATCGGTTGTCCCGCCGAAGCGGCTGATGCCGACGTATTTGCCGCGCAGTTTGCCGACCGATTTGATCTGCGGCCCGGACATCAAAAAATAATTCGGCAGCGTGGCGCTGAAAAAGATCGTTCGGATCGGCGCGCCCTTGGCGCCGAGGCGCAGCGCGGAATCCGCCACGCCGTGATAGTCGATCTCGCCCTGGAAGAGCGCGTTGTGTGCGATGTCCGGCAGCATCGTCACGATCTCCAACTCGATGCCTTCGTCTTTGAAGAAGCCGCGATTGATCGCGACGAAGAGCGGCAGATAGCCCATCGACTTCGACGGCAGCGCGAGCTTTACGCGCTCGGCGGAGGCGGACGGCGGGAGAAAGAGGCAGAGCAAAATGACAAGGATGCTACAAGTAAAGAACTTGGACATCGGCGGGGATTCTCGCAGGTTAGGTGGGGACGGTCAAACGGATCAATAAGGCGGCGCAAATCTACCCGGTTCCTTTAAGACACTTGATGGGAATTTTCCGGTCAAGCTGCTCGGTTATGTCGTTAAGCGCCCTTTCGGAACAGTCGCTCCATTTGCCGCCGTTGCAGGTCTTCTGGGCGATTGACAGATATTCGGCGGCGGCTGCCTGGTCACCTTGTTTACGGGCAATCTTTGCCAGGCGTGTGTAAGTGAGAACGCGATCAAAAAAATAGAGATCTGAAACCTTGTCGCCGTCTCGCTTTCTTAATTCGTCTAACGCGCGGTCGAACGTTAGGAGCGCCTGTCTGGCTTCCGAGCAACCGCCGGTTTCGAGCCGGGATTTCACATACTCGCTGAGCATACCGGTAGCGGCCATACTGCTAATGGAGTTTGCCTGTTTCAGCGCGTCTGGAAAGCTCATCATCTTTCCCACGTAAAATCCGCCAATGAGTAGAGCGGCGTGGCTGAATAAAAGAATGACGATGATGCGAGGCCTCATCTCCCCACCCCCAACTCCCTCTGCGCTTCTCTCAGCACCGAGAAATCCACCACCTTCAGAATCGGCGGGGCTTCTTTGAGATTGAGCGGCGTGACAATGGTGTCGAGAATGTTTTTGCGCAGCGATTCGTCGCTGGCGCCGCCGGGATCGCGCGGGTCGATCGCGCGCACGGAAACTGCCGACGCGCCTTCGGCCACGTCTCTCGGATGGCCGAACTCCTGCATGGCGATCTTGGTCGTTTCCTCCCGCTTGTTCACCATGAACAGCAACGACTTCACCATCGCGCGCGTCCAACGCTTGATCTTGTCGCGTTCCTGCGTGAGCTTCGCGTCGGTTGTCGCGTAGCCGGCCCACGGCCATGCACCCATGTCCGCGAGCGAAGCGAGCTCGTTGAAGCCTTTCTTCTTGAGAATCAAGGCCGCGTCGGGATTGAAGGCGCGCGCGTGAATAATTTTCTGTTGCATCGCCTGCACGGACGTCTCCGCGCCGCCGACGGAGAAGAAGGTGACGTCTTTTTTGGGATTCATGCCGTAGTGTTCGAGCACCATGCTCGACGCCAGCTCGGTGCTGCTGCCTGGAGAGGTGATGCCGATCACTTTGCCTTTCAGGTCCGAGACCTTTTTGATCTCGGGCGCGCCGATCAGCACGAAGGTGCATCTCTGGTGCGTGAAAAAAATCGCTTTCAGGGGCGCGCCGCGGGTCGCCGCCCTCATCGACGAGCCGGCGGCGGCCGCGACGTCGAGCTCTCCGGCCATCAACGCCGTGATGACGACGCTGGTGTTCACCACGAGCCACTGGACTTCCAGCCCTTCTTCTTTGAAAAAGCCGGCGCGCATGCCGACGAAGAGCGGCAGGTAGCCGTAATCTTTTGTGGAGAGCGCCACGCGGATTCGTTCGGGGGTCGCCGCGGCCGCCGATTCACGCGGCAGATAAAGAGTGGAAGCAAACACGGAAAGCGTCAGAGCCGCAAAGATCCTGCAGGAAAGGCTGTTCATGGCGTTCGAATCTTTCTGTCATCCTGAGTGAAACGAAGGATCTCTCTTTTTCTTCGGAGGGATTCTTCGGCTTCGCCTCAGAATGACATGCCGGGTTGCTAGGCCGTATTTCTCGGCGTCGGGAAGTGAAGCTCCAGATAATTTCCCTCGGTGTCGAACATGTAAATAGTCTTGCCGCTCTTGCGCTCGACGATGCGGTGAAATTTTCCCAGCGCTTTGGCTTTTTGCAGCGCCTCGTTGTACTCGCTCGTATCCATGTCGAACGCCTGGTGCGCGATGCCGTCCTCGTCGAGCGCGTCTCTCTCGATCGGCCGCGGCCGCTCGAAGAGGACGACGTCGTCGTTGCCGCAGCGCAGCCGGTCGAGCCGCTGAAATTTGCCGTGAATCTCCAGGGCGTCGGGATTGTTCGGGTTGCCGCCGACGCGATTCATGAACTGCATGCCGAGGACTTCGGTGTAAAATTTTTGCGCCCGGTCGAGATCGTCTACCGGTATGCCGACGTGGTAGAGACTTTTGACTTTCATGAGCGCAACCTCCGTGTTCGTATCCGGTTCATTCCCCTGCGTGGCTCCACTCGGAAAATTCTTCCAGGCCGAGGCGCGCGAGCGTATCTCTAAACGGCCGGCCGCTTCTCTCGTGTCTCCCGGACAAACGATAATATTCGAAAATCATGTCCGGCAGCCATTTGGCGATCGTGAAGCCCTGATATTTTCCGTCCGGTATCGGCTCCAAAAATCGCGGGCCGACATCTTTCCAGTCATGATCGGCAATCCAGCCGCGCTGCGTGGCGAACATGCTTTGCAGAATCATGCTGCGATGTCCCGCCTCGAGCGCCTGATCCAATGTAAAATTCCAACCGGTGATCGCATTAAACGCATCGACGATGCTGTTGAGGCCGTCGGGCTTGTGCTGCATCTGCGCGAACCAGCAGCCGCCGAAGATACCGGTGAACTGCCGGTGTTGCTCGGACAGAATATGCGACCACGCCCAGCCGTCGGGACTCGCGTCGTCGAGCGGTCCCCATTTTTCGCGGTAGCGCAGGTCCGGCGGCGGCTTCGACGAGCCGCCGCCCTGCGGCTTCATGCCGCCGCTGGCGGTAAGCTCGCGGAGCATATCACCCAACTTCGGCCGCCACTCGTGCATCGCCGGCGTGCCGCCTTTGGTATGCACCGCCCACTTGGGCGCGTCGCCGCCGAGGGCCTCGGCCAATTGCGTCGGACCGTCGGCGAG
>JBGPTS010000137.1:0-10281 GCA_041490745.1 Binatia bacterium | reverse complement strand
GCAATAGTTTCAAGAGCCCGAGAATTTCCAACTCAAGTAAAATTTCGGCGACTTTCGCCGCCTGAAGGCCGCTCGACTCGATCAACTCGTCGATCTGGCGCGCCCGGTCCGACACCAGCGCGAAAATGTTTTTCGCCTCGGCGCTCAGGTTCGGAGGCAAAATCGGTCCCGACTTCTCCGCCGTCGGGCCATTTCGGGCGAGCTGCGGCGCGATCTCTTCGAGAATATCCTCGACGCGCTCGACCAGCTTGGCGCCCTGGCGGATCAGCGCGTGCGGGCCGCGGCTGCGGCTCGATCCGGCCGGGCCGGGAACCGCGAAGATCTCCCGTCCCTGCTCCAGCGCGGCGGCCGCCGTGATAAGTGAGCCGCTTTTCTCGGTTGCCTCGACCACGACGACGCCCATCGCGATGCCGCTGATGAGCCGGTTGCGCGCGGGAAAATGAAACGCCAGCGGCGGCGTGCCGAGCGGCAGTTCGGAGACAACCGCGCCGCGCTCGACGATTCTTTGATAAAGTTTTTCATGCTCCGGCGGATAAATCACATCGACACCCGACCCCAGCACGGCGATCGTCCTGCCGCCAGCCTCCAGCGCCGCCTCGTGCGCCGCGGCATCGATGCCGCGCGCCATGCCGCTCACGATCGTAAAGCCGCGCGCGGCGAGGCCGCGAGCGAGCTCGCGCGTAAGACCGAGACCGTAATCGCTCGCGCTGCGCGAGCCCACCACCGCCAGCGCGCGCTCGTCTTCGCCGCGAAGCTCGCCGCGGGCGTAAAGAAACGGCGGCGGATCGGCGATCGATCTGAGCCGTGCCGGATAGCTCGTGCTGGCGTACGGTACGATCGCCGCGCCCGCTTGCGCGCAGCGCTCGATTTCCTTTGCGATCTCCTCCCACTCGGAAAAACGGCGCAAGCCTTCGATCGCGACGCGATCCAAGCCGGGAACCTGCGCCAGCGTTTCTTCGGACGCGGACAACGCGCGGCGCGGATCGTCGAAAAAATCCGCCAGCTTTTTGAAGCTCACGCAGCCGAGGCCGCCAACGCGCGCCAAGGCGAGCCACCGCGCGTCCTCGCCCGCGCGCGGCGCCGGGGACGGAATAAATGAAAGTTTTTCCACCGTTTGAGTCATACGGAATTCCGCGCCGCCGCGGCCGGCGATCACGCCGGGAAGCACAGTCTTATAATAGTATTTGAAACAAGCTGCAAGTCCCGCACCGGATGTCGCGAAAAAAAGCGTTTTACCGGCGATTTTTTTTCGCCGGCTGCGATCTTTTCAATCGTCTCCTTCTTGGGCCCGACCCCCCTTTGGCCTCGTCGTCCCTCCGCCCGCGCAGTACCAGACGGATCGGCGCGCCTTCGAGTCCCAGCGCCGAGCGCAGCTGGTGGACGAGATAGCGCTCGTAGCCGGCGCCGACGCCCTGGGGAAAATTCACGAACAGCGCGAAGGTCGGCGGGCGCGACCGGACCTGCGTCGCGTAGAAAAATTTGACCGGCTTGCCGCGCGCGAGCGGCGGCGCGTTGCGCGCGAAGATCGCGCGGACCGCTTGATTCAACGGCGACGTCGCAATGCGTCGCCGATAGGCGAACGCGACGCTTTTTACCGCCGCCATCAACTTGGAAACGCCGTCGCCGGTCGCCGCGGAAATAAATACGACCGGGGCGAAATCGACGAAGGCAAGTTTGTAATAGACCTCTTCGCGATAACGGCGCGGGTCTTTATTCTCCGCAATCATGGCGTCCCACTTGTTGACCGCCAGCACGAGCCCTTTGCCGCGCTGGGCGACGTAGGCCAGAATCTGCGCGTCCTGACTGGTGACTCCTTCGCTCGCGTCGATCAGATAGACGACCACGTCGCCGCGATCGACCGAGCCGAGCGAGCGGATCACGCTGTAGCGTTCGATGCGATCGGCGATGCGCGCCTTGCGCCGGATTCCGGCGGTGTCGATCAAGGTGAAGGGCTCGCCGGCAAGAGTGAACGGGCTGTCCAGCGCGTCGCGCGTGGTGCCGGGCTCGGCATCGACGACCGATCTTTCATAACCGAGCAGCCGGTTGACCAGAGTGGATTTGCCGACGTTAGGCCGGCCGACGACCGCGAGCGCAAGCGGCGTTGTTTCAGTCGCGTTCTCTTCCTCCGGCTCCGCCTCCGTCTCCTTCGGCTCTTGAGGAAAGGCTTGAGCGATCCGCTCCATGATCTCCGAAACTCCCAAGCCGTGCTCGGCCGAGACCGGAAAGATTTCCGTCAAGCCCAAAGCGTAGAATTCATAGAGACCTTTCTCTTTGGCCTGCGTATCGATTTTATTGACGGCGAAAAGAACCGGCTTCGTGACTTTGCGGAGCAGATTCACCGCGTCTTCGTCGAGAGGATGAAGGCCGCTCTTGCCGTCGAAGATAAATAAAATCGCGTCCGCTTCTTCGATCGCCAATCGGGTTTGCTCTTGCACCTGTTTTTTGAGCGGCGTCTTCGCGTCGGGCTCGAAACCGCCCGTGTCGATCACGAGAAATTTCCGGCCGTACCATTCCGCTTCGCCGTAATTGCGGTCGCGCGTCACGCCCGGAAGATCGTGGACGATCGCCTTCTGTTGATGGGTCAGCCGGTTGAACAGCGTCGACTTTCCGACGTTGGGCCGGCCGACGAGCGCCAGCACCGGCAGCCGGTCCGGCGGCTCGGCGCGCGGGAGAACGCTTGTCGCGGCTTCGCTCATGTTACAGTCCCATCTCCGTCAGCGCGTTCGGGTCCTCGGTCCAGCCGCGATCGACGCGGATGAAAAGCTCGAGAAAAACCTTGCACCCGAGCAGCCGCTCCAATTCCTCGCGCGCCTCGGTGCCGATCTGTTTCAGCATCGCGCCTCTTTTGCCGATGAGAATCGGCTTATGCGATTCGCGTTCGACATGGATGGTCGCCTTGACGACGATCAGATTTTTTTCCGATTTTTCCGTAAACTCGTCGATCGTGACCGCGGCGCCGTAGGGAATCTCCTCGCGCGTGCGGAGAAAAACTTTTTCCCGTACCATCTCCGCGGCGAGAAAGCGCTCGGTCTGGTCGGTCACTTCGTCGCCGGAATAATAGCGCGGCCCTTCAGGCAAAAGCTTTTCGATGCGGTCGAGGACGAGCGCGAGGCCGTCGCCTTTGAGCGCGCTCACCGGAACGATCTCGCGCCCGGGCAAAAGCACCGCGCACCGTTCCATCAACGGTAAGAGTTTCCCTTTGGGGACGAGATCGATTTTATTCAAGAGCATGAGAACGACGCCGCGCGACTCTTTGAGCTTGGCGGCGATCTCTTCGTCCTCTCGCCTGAGCCCTTCGCGCGCGTCGATCAGCCACAAAACCCCGTCCACCTCGTCGAGCGCGTTGAGCGCGACCTCGACCATGCGCCGGTTGATCAGCGAGCGCGCGCGGTGAATGCCGGGCGTGTCGAGAAAAATCACCTGGGAATTTTCCGTGGTGCGAATCCCGGTGATGCGGTTCCGCGTCGTCTGCGGCTTGGGCGAGACGATCGCGATTTTTTCGCCCACGAGCTGATTCAGCAGCGTTGACTTGCCCACGTTCGGCCGCCCGACGATGGCGACGTAGCCGGACTTGTAACCGGGTTCTTGCGTTGTTTCCTTTGAAGCTTCCGCGGCCATCTTAAAAATTTTTCCTTTCAACGCTTGAACGCATCGAGATTGACGCCGAGCTTGGTGCCGAGCCAGAGCGAACGATCGACGTGATCGCCCTTGCCCTCGCCGGTTTCGGGATGCACCAGGATATCGAGCCCTTCGCGGTTGAGCATCAGCCACGGGACTACCTTAGCGAATTCTTCCGCCGGGAAGAGCGCTTGATACATCGACTTCAGGTGAGGGCCGACCCGCTCGTCGTGCCAGCGGCCGAGGACGACGTTGAACTGAGCCAGCCCTTCACGCACGCGCGCGGCGGCGTCTTTGGTCTCGGCGTCGTAATAAATGTGGGCGTGATAACCCTTGATGTCCGAGGCGGGCCGCGGCATCTCGCACCTCCGAGCGCGTGTTCACCGATATGCTAGGGGTCCTGCGATGAAGAAGCAAGCTCCGGCGCGAGAGGTTTTATTTAATTTGCCCGCGCCTGAAGCATCCGACCGTGTGATCGTTGATCATGCCGACCGCCTGCATAAAGGCGTAACAGATCGTCGAGCCGGCGAACTTGAAACCGCGGCGCGACAGATCCTTGCTCATCGCATCGGACTCCGGCGTCCGCGCCGGAACCTCTCCCCGCGTGGCGAAGCGATTCTTCCTGGGCTTGTGGCCGACAAACTGCCAGAGGTATCGATCAAAGCTCCCGAGTTCCCTCTGCACGGCGAGAAAAGCCCGCGCGTTTTGAATCGCCGCGGCGATCTTCAAGCGGTTGCGGATGATTCCGGGATCGGCAAGAAGCTTTCGGACTTTTCTTTGATCGTAGCAGGCGATCTTCCGCGCGTCGAAACGGTCGAACGCCCTGCGGTAGTTGTCGCGCTTCCTGAGAACCGTCTCCCAGCTCAAACCCGCCTGCGCCCCTTCGAGAATCAAAAACTCGAACAGGGCGCGATCGTCGTGCAGCGGCACGCCCCACTCTTTATCGTGGTACTCGATGGAAAGTTCGGTTTTTGCCCAGGCGCAGCGCCGCATTGCAAAATCGTTCAGCCGGCCTATGTGGTTTTGGCGGTTTTGTTTTGTATCGGTTCGAAGAGCGGCCGTCCGCCGCCGCAGTTCCAGCACTCGGTAAATTGACCTTCGACTTCCGTGCCGCACTTTCTGCACGTCCACGGCTCGGACACGGATCGCACCGGAGCGAGCGTTCTCGCTAAAACCTCTTGAGCTTCGTCGAACCTGGCGTCATCGACGATCCACAGCTCCGGCCAGCATTCGATCGGCGGCAACTCGCCCACCGCGCCCGCGAGATATAGATTTTTCACCGCGCACCGGATCCCGCCGCTCTCGAGAATATTCTTGAGATGGCTGATCGTGAGCGGATTCTGCGTCGTGTAGAGTTTTTTCATCGCTCGGCGCCGGCGGCCGGCCGCCTCGCCCATTTGAGAATCATCTCCTTGTCGCTCGCCGACAGCTTCGCTTCGGGATGCAGCAGAACATAATACCACTGCGGCATTTTGTTCGCCTCGACTTGCTCCACGATCTCTTTAAACTTTCTGGCCTTCCTCGCGTCGCTGTATTGATTCCAAACCGAGAAATTAATTTCCGTTCGGCCTTCTTTCACGTCCTTCGCGACGAGCCATGAAACGGGCGCGACGCGCGCATACCACGGCCAGATGGTTTCATTCGAGTGGCAATTGTAGCAGGCGCGCTTGAGAACCGCGCTCAACTCCGCGCTCGCCGGCACGGCGGCTTCCGCCGGCGGATTGGTCCGCTCGACCGGCACGAACTGAATGGCCGCGAGCGTTAAACCGAAACCAACCAGCACTCTTGTCACCCACCATTTCATCTTTCTTTCTTGTCAGAGAACAACTCTTCAATAGTGAAGCGTCTGCGTGTCCGGCGGAGCGCCAGGATCCCGGCGCGAATTTCTTTCATAAACTCATCATCCTTGGTGATTTCGAGGGTTTCATGGTAGCCGTCGTACTTGTCTTTGCTGATGATAACGGCAACAGGTTTGCCGTTACGAGTTATCGTAACTGGCTCATCGGTTCGCTCGATCATCCCGAGAACCGAACCGAGCTTTATCCTGGCTTGTGATAGCGATAACACCTTCATGGCCGTCGGTTAAAACCGCACGTTGTGATTTCAGGTCCTGCAATTCCCGGAAGTGTAGCGCTATTGCCGGAGAGCCGAGATGATTTTGTCGATCACTTCTGTGACCTTTCCAGATTTTAGACGGCCGACGCGATATAGGATGATTTGTCGATCCGCGGTGAACAATCGGTTCGGCCTTACATGGCTTCTCTGCCTGAGCGTTCCCGTTTCGAAATCGCTTGCATCGATGGCGACAGCATAGCGGTCTCTGCTTGACTGGCTCGTAATCTGGCACAGCAGGAGGTCGTCGCCCTCGAATTCAGCAACGACTAAGGCCGGCCTTCTCTTCGCGTGGGTGAGATCGGAGAATGGAAAAGGGACTACGACAACCTCGCCCTTTACAAATCCCGCCAAGCCTCATCCTCCTCCTCCGTAAGCCAATCTTTCTTGAGAGAGGATTCGCTGGCAATGGAGTTGTCCAGTTGCTCCGTCATGTTTCTCTTCTTCAGGAAGCGCACAAACTCCAGAACCTCGCTCAACGATGTTTCCGGGACCTGCTCGATCTCTTTGAGAATCTCTTCTTTTTTACTCATAAGCTACCTGCGCTCTTCGGACAAAAGCGCCAAAATTAGCTTGGCTGATTTTAAGGCATCGCACTGTCGGCCGCAACCCCATGGATCCGACTCCGCCGGATTTTCACCGGCCACCTTCTTATCGCCAGGTCGGCGAGAAACAAAAATAAACCGAGGCCGGCGAGCGGCTGCCAGATCGCGCGCGCCGCGCTCGCCTTTTTCGGATCGGGCGTGAAGAGCCGCTTGAGGCCTTCGCGCCACTCGTCCGGCCGGAGCATCTCGCCGCCGGTCTCTTCGGCGATGCGGCTGAGCAACGCCAAGTTCGGCTTGAGCTCGCGGTACTCGCTCGGGTAGGGAACGATAAAGGGCAGGGTTGCGAGGGTCGATGCCGCTTGGTTTTTTTTCTCTTCGCGGAGCGTGAGCAGATACGCGCCGCGCTCGCGCGCGGCGAGCCGCGCCTCGTAGCGGCCCGGCGCGATCTGGCGAAACGACGCGTCCACCGTCGGCCGGCCGGGCGCGGTGAAATTGCCGCCGAGCCTGAGATGATTGACGAAGCCGCCTTCTTTCCCCACCAGATCGACCACCGCTCGGATTTCGTCGCCCTCTTGATGGAATTCCGCGCGCAAGCCCCGCTCGTCGAGCGTGCGCCGCGCGCCGCGCGCGAGCTGCCCGGCCCATAGGGGAAAATCCCGCCACGCGATCCACTCCCGCCCCCAGCGTCCGCTCAAATCGGAAGTGAACGCGACGACGTTGCCGAGTCCGTAGCGCCACGAGACGAGCAGCGGGTCTCCGCCCGCCTGCATCAAAAGCTACGATTGCGGTTTGGGATGCGTCAGCACGTAGCCGAAAAGCGGCGGCAGGCTTCGCTCGGCGAATCCTTTGAGCGGCCCGGCGGCGGCGACGATTTTCGGCCGCGCCGGCTTCTCGACCAAAAGATCGCGCGAGACGAGCAGCGTCTCGGCGGTAAAAATCTGCGGCACCGTCTGCGGATCGATCGCGGCGTAGCCCCGTCCTTTTCCGTCGCGCGCGATCGCGGCCATCAGCCCGAAATCGGCGTCCTGTCCCACCGCGACGGTGGAGACCGTGATTCCGCCGCGCGCCATCTTCGCCACCAGCGACGCGAAGTCCGCCTTGTCGGTGAGGCCGTCGGAGAGAATCAAGAGATGCTTGATCGCCGCAGGCTTGGCGGCGAGCGCACGCTCCGCCTCGACCATCGCCTTGTACATGTCGGTGCCGCCGTCGGATTGGATCGCCGCGAGCCGCTCGGAAATCCATTCGCCCTTGCCGACGGCGCGAAACGGCAAGAGCCAGTCCCAACCGGCGTCGAACGTGAGAATGCCGATTTGATCGCCGGGATTGAGCAGGTCGGCGGCCGACAGCGCGGCGGACTTCGCCAGATCGAGTTTGGTCGCGCCGTCCGGGCCGGCGGCCATGCTGCCCGACTTGTCGAGGACGAAGAGCAGCGCGACGTGCGGCATCTCCAGGCGCGACGGCGGCCGCATCTCGAGCGGCAAAATCCGTTCGAGCGGAGTCCGGTAATAACCGCCGGCGCCGTAGCTCTGCGGCCCGCCGACGACGACGAGGCCGCCGCCCAGGTCGCGCACATATTTTTCGATCGTCTCCATCTTCGCCTGCGTCAGGCGAAAGGCCGGCACGTTGTCGAGCACGACGAGATCGAAGGAAAAAATTTCGGCGAGCGAGAGCTGGCTCGCTTCGGGCGGCGATTCGACGACCGAATAACCCTGCGCTCGCAGCGCCTGCGCCAGTGCACGCGGCCTCTCGCCGGACGCATAGAGGTAGAGAACGCGCGGCGGTCCCGCGACCTGCACGGCGCCCTGCAGGCGATTATTTTCCGGCAGCGTGTCCGCCTCGGACTCGATCCAAAGCTCGTACGTGTGGCTCCCCGGCTCTACGAGATTTTCTTTGTAGCCGATCCAGTTGGCGCCCGGAGCGAGGCGGCGCGTCTCTTCCCGGAGAATCGCGCCGTCGCGCAAGAGCTTGACCCGCGCTTCGGCCTCGGCGAGCGTCTCGATCCGCGCCTGGATCTCGAACGTCGCGCCGCTCTCGACCCGCTGCGGCAATATCAGGTCGCCGACGTAAATCTCGTTTTTGCCGCGCGCGAGGCTTACCGGCGCGACCGAGACCGAGATGCCCCGCGCGGCAAGAAACGCGAGCGCGCGCTCGGCCTCGCCCCGCGTCTGGTTGCCGTCGGAAATGAGCAGTATTTTTCCCTGGCGGCCCTCGCCGATCTGAGCCGCCGGCGCTTCCAGCGCCGCTTCGATGTCGGTTTCTTCGCGCTCGACTTCGGGCGAAAAATCTCCCAGGGGAAAGTCGGCGCGCGGAAAAAATTCCCACGACGGCCGCCGGCCGAAGAAGAGGAGTCCGGCGCGCGTGTCGCCGCCCGTGAAGCGGCGCGCCTGTTCGAGCGCCGCCAGCGCTTTGTCTTGTCCTTCGTGCCCGACGCTGAGCGAGGCATCGACGGCGAGGATCACGTCGAGCGCCGCCGCCGGCTGAAATATTTTTGGATTGCCGAGCGCAAGCGCGATCGCCGCGCCCGCAAGCAAACGGAAGGCCGCGGCAAAGAACGGCGCGCCGCCGCGGAAAACCAGACAGGCTTCCCAGAACAGCAGGAGCAGGACCGCCGGGAGCAGAAGGGACTTGAGCGGAAATCCGCTCTCGGAGGTTTCCGCCGCGCTTTCCGACCGGCGGGCGCCCTGCGCCGCGCCGGGGGCAACGCGCGAGCGAATATCGGATTCGGCCTCGCTCAGGAGATTGACGGCGAACTGTCCCTCGCCGCTGTCGCTCTTGTAACTGTAGAATCCCGCCGCGACCGTGTCGGTAAAAGGAAATGGGTTGGCGCTCGTCCGCAAAATTTCACGCGCCCCCGAGGGATATTTGATCTCGACTCGCTCGTCCGCCGGCGTCAACGGAATCGCGTACGGCTTGCCGGCCTGGACTTGAGCGCCGGGAAACTCCCCGCCGCGCGGCCGAAACCACTCGAAGGCGTTGCTGAACAAAACCGGAAACGCCACGCGCCACGGCAGATCGGAAGCCGCGAGGTCGAAGGCAATGACGAGCGCTCTCAGCTTCGCCTGTTCGAGAGCGAAGATCAGCGGCCCCTCTTTGGATTCGGCGATCACCGACGCGCCGGTTTTTGGGACGAATTGAAGCGCTTGTTTGACGTAGAGATCGGCGAAGCCGAGACCCGCGGCGAGCGGATGGCGCGACGCCGACGGCAAAAGGCGCGGCTGAATAATCTTCCCGCGCGTCTCGAGCGGCTTCGTCGACGCGCCGATCAGGATGAAGTCGCCTTCGTCGAGCGCCGGCGGCGCGGCGCCGTCGAGAACGACGACGTCGTAAAGCCGCCGCTCGGAAGCAAGGCTCTCGCGCGTGACGCGATCGACGCGCGTCACTTGAAGATAAGGCAGCGAACGAAAGAGATGGTCGAGATACGGATTGCCCTTGCCGGCGTAGAGGACGCGCAACGGCGCGGCGCTGCCGACGGCCAGAAAGGCGCGGTTGTCGGTCGAAAAATCGTCCGCGACATTCAAGCTCGCCTCAAGTCGCTCCGGCAATGCGCCGGCGTGCGGATAGATCAGCGCGCGGCTTTCGCCCGCGGCGAGATCGAGCGTCTCCTCGGCCCATGTCTTTCCCGCCGCCGTGAGCGTGAGCGGCGCGCGCATGGGATGAGAAGTAAAATTCTTGACCGCGACCATTGCCTCGTAGCGGTCCGGCCGGTCGGGCAGTCGGCGCAGCTCGAAGCCCGTGATGCCGATATTCTCCCCGCCTTCGCCGACTTTGACGAGTTGGAGATGCGCCGCGTCCCACGGCAGCTCGGCTGCGCCCTCGAACGCGCCGTCGGTCACGACCACGACGCGGTCGCCGCTCGCGCGCTTCAAGAACGCATGCGCGAAGAGGACGGCTTCTTTCACCGGCGCCGGCGCGTCGGTGGCCCGAACCGAGCGCGCGAGCGTTCTCAGCCGCGCCCGGTCGTCGGTCCAGGGCGAGAGGATCTGCGGCCGCGCTCCGGCGCCGATCG
>JBGPTS010000136.1:0-10302 GCA_041490745.1 Binatia bacterium | reverse complement strand
GGAAACTCTGAGCACCACCGGGACATTCGCGTTCGGATCGACCGAAGTTCGGAGCACGCCGCGCGTGAGCATGATCGAATCGGCATGCGGCAGCAGCGGCTCGATAGTCTTGCGCGGCTCTTCCAGCCCACTCGTGGGTCCAAGGAAATAGCCGTGATCCACCGCGAGCATGACCGCCCGGCCGTCCGCGGGTTTGATGATTCTCGCCAGCCTGTTTTTCATTCCCCAATCCATGTGATCTGCGCCCTCCTTTTACGTGATTCTGATCGATGCAAACTATCATAAATTTCCCAAAAAAGTGAAACGGTATTTGACACCGTCGGGCCGAGATTGCTAGGGTCGTTGTCAGTCATCGCCGGGGAGAGATTATGCCGATCGAAATCATCGACACCGTCAAGCTGGCGCACGACCTCAAGAAGAGAAAAGTCGTGCTGAACACGCCGCGATTTCACGCCTGGGTCCATTATTATCCCAACCCCGGCGACAAGGACGACATGCACTGCCACAACGCCGATCAAACTTTTTACGTGATCGAAGGCGAGTGCACGATGCATTTTCCCGCCGGCGGCAAGGCGGTGATGAAGCCGGGCATGGCGGCGCTCATTACCGGCGGCTCGTTTTATCAGCTCGAGAACAGCGGCGACGGGCCGATGGTGATGATGGGCAATCGCTCCGGAGCGAGCGAGGCGATCCAGCACATCAATTACGAGCTGCGTAAAGACATCAAGCAGCTCTCGCCCGAAGAAACGGAAAGAATCCGTCACGGCGGCAGCGTCCGGTAAAACAATTTTGAATTATTAGTTTCGAATTAAATTCAAAATTCAACACTCAAAATTAAACATTCTTCCGGGAAAACGGCCGCGCGTAGCGCGCCGCCAGGCTTATAACGATAATGCCGCCGCCGATCAAAGTGGCGCGCGACGGAATCTCCCCGAATGCCACCGCCACCCAGATCGGGTTCAACACCGGCTCGACGAGCAGGATCAGAGAGGCCTCTTGCAGGGAAATCTTTTCGATTCCCCGAGAAAAAAGAAAATACGGAATGCCCAGCTGAACCACGCCCATGACGGCCAGGGTAAGCGCCTCCGTCGCGCTCAAGCCGAGCTCGGACCGAACCCAAAAAAATAAAACCGCGCAACACGCGAAATTGTTGACGAGCGTCAAATAGCGCGCGTCGATCGCCTGGACAAACCGCAGGTTGGTCATGTAGATCGCAAAGAAAAGTCCGCTCAGCAGCGCGACTCCAACTCCCGCCATATCGGGACGGCCGGCGCTGCCAACGAAAATAACTCCCACTCCAGCCGTCGCCGAGAGCAACGTCAGCAGGTTGAGCTTGGAGACAGCCTCCTGAAACAAAATCCGCGCGAAGATGAAGACGAATAGGGGCGCGGTATATTGCAAAACGATCGCGTTCGCCGCCGTGGTGAGCTTGTTCGCCGAGACAAAAGAGCTGATCGCCGCCGTATAAGTCAAAACGGAGACCACGAGCGGCAGACTGATCGTCCAGCTCTTTCGTTTGACCACCGGCGCGAAAAAAAGGCCAGCGAAAAGGCTGCGATAGAAAACGATCACGAGCGGCGGCAGCTCTAGAGATTTGATGAAAACTCCGGCGAGACTCCAGAGAACCGCGGTGGCGAGGATGAGAAATCTGCCGCGGGCGATCTCCGGGTTCGTCGAACTATTTCCCGCAATTGACATTTAGTCTTGGCCTGATTAGAGCGTTCTAGCATGACGACCGGGAAAAAAGAATTTATTCCCGAGATGGCCCTCGTTCCGGCGGGCGAATTTCTCATGGGCAGCGAAGACGGCATGGACAACGAAAAGCCCGTGCACCGGGTGTGGGTCGAGGGCTTCGTGATGGGAAAATTTCCCGTGACGAACAAGGAATACAAAAGTTTCGTCGATGAGACGCGCGCCGCCGCGCCACCCTTTTGGTCGGAGAAAATGTTTGCCGATCCCGACAAGCCGGTGGTCGGCGTCAGTTGGCACGAGTCCGATGCTTATTGTCGTTGGTTGAGCGACCGCAGCGGGAAAAAATTCCGGCTGCCCACGGAAGCCGAATGGGAGCGCGCGGCGCGCGGCGGGAGCGCAGGCGGGAAGTATCCCTGGGGCGACAAATTGCCGTTAGAGCGAGATTGTCCGGGCTACGATGTCGAGCTAGGCGGGCCCGAACGCGTCGGCATCCACGAGCCGAACGGCTTCGGTCTCTACGACATGTGCACCAGCGTTCACGAGTGGTGCGATGATTTCTACGATCCGAACTATTATTCGATATCGCCCGACAGGAATCCCACGGGCGCATCATCGGCCGGAAGAAAAGTCTCGCGCGGCGGCTCTTGGCGTCACCGAATCAAATTCAGCAGATGCGCGGCGCGCAGCTCGCTGAATCCGGCGTTTAAATATGCGGACTACGGATTTAGGGTGGCGATGACACGCCGTAATGCTCAAGACGCCGCGTCCGGCGTCTTGAATCGTGTCTGATCGGCTGCGATGGAATTGGGGTAAGGGATCGACAACGGCAGGGCTGTTACTTCCCCGCTTCCGCCACCACCGAAACTTTTACGCTGGCCTGCACGTCGGCCGTGAAGCGGACCGGCACTTCGTAGTCGCCGACCATCTTAATCGGCTCGGCCAAGTGAATTCTCCGCCGCTCGATTTCCACGCCTTTCGCCTTCAGCGCCTTTTCGATGTCGATGTTGGTCACGGAGCCAAAGAGCTTGCCCTCTTCGCCGACCTTGACGGTTATGACGAGCGAGATTTGCGACAATTTTTCCACTAGGCCTTGCGCCTGCTTGACCACGCGGTCTTTCTGCGACGCGATGACGCGCTTCTGATGCTCGAAACCTTTTAAGTTTTTCTTGTTGGCGACAAGCACCAGGCCGTGCGGCAACAAATAATTCCGCGCGTAGCCGTCGCGCACGCGGACCACTTCGCCCATCTTGCCAACGTTGGGGATATCTTCTTTTAAAATGACTTCCATGCCTTGCTCCTTCGTTATCTTTGCTTAGCTGACCGCTCGGTGCCGACAGCTTTCAAGCCACCGGCCCCGGATTAAGGTCCTTTTTCTTCAAGCGGCGAAAATCGCCCCAGAGATCGAACAGCCCGAGCGCGACTACGAATACCGTGCAAATCTGCTCGAAGACGATAAACGCGTACGCTAAACTGCGCAAGAAATACGGCACGTGCTTGTGATGCAAATAATAGGCGACGATCGAAAGGCCCTGAAAAAAATAGAAGACCACGATGATGAGAAAAAGATTCAAAGCCAGCGTCCGCAGCGCCTCCGCGCCGGGAATGAAGAGACCGAATCCCGCCAGGATAAAACACCAAACCAGGAACTCCGGCGAGCGCCATTCCCTGAAGTCCGGCGTTGCGACCAGAAACGAGCGGCGCTCTGGAAAGCGCCGCAGCAGAAAAAACAGATTGATCAGGATGGCGCCCACTAGACCGGCAAAGGCCAGCGCCGGCATGATGGCGAGAAAGGCGTCGATGATCTGAGGCGCGCGCTCGCGCAGCAGGTCCAGGCTTTCGGTGGAGAGTCCGACCGTGCCGTAAAGATCGAGCGATGCATCCATGTGCTCCGCGAGCAGCGCTCGCACGCCTTCGTGCACGCCGGAAACCGAGCCGAAGACCAGAAGTGCTCCCGCGGCTAAAACCATCAGCAAGCTCGCCGCCGTGCTCGTTACGACCCGTTCGATCGTCCAGCCCCGGCCGAAGCAAAAAAGCAGGAGCGCGACCATAAGGGCGATGAAAGCATATCCGATTCCCAGGTCGCGTCCGCCGAGATAAGCCACCGCCGACGTCGCTAGGACGAGTAGACCGGCCGTCCGGGTGGCGCCGTAGCGCAAACCGAAAGCCAGCGCCGGCTGCGGCACCAGTGGAAGCAGCAGCGCGCCGCCCAGCGGGATCGCCGCGGCGAAAAGCGCCAGCAGGACCGTGGAGGCCAAAGCCAGAAGAAAATTCTTGGCAGCTTGGAGCTGACTCATAAAGGCCGAGAGCGAGCCCGGTTCAGTTTTTAACGGTGGTAAACGGCAGGAGAGCGACGCTTCGCGCCCGCTTGATGGCTATCGTGAGCAGTCGTTGGTGGCTCGCGCAGGTGCCGGTAATCCGGCTGGGAGTGATCTTTCCCCTTTCGGTAACAAAATTGGTCAAGAGTCTTATGTCCTTATAGTTGATCTTGACATCCTTATCGGCGCAAAAACGGCAAACCTTGCGCCGCATCATCGGCCGGCGCCGGCCGCCGCCTTTTTCTTCGTCGCTGCGTTCGCGAGTGGGTCTGGAATAAGAACCTGGTGGAGCCATTTTTTTATTACCTCGCGCCTTTAGATCGGTAAATCGTCTTCGTGAACGGCGGGGCGGTTACGCTTGAGGCTCGGCCTTCGCCGCGCCTTCCTCACCCTTCTTAGTCTCTATGGATGCATCCTTCGGCGCGGCTGGCGGGACCGCTTCGGCGCTTTCATCGACGCGTGTCGTGAGATAACGGAGCACTCCGTCCGTGAGTTTCAGCGTGCGCTCCAGCTCTTCCACGGCGCGGGCGGTCGCGTGGTATTGCAGCAATGTGTAGTAACCCTTCGTCTGCTTCTGGATTCGATAGGCGAGATCTCTCAAGCCCCATTCCTCCAGGCGACCTAACGTTCCGCCTTGCTCTTCGACGACCTTCTTAAATCTCTCGATATATTCCTTGATCACTCCGCCCCGGTCGGGATGGAGGATAAACATGGTTTCGTAAAGTGTCGCGGTCACTTGTTTCTCCGTAAAATTTATTCTTTGACGTTTATCATAAGCGTCTATGCAATACAATTGAGGGAAAAATTGGGTAGTGGGTTATTTTGGGAGAGATCCTTCACTTCGTTCGGGATGACAATCCAACCCACGTTGTTCTGAGCCCTTCGCTTTCTGTCATGCTGAGTCCTTCGCGTGTCATTCTGAACGAAGTGAATCTCAGGATAAACTCCGCGAAGCATCTCTCTTTTCCGCTCAGGGCTCCGCGAAGAAACTCGGTTCTGGATTATGTTGCTCGCAAGCTGAAAATGACCCACTACCGACAATTAGTCCGCCCGGTTGAACTTTTCCATCGCGCGGCGCGCGCCCTCGTCGATCAGGCATGCGACCGCCTCCGCCGCGCGCGCGATCACTTCGTCCAGCCGGGCCGCTTCTTCCGGCAAAAAGCCCTGCAGCACATAATCGGTCGGCTCGACGCCGGGCGGCGGGCGGCCGACGCCGATCCGCACGCGTAGAAAAGCCGCCTCACCCAGAGATTCGAGCACGGACAGCATCCCGCGATGCCCGCCCGCGCTCCCGCGCTCGCGAATCCGAATGCGCCCGAAGGGAAGATCGATGTCGTCGTGTATCACGACGACATCCTCAGCTTCGACCGGCAAATAGCGCAGCAGGCTCAGCAGCGCCTGGCCGCTGCGATTCATGAAAGTCTGCGGCTTGACCAGGAGGAGATTCTCGCCTTCGCGGTTCCACTCGCCGATCAGGGACTCGTGCTTTTTTTTGCCGATGGCGACGCCGTTTTTAGCGGCCAGCAGGTCCACAACCAAAAACCCGACGTTGTGTCGGGTCCGTTCGTACTTCTTTCCCGGATTGCCGAGGCCGACGATGATTTTCACTTAGGATACCCGAGAGAATCCGCTCAAATAAAAAACGAAGGGGCGGTTTGCGAACCGCCCCCCATTCGTCCGGAACACCGCCGGTCTCCTACTCCTTCTCTTTCTTGCCTTCTTTCTCTTTTTTGCCTTCTTCCTCTTGCTTCTCTTCTCCCGGTGCGGCGGCGACGGCTTCCGCTCCCTCGACCGCGACCACAGGCGCTTCGACGGGCGTCGGCGCTTCTTCGATGCTCGGCGGTACGACGGTGACGAGCGTCAGGCCGGCGTCGGAAACCGCGGTCACGCCCTCCGGCATCGTCAACTCGGTCACGTGCACCGAATCGCCGATGTCGAGCGCGGCGACCTCGACGTTGAAAAATTCCGGGATATCCATCGGCAGACATTCGACCTCGACCTCGCGCACGATCGGCTGCAAAATGCCGCCGCGCACGACGCCCTCCGCCTTGCCGACGAAATGAAGCGGGACCTTGACGCGAATCCTCGCGGTCAAATCGACTTCGTAAAAATCGGCGTGGAGGATCTCGCCGGTCACGGGATGAAACTGCATCTCCTTGACCAGCGCGACCTTATCGGCCAAGAGCGGCGAGGCCGACTTGATGCGGATCAGGTGCGATCCTTCGAGATCGACGACCCGGCTGAGAAATTCTTTGCGATTGACTTCCAGGGGAACGGACTTGGACTTGGGGCCGTAAAAAACTCCGGGCATTTGGCCGGCGCGGCGCGCGCGCCTGGCCGCGCCTTTGGCGCCGGTCTCGCGCGGTTCAATTTGTATTTCAACGGTTTCCACTGAAACTTACCTCCTGTGTGAAATCTAAAACGGCCTCAATCGAACAACGAGCTGATCGACCGCTCTTCGTGCGTGCGGCGGATCGCTTCGCCGATCAGATGGGCGACGGAAAGGACTTTGATCTTGCTGCAGCTCTGGGCCTCGCTGTTAAGCGGCACGGTATTGGTCGCGATCAGCTCTTCGAGCGGCGATTCGTTGATCTTCCGAATCGCCGGACCGGACAACACCGCGTGTGTGCAACAGCCGAGAATTCTCTTGGCGCCTTCGCGCTTGAGCGCGGCTGCGGCCATCGCCAGCGTCCCGGCCGTATCGACCATGTCGTCGAGCAGGACCGCGGTCTGGCCTTTGACTTCGCCGATGATGTTCATCTCGGCGACGACGTTCGGGCCGGATCTCCGCTTGTCGATAATGGCGAGCGAGGCGTTAAGCCGCGTCGCAAAATCGCGCGCGCGCTCCACGCCGCCCGCGTCGGGCGAGATGATGGTGACTTCGTTGTGGTTCAGCCGCTGCTTGACGTAGTGGAGCAGCACCGGCGTCGCGTAGAGATTGTCCACCGGGATGTTGAAAAATCCCTGGATCTGCCCGGAGTGCAAATCCATCGTAAGAATCCGCGAAGCCCCCGCCGTCGTGATGAGGTCCGCAACTAATTTCGCGCTGATCGGCACGCGCGGCGCCACCTTGCGGTCCTGCCGGGCGTAGCCGTAGTACGGAATGACCGCGGTGATCCGCTTCGCCGAGGCGCGCTTGAAGGCGTCGAGCAGCAGCAAAAGCTCCATCAAGTTGTTGTTGCCGGGCGCCGAGGTGGACTGGATCACGAACACGTCGCCGCCGCGCACGTTCTCCTTGACCTCGACCTTGCTCTCGCCGTCGCTGAAGGTCTCCACCGTCGCCTGGCCGAGCGGCGTCTTCAAGTGCTCGCAGATCTCGCGCGCGAGCGCCGGATTCGAATTCCCGGCAAAAATTTTAAGCTCGTCTTGATGCTGGCCCATGGTTAGTCCGTAAAAAATAGAACCGCCGGAGCGTCAACGCAACTCCGGTATTTCGCTACTCGGTAAAAACTGGCTGGGCGGGAAGGATTCGAACCTTCGATACCGGATCCAAAGCCCGGTGCCTTACCACTTGGCGACCGCCCAATCCCGAACTCTCCAAAGAAGCGCGCGGCCTCTTTGGGGAACTCTCCTCATTGCCCGCCGAGCGCCCGCTCACCGCCGCCTTCAGCGATCATTTTCTGATATTCGGCGATGATCTTTTCTTCGATCATTCTGCGCGTCTCGTTGTTGATGGGATGAGCGATATCTCTGTAAGTGCCGTCTTTGCGTTTTTTGCTCGGCATGGAGACGAACAGCCCCGTCGCGCCCTGGATGATTTTGAGATCCCTGATAACGAAACACTGGTCGAACGTGATCGTAACGTAAGCCCTGAGCTTTTCTTCGTTGACAGGAAAGACCCTAACCTCCGTGATCTCCATAGGGACCTCCGATGCGTCGGGCCCGGCAGGGAGCTCGGCGAGTTGCACCTTAAGGCTTCTTGTTTCAACTCAACGTGTGCGCCAGATACGCTTGGATCCCATCCTCCTTCGATAAACGGAGAAACGCCTTTTTCGCCGCATCTCCGGAAAAAAAAATACCAAATACCGACGAGCCGCTGCCCGACATCAGAGCGCCCGCAGCGCCTTCTTGAATCAATCTCTCTTTGAGATGCGCAATGCGAGGGTAACGCCGAAGCACCACTTGCTCCAGGTCATTGACCAGCCAACGCGAAAGCTCTTCACGCCGCCACTTGAACCGATTAAGGCTAGTATTTCCAATAGCTTTTGTCAACTTGAACGAGAGCGCCTTATACGCCCAGCGAGTCGATACGGGAAATCCGGGATAGAGAATGACGGACCACCATCTAGGCGCATGACCGAGCGGTTTCAACCGCTCGCCGATGCCGCGCGCCCGCGCCGGCCGGCCGGAAATAAAAAAAGGCGCGTCAGCGCCGAGCAACACGGCGAGCGAGAGCAATTGGCGCCGGCTTTTTTTAAGATGCAAAATCCGGTTGAGCGCAAGCAACGTCGCCGCGGCGTCGCTGCTGCCGCCGCCGAGGCCCGCGCCGACGGGAATTTTTTTCCGGATGCGAATGTGGAGCGGCACTTTGTTTGCACGCGCGCCGAGGAGCAGCACGGCCGCACGATAAACGAGGTTGCGCTTTCCCGACGGGACCAAAGGATGGTCGCAAGTCACCTGCAAGCCGCGGCGGCCGCGCGCCGTCGGCCGAGAGATCTCGATCTCGTCGTACAAACTCACCGGGACCATGATCGTGTCCAGCAGGTGATAACCGTCGCGCCTCTTCCCCACGACGCGCAGAGATAAATTAATCTTTGCCGGCGCTCGAATCTTCATGGCACTTTAGGTAACATAGGGCATCCGCCATTGCGAGCCATCAAAATCGCGGGTAATCCATGGAAAATTTTCTTGCCGTCGCCTGGCAGGCGGCCGGAGTCGCCGGCGCACTCATCCGCGACAACTGGCAGCGGGCGAAAGAAATCCACCATAAGTCCGCCATCGATCTCGTAACCGCCACCGACCGCGAAGCCGAGAAACGGATCGTCGATGTGCTGCAAAAAAATTTTCCCGGCCACTCGATCCTCGCCGAAGAAGAGACGGCAATCACCGCGCCGGGGAGCAGCTATCGCTGGATCGTCGATCCGCTAGACGGAACGACCAACTTCGCGCACTCTTTTCCTCAGTTCGCCGTGTCCATTGCTCTCGAATACGAAGGAGAGATGGTTCTCGGATTAGTTTACGATCCCGTGCGCGAAGAGCGCTTCAGCGCGATCAAGGGCGAAGGCGCGCTTCTCAATGACACGCCGATCAAAGTATCTCCGGTGGCGGAGCTCGACAAAGCACTGCTCGCCACCGGCTTTCCCTACGACCACCGCGAGAAGGCGGATTTTTATTTAAAGTTTTTCCGCGTCTTCATGACGAAAAGCCAGGGCATCCGGCGCGCCGGCGCCGCCGCGCTCGACTTGTGCTACGTCGCCTGCGGCAGGCTGGACGGCTTTTGGGAGTTAAAGCTCCACGCCTGGGACACGGCGGCGGGAAGTTTGATCGTCCGCGAAGCCGGCGGAACGGTGACGGATTTTTCCGGCGCGCCGTTTTCCATTTGGGGCGAAGAGACGCTGGCGTCGAACGGTTTGATTCACGACGAAATGCTCGAAGCGCTCAAGGAAGCACGTAACGTTGACGGATCGGAAGTCGGTTGATAGAATAATCCTTACGCGCCCGTAGTGAAACGGATATCACGAAGGCCTCCGAAGCCTTAAGTCCGAGTTCGACTCTCGGCGGGCGCACCAGTTATTTGCCCAGCGAGTGATTGTTACTTCCTGCCCAATTCCTTCAGAGCGCGATCAATAAACCGGCGGTCGAAGAACTTATCGTACGGCAGCGGCTCGGTCATGTTGCCGACCTTGACGAGAAAATCGCCGGTGAACTTGTACGATGCTTCCGAAATATCTCCATTGGCGCCCCACAGCCGCGGATCGGCCTGATCGTACGCCTTGTTGAGAACATCGACCGTTTCGTCGGGAATGATTTTCGCGGCGATCGCGACCGTGCCCGCTTTATTGGCGGCGATCCACCGGTTCGCCTCGATCATCGCCTTGGCGAGCCGGTACATAGTCTCGGGCTCCTTCTGGATAAAATCCTCGCGCGCCATGGCGAACGTGAAAGGAATCTCAGGCACAACTTTGGCGGCCGTGGCGAGATCGATGAGGTCGGGGTAAGCCGAGAGTTTGGCGGCTTCAATCGTGCTGATCACCGTCGCGTCGGCTTTTCCCGAGATCACCGCCTTGAACCGGTCCGCGTTCGAGCCCGCCACCACGTATTGCACTTTCTCGGGGTCCAGGCCGTTTCGCTCCAT
>JBGPTS010000135.1:0-10312 GCA_041490745.1 Binatia bacterium | reverse complement strand
CTCCTCGGGAAAGACGTCGCGCCGGCGATCGACGTGGAGGTCACGGATTTTGGTTTGCGGATTTATACGACGCGATCCGCCGGCGCGGATCAAAGCTATCTGCGCGTCACCAATTTTATTTTTCCCAACGCCAGCGCCTTCGGCGGCTCGACGATCGGCGAAGGCTACTCGGTCCACTGGCACGTGCCGATCGACGACGGCCGCCATTTTAAATACATCTTCATGTTCAGCCGGGAGCGGGCGCTTGGCGATAACCTGCGGAGTTGGAGTCGATTCGAGCTGGACGCCGATTACACGCTCGCGCGCAACGCGGCGAACCGCTACGGGCAGGACCGCGCGTCAATGAAGGACCAGACGTTTACCGGCATGGGCCTCAACTTCCAGGCGCACGATAAGTTCGCCACGGAGAGCCAGGGAGTCGTGGAAGACAGAACCGCCGAGCACCTCGTCTCCTCGGACAAGGCGATCGTCGCCGCCCGCAAGCTTCTGCTCGCGGCCGTCGACGACGTCCGCGCGGGGCGCGATCCCCGCCACGTCGTCCGAGAGCCGGAAAAAAACTCTTTCCCGCATCTGATCGTGCTCTCGGAAGTCGTTTCCGCCACGACCGACTGGAAGCAATATTTGAAGAAGGTCGCGGCGGAAGACCGATTCGCCATGCAGAACGGGAAATAGGCACGAAGGAGAGCCCATGTCGATCAAGTTGACGCGCCTCATTCTTCTCTTCCTTATCATTTTGCCCTCCGTCGCCGCAGCCCAGGAACGCTATCTCGTCGCCTACGGCGGCTTCGCCGGGTTTCAGGCGCCGGCGTGGGCCGGAAAAGATCTCGGACTCTTCTCGAAATACAATTTTGCCGGCGACGTCGTGATGGTGCCGGGCTCGACGCGCGAGATCCAGGCGCTCGTCGGCAACAGCATCCACTTCGCGCAGGTCGATGCCGTCACCACCGTCAACGCGATTCATCAGGGCGCCGATGTGGTCATGATCTCCGGCTCGCTCAACACGTTCCCGTTCAGCTTTGTCACGCAAAAGGAAATTCGTAAGCCCGAAGACCTCGTCGGCAAGAAGATCGGCATTCTGGCGTTCGGCGGCGCCAACGAGCTGGCCGTCGAACTCGCGCTCAAGGAATGGAACGTGCCGCGCAAATCGGTGACGATCATCCAGAGCGGCCAGGCGGCGACGCGGCTGGTCGCGCTTTCGACGGGCGCGCTCGACGCCACGGTCCTCGCCTATCCGGAAATCAGCGAAGCCGTGCGCTTGGGCATGAACGTGCTCGCCCACATGCGCGACATGAAGACCGCGGCGTTCCCGATGAACGCGATCGTCGTGCGCCGCGCGTTCCTGGAAAAAAACCGCGACGCGGTCAAACGCTTCCAGCAGGTTTACGCCGAAGCCACGCTGCAGTTCATGACCAACAAAGAGAAGGCGGTCGCCATGCTCGCCAAGCGATTGCAGCAGAAGAATCCGCAGGCGATCGAAGAAACGTATCAGTACGTCGCGCCCGGCTTCGCTTTCCCCACGCGCATTTCGCATCAAGGGCTCAGGAACACTTTGGACATGGTCGCGCAGCGCAACCCGAACGCCAAGCCGGAAAGCAATCTGGAGAGGTTCCTCGACGAGAGCACGCTCGACGAGTTGGAGAAGGAAGGCTTCTTTAAAAAGCTCGTCGGAAAGTAGACATGCGATCCAAGATTCAACATCTCGCCATCGTCAGCGAGGACTTCCTCAGGGAGACGAAGTTCTACGAGGCCGTGTTCGGAATGAAGCGAAGCGCCTCGGGCGTCGCGGAAGAGGAAAAAGCGATCGCCCGGAATCTCGCTTTCAGCGTCAGCGACGGCTACGTCGGCATGACCGTGATCGGCAGAAAGCCCGGCTATAACCCCGGACTGCACCATTTCGGCATCGACGTTGACGATATCGAGGCGGCGTCCGCGCGCATCAAACAGAAATTTCCCGCCGTCACCGTGCTCAAGCGCCCGTCCAATCGCCCCTTCGCCAGCTTCGGCGCGCACGACCCCGAAGGAAATTTCTTCGACCTGACGCAGGAGGGAATGGAAAATCGAAGAGACGTCTATGTCGACGCGGCGCGGGAACAGCCGAGGCGCATCCGTCACTTCAAGCTGCGCGTGATGAATCCCGCGGCGATCGCTTCATTTTACCGGGATGTATTCGATCTCAAGGAAGAGGAAAAGGCGCTGGAAGATCCTAACTTTTATCTCACCGACGGCAAGGTGACGTTGATCGTCGCGCCCTGGCGGATCAGCGACTACGCCGGCGCGACCATCGAACGTCCCGGTTTGGAGCATCTCGGCTTCGAAGCGGAGAGCGTGGAGGCGGTCAAGAGAGATTTGGCCCGGCTGCGCGAGTCCGACCCGTCGATGCGCGAGAGAACCGTCAGCGCGCCCGATGAGGGGGAGCGCCGCGCCGGCCTGATCGCCGCCTGCCGCTACGGGCGCTATCAACTGTCCGATCCGGACGGGATCTTCGTCGACGTTTCGGAAGCGCCGTGAATCCAAGCAACATCTTCTCCTCCCGGTTACGCTGAGGCCGCTGTAACGGCCCCGCCTCTCCGTTCTCCGGTGAAATAAAAAAAGCCCGGCCGCCGATCGAACGGCGGACGGGCTTTTTTGCGAGTCGCTCGCGCGCTCAGCCTTTGATTTTCTGGCACTCGGCCAAAAGATCTTTTGGATTGCGCTGTCCCGCCGGTGTGACGGAGACCGCGTAGCGGACGACGCCGTTCTTATCGACGATCACCGTGGCGCGATCGGTAATGCCTTTCTCCGCCAGGTAAGCGCCGTATTCTTGCGCCATCGCCCCTTTGGGATGAAAATCCGCCAACAGCGGGAACGTGACTCCTCCCAAGGAGTTGCCCCAATTCTTGTGGCAGTAAATGCTGTCGATGCTGACACCCAGCACCTGGGTGTTTGCCCGGTCGAATTCGGCCAGAATGGCTTGAATTCCCGGAATCTCCAGGCTTCAGGTCGGCGTCCAATCCAGAGGATAGAACACCAACATCACATTTTTTTGCCCTTTGAACTGGGCAAGACTGAATTTCTTGCCGTCCAACTGGCTCGCCAGCTCAAAGTCCGGCGCTTGCTTTCCAACTTCAATCATCGTGAATCCATCCTTTCTCTAAAAATTGGGCTACGATTACTGCCCTATATCGTCACGCAATTATTTTCAAGCCGGAGAATCCCGGATTGTCTGCGGCCTCCTACTGAGATAGAGGAGAAGCGAAAGAGTTCCGCCGGCTCGAAAGGCCTCCGAACGGATAAAAACCGGACGCGGAAGGAAACCTCATGAAAGCGCGATTCGACGCAATCATCATCGGCACCGGCCAGGCAGGCCCGGCCCTGGCCGCGCGCCTGTCGAAGGCCGGTATGAAAGTGGCCGTCATAGAGCGCAAGCTTTTCGGCGGCACCTGCGTGAACACCGGCTGCATTCCGACCAAGACGCTGGTGGCGAGCGCCTATGCCGCAAGCTTGACGCGGCGCGCCGCCGAATACGGTGTCGCGCTATCGGGGCCGATCGGCGTCGACATGAAGCGGGTGAAGCAGCGCAAGGACGAGATTGCCGGACGCTCGAACATAAACGTCGAGAATTGGATGCGCGGGCTTACCGACGGAACCGTTTACCAAGGTCACGCGCGCTTCGAGAGCCCGCGCACGGTGCGGGTCAACAACGACCTCCTCGAAGCCGAGAAAATTTTCATCAACGTGGGCGGACGCGCGCTTGTCCCGCCCATGCCCGGCCTGGATCGGGTTTCCTATCTTACTAACTCGAGCATGATGGAGGTGGATTTTTTGCCGGAACACCTGGTCATCGTCGGCGGCAGCTACATCGGTCTGGAGTTCGGTCAGATGTATCGCCGCTTCGGCTCAAACGTCACCATCGTGGAGAAGGGCCCGCGTCTGATCGCGCGCGAGGATGAGGATGTCTCGCGAGCGGTGCAGGAGATTCTCGAAGCGGAGGGCGTCGAGATCCGCTTGAAGGCGGAATGCATGGCCGTGCGGAAGGAAGGGGACCGCGTCGTTGTCGCTTTGGACTGTGCCGAGGCGAGCCGCGAGGTGGCCGGCTCTCATCTGTTGCTGGCTGTCGGACGCGTGCCCAACACCGACGATTTAGAGCTGGACAAGGCCGGCGTGGAAACCGACGGATCCGGCTACATCACGGTCGACGATGAATTACGCACGAACGTTCCCGGCATTTGGGCGCTGGGCGACTGCAACGGAAGAGGCGCGTTCACCCATACCTCATATAACGATTACGAGATCGTGGCGGCCAATCTTCTCGACGGCGACCCCAGAAAAATCTCGGACCGCATCGTCACCTACGCGCTGTTCATCGATCCGCCGCTCGGCCGTGCCGGCATGACCGAAGCTCAAGCGAGGGCATCAGGGCGCAGGGCGCTGGTCGCCACCCGGCCGATGACGCGCGTTGCGCGCGCGGTGGAAAAGGGGGAGACGCAGGGGTTCATGAAGGTGATCGTCGATGCGGACACGAAGCAAATCCTCGGCGCGGCGATTTTGGGTGTGACGGGCGACGAAGTGATCCACTCGCTGCTCGACCTCATGTACGCCAAAGCGCCGTACACGACCGTCAGCCGCGCGATGCACATCCACCCGACGGTGTCCGAGCTAATACCGACACTGCTGCAGGATTTGAAGCCGCTGGCATAAGGCGGCCGAATCGTCCGACAAGATCAGATCCGTTCGATCGGGGGCTTCGGCTCTCACCGAAGACCCGGCAAATTTCCGAGAGGCTCCGCCGTTACAGGGCGGCTTGCAGCGCGGCGAAGTGCTTGCCCAATTGCGGGATCGCGGCGGTCAGCACGTCTTCGATCCGGTCGGCGAATATAAATTCCATTTCTTTCGCCACGGGCTCGGGCAGCTCGGTGAGATCCTTTTGGTTCTCTCTCGGCAGAATCACGCGTTTCATGCCGACGCGGCGCGCCGCCAGAACTTTCTCTTTGATGCCGCCGACCGGAAGCACCAACCCGGTCAGCGTGATCTCGCCGGTCATCGCCGTGTCCACGCGCGTGGGAAATCTGCTGTAAACCGACGCCAGGGCGGTGGCCATCGTGACTCCCGCCGACGGCCCGTCTTTCGGGATGGCGCCCGACGGAACGTGAATGTGGACGCCGTATCTGCGGAACAGCATGCGATCGATGCCGAGCTCTTCGGCGTGCGACCACACGTAGCTCTGGGCCGCGCGGGCGGACTCCTGCATGACTTCCCCCAGCTGGCCCGTCAGCGTCAGCCCGCGCCCGCTGGGTAACAGCGTCGCTTCGATGTAGAGAACGTCGCCGCCGGTTTCGGTCCAGGCGAGCCCGGTCGCGACTCCGGCGGGAAGCTGCCGGCGCGCCTGCTCGGGAGAAAAACGGCGCGGTCCCAGCCAGGCGGTGAGATCGTCGCGATGAATCGTCACCGGCGCGTTGTCGCCTTCCGCGTGGCGCACGGTGATTTTGCGCGCCAGCCGGCCGATGGAGCGCTCGAGCTGGCGCACGCCCGCCTCGCGCGTGTATTGCGCGATGACGACGCGGAGCGCCTCCGGCGTGATGACGCAATGCTCGGGCTTGAGCCCCGCTTCTTTGAGCTGGCGCGGGATCAAATATCGATTGGCGATCTCGACTTTTTCTTCTTCGCTGTAACCGGGGAGTCTAAGCAGCTCCATGCGGTCGAGCAGCGGCCGCGCGACGGTATCGAGCGTGTTGGCCGTGGTGATGAAAAATATCTTCGACAGATCGAACGGCAGATCGAGATAGTTGTCGCGGAACGCCCGGTTTTGCTCCGGGTCGAGTATCTCCAGTAGCGCGGCGGCGGGATCGCCGCGGAAATCGTGGCCGACCTTATCGACCTCGTCGAGCATGAGCACCGGGTTGTTGACGCCGGCGCGGCGGATCGCCTGGATCACGCGTCCCGGCATCGCGCCGATGTACGTCCGGCGATGGCCGCGGAGCTCCGCCTCGTCGTGCATTCCGCCGAGGCTCAGACGCTCGAACTTACGGCCGAGCGCGCGCGCGATCGATTGACCGAGCGAAGTCTTCCCCACGCCGGGAGGACCGACAAAGCAGAGAATGGGAGACTTGGCGTTCGGATTCATCTTCAGCACGCCGAGTTGTTCGAGAATCCGCTCTTTGACTTCGCGCAAATTGTAATGGTCTTCGTCTAATATTTTCCTCGCGCGGGCGATGTCGAGAACGTCTTCGGTCGCCGTTTTCCACGGCAGCTCGAGCAAAAGATCGAGGTACGATCGGCCGACGTGATAATCCGGCGCGGCCGGCGGCAGGCGCTCCAATCGAGCCAGCTCGCGCTCGACTTCCTTGCGCGCCTCCTCCGGCAGATCGGCCTTGGCGACGCGCTCGCGCAGCAGTTGAATCTCGTTCTGCTCGGGATTTTCCCCGCCCAGCTCTTTTTGAATCGCCTTCATCTGCTGCCGGAGCAGGTATTCGCGCTGCTCGCGGCTCATCTCGGTTTGCGCCTCGCTGGCGATCTTGTTCCTGAGTTCGAGCACCTGAAGCTCGTGGGAAAGGTGCGAATGCATCAGGCGAAGGGAGTCGGCCAAAGTCGGCGCTTCGAGCAGCGACTGCTCCTTCTCCAGCTCCAGGCTGAACATCGGCGCGAGGATGTACACCAGCCTGAGCGCGTCTTTGGATGCGCCGATCAACTGGCCGATTTCGCCTGTCGCTTGCGGCTGCGTAAGCTCCACCGCTCGGATCGCCAACTCGCTCACCTCGCGGTGGAGCGCCTCGATCTCCGTGCTTTTCTCTTCCGGCATCGGCAGCGGGCGTATGCGGACGCGTTGGTACGCTCCGTTCGGCTCCAGCTTGATGAGCACGACGCGCTCGAGGCCCAGCAGGACGATATCCAGCAGCCCGTCGCGCCGGCGGTTCATCCTTTTGATGACCGCCTTGGTCCCGATCGAATAGAGGTCGGCCAACTGCGGATTTTCCACGGATGCGTCGCGCTGCGCGACGACGACGATCTCTTTTTCTTCGCTCGCGAGCGACGCTTCGACCGCGGCGATCGAGCCGGCGCGGCCGACATTGAGCGGCATCACGAGCGACGGAAACAAGACCGTGTTCTTGATCGGCAGAAGCGGCAAAATTTTCAGGTCTTCGGAGTCGGTCACCGTTGTTCTCCTTGGCAGGTCAATCGAACCAGCAAAATTCCCTCGCGGCACTCAACCTCGACTTCCGCGCCGTCAAGAACGCAGGGCAGCTCGATGGTACGCTCAAAACGGTTATAGGAAATCTCCATCGAATAATGCGTCCAGCCTTCTTCCAGCTTCCAGTCGCGCCGGAAACCGCGAACAGTAATTTCCGATCCTCTCACGAAGATCTCGATGTCATCCGGTTTAACGCCGGCGAGATCGTATTTGATCAGCCAGCCGGTTCGCGTGCGATAAATGTCGGCGAGCGGGCGCCAGAAAGTCTCGCTCGCGATATAAGTCGCCGCCGCGAAAACGACCGTCATTTGATGTGATTTGTCGCGCATAGCTCCACCCTGCCGGGTCAACCCCAGGAAATAGGCAATGTAAGTACGATTCCAGGGATTTCAAGAGGGGTTCGGTGCGGTTGACGGCGAATATGAATTTGCCCTATTTTCATGATCGCAGAAGGACGAAAGCCCAACAGTAAGGAGGCCGACATGCCGCTCGACGTCGAAAAATTGAGAACGATGACGCCGCCGAAAGAGATGCCGTTCAAGATCCAACGGCTGGGACACGTGGTCGTGATGGTCAGCGACCTCGCTCGCTCGATGACTTTTTACACGCAGATTTTGGGATTCAAAGTCTCGGACGTTTATCCCGAAGCGATGCAGCCGGGCGGCTTCGCCTTTCTCCGCTGCGGCACGGATCATCACTCGATCGCGCTCGTCGGCGCCGGGCAGGGCGCGTCGAAGCATATCGAGCTGCATCATATCGCCTTCGAGGTCGCGACGGTCGAGGAAGTTTTTCGCGCGCGCGAGCGCTTGCGCGCGCACAACGTGCCGATCACGTTCGACGGCCGCCGCAGGGCCGGCTGCCAGATCTCGGTCGAATTTTTAGATCCCGACGGCCATTCGATCGAAATCTACTGGGGCCTCGATCAGGTCGGCACCGACGGGCGCGTCCGGCCGTCGAGCGAGTGGAAAGGAATCCGCGGCCTGGAAGAGGCGGTGAAAAATCCGGTGGCGGGACAGAATATAACGCGCCGATAGTTGCAGAGCAAAGAGGAAAGGGATTCGTTTTGTAAATCTTTGGGACGGTCAGAAAGGTCCCAGATACAAGGCGTGCGACGGACCGCGAGCGCAGGCGTACTCTTTTCGTACGTCGAGCGAAGCGGTTCGAGCACAACGAAGTAGCCGGGCCTTTATGCCCGTCCTGTGAGCTTGCGGCCCTGTTCGAGCACGGAGAACGACCGCGGCGCTGAGGGCATCAGAAATCGATAACCGCTCTGAACCAGCCGCTCGATGTTTTTTCCGTCCGGATGCGGATGGCCGCAGACGACTTTGTGTTCCTTGCAGATTCTGAGAATGCTGTTGATCGCGTCGGCAACGACCGGGTGGTCGTATTCGCGCGGATGGCCCAGCTCCTGGCTCAAATCGCCTTCGCCGATCAGCACGACGCCGATGCCGGGGACTTCCTTCAAAATTCGCGGCAGGTTGTCGATCGCGCGCGTGTCTTCGCACTGGATGATGACCAGCACTTCTCCTTGCGGCGCGAGCGGCCAGACGTCGGCGCGTTTGTAATATTCCTGCTGCGTGAGCCCCCAGTAGCGCGCGGCGCGCTGCGGCGCGTCGCCGCGGATGCCCGGAGGATTCGCCAGCGGCGCGCTCGCAAGACGCGGGTAGCGGCAGGCGCCGACGGCGTTCCATGCCTCTTCCACCGTGCTCACGTGGGGGAAAATAATTCCAAATACTCCGATGTCGAGCACCTGCTTGGCGATCCACTGATTCATCTCGCCGCCGTTCGGCGGGACGCGCACCAGCGGCGTCACTTTCGGCGCTAGCGTTTTGCTTTCGACGATTTCGCGCCGGTCGAGCATGAACTGAAGCGCGCTTCTCAAGCCGGTAAAATCCAGCGGCGAGTGCTCCATCTCAAATGCGACGCCGTCCAGCGACGACGACGCCAGCGCGATCGCGCTCTCGATATCGACCGGCGTGAACGCGACGAACGCGGTCTGTCCACTCTCCAGGGCTTTGATTACGCCGTTCAACCGAGGTATGTCTGCCATGTCGGAAACTCCTTGAACGAGAGTCGTGAAATGAGGCATGTATACCAGACGCACCCGATGGTGACAATCTGATACGAATCGTGCTCGTGATCGTGGCTCGTGCTCGTCGGGGAGGATAGGCGAACACGAACACGAGCACGAACACGGTTTTTTATCGAGGAGAGGCACTATGATCATTGACGCACACGCCCATTACACAAGCGAGCCGCTGGAGCTGCTCGCCTATCGCGCGCGGCAGATTATCGAGCAGGGAAATCCGCTCAGGGCGAAACTTCAGATCAGCGACGAGACGCTGGCCAGGTCGATGGAAGGCCAGTTCACGCGCATGAAAGAGACCGGCATCGACCGGCTGCTCTTTTCGCCGCGGGCCGGAGCGATGGGCCATCACTTCGGCTCGCCGCTCGTGAGCCGCTACTGGACCGAGGCGTGCAACGATTTGATCGCGCGCGTCGCCAAGCGTTGGCCGGAGAAAATTTCGCCGGTGTGCCAACTGCCGCAGTCGCCGGGCGTCGGTCCGAAAGAATGGGTCGATGAGCTGGATCGCTGCGTGAAAGAACACGGCTTCGTCGGCTGCAACGTGAATCCCGATCCGGCGGGCGGCAAAGAACCCTTGACGCCGTCGCTCGCGAGCGACTGGTGGTATCCGCTGTGGGAAAAATTAGTCGCGCTCGATCTGCCCTGCACGATTCACGCGAGCGCTTCGCTCAATCCGGCCTTGCACCTTACCAACTCGTATTACATCGGTTGGCACAACGCGGCGGCGGTGGAGATTCTCAAATCGCGCTTGTTCAAAGATTTTCCCAAGCTCAAGGTCATCATCCCGCACGGCGGCGGCGCGATTCCGTACCAGTGGAACCGCCAGCGAGGCATGCACGTGAGAGAAGGCCTCGAACCGTTCGAAGAGGCGGCGCGCAAAGTTTACTGGGACATGGCCATGTACGACAAGGAGTCGATGGAGATGCTCATCAAGCGCGTCGGCGCCGACCGCGTGCTTTTCGCCACCGAGATGTTCGGCGCGGTCAACGCGATCGATCCCAAGACCGGACGCAACTTCGAGGACATCGTGCCGATCTTCCAATCGATCGAGTGGCTGTCGG
>JBGPTS010000134.1:0-10382 GCA_041490745.1 Binatia bacterium | reverse complement strand
TTTATGATCCGGCAATTCCGCTACGCGATCGTTTTGATTTTTATTCTCGCCGCCGTCCTCACGCCGCCCGATATGATCTCGCAGATTCTTCTCGCCCTGCCGCTCACGCTGCTATACGGTGTCAGCATCGGCGTGGCGTATTTTGCTAAAGCAAAATAGTAGGCAATAGAAAAACGGGGGACCCAGCCTTCAGGGCATCTCTTGCTGTTACCTAGTGCCTATTGCCTGTTGCCTGTTGCCTGTTGCCTTATTTGTTATCGTTGACGGGGGCGGGCGGCGCGCCGTTGTCCTCGTTGATGAAAACGCAGGCGGCGAAGACGGTGGTCCACAGCCCGTCTTTGTTGCCGATGGCGGACTGCGTGATGTTGGTGGTGCGGACGATCTTTTCCGACATCTTGAAAATCTGCTCGCGCTCGTCCCACGCGGTGTCCGGATTGAACTCGATGCCTAAAGTCGTCGCCAACATGCTCGCCGCGAGGTCTTCCGCATATTCGCCGGCCTTCTCGTCGGTCTCGCCGAACGAGTGGTGCTCGGAGAGATAGCCGTGCTGGTTGTCGTCGGCGGGAATGGCGACGCCGACCGAAGCGGCGACGAGCCGATTCGGCTCGTTCGTGCTCTCGCGGTCATAGACGCAGAAGACGATCTCGCCGGGGCGCAATAACTTCACGCCCTCTTCCTTCGGTATCCGTTTGGCGCCGGGAGGAAAGATGCTCGAGACGAGGACCAGATTGCAGTAAGCGAGGCCGGCGGTGCGGAGGGCCAACTCAAACGAGGCGAGCTTTTCTTTGTGGACTCCGACTCCCTTGGTGAAAAAAACTTTCTTGGGAACCATCTTTTGTTCGATATAGCATGAAAAAAAAATCCTGACAAGAAAATTTTTTGTTTTCGTGCAGGCGATCGCTTGGGGCGCGGGCTTCGAGCCGCCGGCCGATCGAAGAACCCGCGCATCCGACACCGGCGATTGGAATCACTACGAGTTTATTGCGCGGGATCGGAGTCAGCCAGAGGCTGATCAGCCTCAGGCCGAAGCGGCTGGCGGCTTGAAACGTCTCCCGCGAAATTTATTCGACGACCGCCAGGACCGCGCCCGCCTCCAGCGCGTCGCCGGTCTTGACCCTCACCTCTTTCACCTCGCCGTCGATCGGGCAGCGGACTTCGTTCTCCATTTTCATCGCCTCGACGATCACCAGCCCCTGGCCGCGCTCGACCCGGTCGCCTTCCGAAACCAACACCGCGATGACCTTGCCGGGCATCGGCACCGAAACTTTTTGCCGGCCCTGAAGCTGAATGCCCGACTGCAAGCCGCCGAGCCGCATCCGCCGCTCATCGACAAGATCGATGTGATAATTGCGCCCATCGACGAGAACGCGGTACTCGTCTTCGGTGATATCGACTTCGACCTCGAAGGACCGGTTGTCCACGATCAGCGAGTAATTGGTCAGGCCGGTCTTCTTGCCATCGACCAGGAACTCGCTGCCGTCAACGGCGACGCGATAAACCGATTTGCCGATCTCCTCGATCTCGACGGTGTAGGTCTTGTCGCCTAGTTTCGCGATGTAAGCCATCTTGCCCTACCCCTCAACCCTGCCCCATTTTCGATTTTGGATTTTGGATCCTTCGACTTTGCTCAGGACAGGTTTTAGATTCAATCGAAAATCGGCTCAGCCTGAGGCTGATCAGTCCTTTGGCTGAAATCGAAAATCTAAAATGGCTCATCCCTTCCACCTTTTTCCAGGCAATCCCGGGATGGATCTTAGCGACGACCTTTTTCCGCTGTCGCGCCAGCGCGATTTTTCCGTCGCGCCGCGCTGGAGCATGCGGACCGCGCGCTCGTGCTCGCGATTGAGCGCGGCAATCGCCGCGGAGGCGAGCGCGATGTCCTTGTGCGGGAGGACCTCGTCCTTGCGGAGATAGCGGTACTCTTCGTCGATGAATCCGGTGGTGAAATCTCCGGCCATGAAGCGCGGATGGCGCAGAATCCACTGGTGAAAAGGAATGTTGGTTTTGATCCCGCGCACCTGATACTCGCGCAGCGCGCGGCGCATGCGGATGATCGCTTCGACCCGGTCCTCGCCCCAGACGATCAGCTTGGCGATCATCGGGTCGTAATGGATCGGCACTTCGGCGCCTTCATAGACGCCGCAATCGTTGCGCACGCCGAGGCCCTCCGGAAGCCTCAGCCCCTCGATCTTGCCGGGGCAGGGCATGAAGTCGTTCTCCGGGTCTTCGGCGTAGATGCGGCACTCGATGGCGTGGCCGGTGGGATTGATGTGTCGCTGGCGCCACGGCAGATAGCCGCCGGCGGCGACGTCGATCTGCGCCTTGACGAGATCGATGCCGACGACTCTTTCGGTGACGGCGTGCTCGACCTGAAGGCGCGTGTTCATTTCGAGAAAATAAAAATTCATGCTCCGGTCGAGCAAAAACTCCAGCGTGCCGACGCCGACGTAGCCGACCGCGCGCACGCCTTGAATCGCGATGCGGCCGATGTTGCGCCGCGCTTTGTAGTCGAGGGCCGGCGCCGTACATTCTTCGATGATCTTTTGATGGCGCCGCTGGATCGAGCACTCGCGATCGTAGAGATGGACGACTTTGCCGTGGTTGTCGGCGAGGATCTGCACTTCGATGTGGCGCGGGCGCTCGAGATATTTTTCGATGTAGAGACGCGAGTCGCCGAACGAAGAGGCCGCCTCCGAGCGCACCGCGCGATAGGCCGAGGAGACCTCACGGCCGGAGCGCACCATGCGGAGTCCTTTGCCGCCGCCGCCGGCCACGGCCTTCAACATAAAGGGATAGCCGACGCTTTCCGCCGCCGCGACCACTTCGTCTTCGGAATCGAGGATGTCGGAGCCGGGGACAACGGGAATCCCCGCCGCTTTCATGATCGCGCGCGCCTTGACCTTGTCGCCCATCTCGTCGATCACTTTGGGCGACGGGCCGATGAAGGTGATGCCCGCTTCCTCGCAGGCGCGCGCAAACTCGCTGTTCTCGGCGAGAAAGCCGTAGCCGGGGTGGATCGCGTCGGCGCCACTCTTTTTCGCGGCGTCGAGGATGCGCTCGATGGACAGATAGCTTTGAACCGAAGGCGCCGGCCCGACCGGATACGCATGATCGGCGTATTTCACGTGCAGCGATTCCCGGTCCGCCTCGGAATAAACCGCGACCGTCTCGATGTCGAGCTCGCGGCAGCAGCGGACGATACGAACTGCGATCTCGCCGCGGTTGGCGATGAGGATGCGCTTAAACATCAAAATCGAGGCATCAGGCAACAGGCATTAGGCAACAGTAAGAGAATTTCCGTTCTCAACTTCTTTACTATTGCCTGTTGCCTCGTGCCTATTGCCTTCTTCAAAGCGGTATATTCCCATGCTTCTTCGGCGGGTTCTGGTCGCGTTTGTTTTTCAACATCTCAAGCGAGCGAATCAACACGGGCCGCGTTTCCTCCGGATAGATGATCTGATCGACGTAGCCCATCTCGGCGATCTTGAACGGATTGGCGAACATCTCGCGATAATTCGCCGCCAGCTCTTCGCGCGCCTTCTCCGGATCGCCGGCCTTTTCCAGCGCCTCGCGAAAGACGATGTTGATCGCGCCCTCGGGCCCCATCACGGCTACTTCTCCTGTTGGATAGACCAGGTTAATATCACCGCGCAGATGCTTGCTCGACATGAC
Source organism: Binatia bacterium (assembly GCA_041490745.1). Lineage (GTDB taxonomy): Bacteria > Desulfobacterota > Binatia > UBA9968 > UBA9968 > JAJPJQ01. Next base: position 6,710 of record JBGPTS010000134.1, on the reverse strand, counting down.
GATATAGCCGCCGCCGTAGGCCTTGCGCGTGATCAGCGTGATTTTCGGCACCGTCGCCTCGGCGTAGGCGTAGAGCAGCTTGGCGCCGTGGCGGATGATGCCGTTGAATTCCTGCGTAGTGCCGGGCAAAAATCCCGGCACATCGACGAAGGTTACGATCGGAATATTGAAGCAGTCGCAAAAGCGGATGAAGCGCGCGGCTTTGGTCGAAGCGTCGATGTCGAGACAGCCCGCGAGGTGCGCCGGCTGGTTCGCTACGATGCCGATTGATCTTCCGCCGAGGCGCGCGAACCCGACGACGATGTTGGCCGCGAAATCCCGCTGCACTTCGTAGAAATATCCTTCGTCCACGACCGCGCCGATCAGCTCTTTGATGTCGTAAGGGCGGTTCGGGTTGTCCGGGACGAGGTCTCGGAGCTTTTTTTCCTGGCGCGCAGGATCGTCGTCGGTCGGATGAAGCGGCGGCTCTTCCTGATTGTTGCTGGGGAGAAAGCCCATCAGCTCGCGGATCATGAGCAGGCATTCCTTCTCGCTCTCGACGGAAAAATGAGCCACGCCGCTCTTCGTATTGTGCGTTTCGGCGCCGCCGAGCTCATCCTTGGTGACTTCTTCGTGCGTCACCGCCTTGATGACGTCCGGGCCGGTGATGAACATGTAGCTGTTGGTCTTCAGCATGAAAACAAAATCAGTGATCGCCGGCGAATAGACCGCGCCGCCGGCGCACGGCCCCATGATCGCCGAGATCTGCGGCACCACGCCCGATGCCAGCACGTTGCGGAGAAAAATCTCGCCATAGCCGGCCAGGCTGGCCACCCCTTCTTGAATCCGCGCCCCGCCCGAGTCGTTGATGCCGACGATGGGCGCGCCGTTTTTCATCGCGAGATCCATGACCTTGCAGACTTTCTCCGCCACGACCCGGCTCAAGCTGCCGCCGAACACCGTGAAGTCCTGGGCAAAGACGTAAACCAGCCGGCCGTCGATCGTGCCGTAACCCGTCACCACCGCGTCGCCGGGGATTTTCTTCTCCGCCATGTTGAAATCGGCGCAGTCGTGGGTGCGGAGCCGGTCCATTTCGACGAAGCTGCCGTGGTCGAGCAGGATGTCGAGCCGCTCGCGGGCCATCAATTTTCCTTGCTCGTGTTGGCGGCGGATCTTGTCCTCGCCGCCGGCGGCATCGGCCTGTTGGTTGAGCTCCCTGAGTTTTGCCAGGTTGTCTTTCAAAGCCATGAGGGGCGTTTTCTCCTGAGGACGAGACATATGAAAGTCGGCGCATCATAACAAACGAGCCTCGTCTGTCAACCCAAAAGGAGCGCTCGCCTTGATGTTCTATAGTAAAATTGCTAGCTTAGCGTTCTTCTCATGACTCGAAAAGAGACCTCGGTGTTACTCGTTTCCGCCAGCGAGGGAGACGCCAATATGCTCTACGCGACGGCCTTCTTCGCGCCCGATCCGTTTATTTTTTTTACCCATCAGGGGAAAAAATTCGTCGTCATGAGCGATCTCGAGATCGACCGCGCCAAACGCCAGGCGGAAGTCGATCTCGTCCTGGCGCATTCCCTCTACACGACCGCTCTGAGACGAAACGGCAAACCCGCGCCGACGACGGCCGACGTGGTCGAGCGCGTCCTCAGCGAAAGACAGATCGATCGGGTCGCCGTGCCGGCCAATTTTCCGACATTGCTGGCCGACGATCTCAGGGCGAGAAAGTTCACGCTGGAGGTGAGAAAAGATCCGTTCTTCCCCGAGCGCGAGAAAAAGCGTGCCGACGAGGTTAAAAAAATCCGCGCTTCGCTGGCCGTCGCCGAGCTCGGCCTGGAGGCCGGCATCGCGACCTTGAAGAAGGCGAAAATCGGCCGCGACCGCTACCTATATATAGGCGGCGCGCGGCTGACCTCGGAGAAGCTCAAAACCGTCGTCAACACCACGATCATGGCCCAGGGCTGGGTGCCGAGCCACACGATCATCTCCTCGGGCGACCAGTGCTGCGACCCGCATCACGAAGGCAGCGGCCCGATCAAGGCGCATACTTCGATCATCTTCGATATTTTTCCCCGCTCGCAAAAAACCGGCTACTTCGGCGACTTGAGCCGCACCGTCGTCCGCGGGCGCGCCTCCGAGCGTTTGAAGCAAGCGTACGTGACGGTCCAGGCCGGCCAGCAAATCGCCTACGGAATGATCCGCCACGGCGCGAACGGAAAGGATATCCACCAGAGAATTCTCGCGCTATTCGAGCAACGCGGATTTCCGACGGGCAAGATCGGCGGGCGCATGCAGGGATTTTTTCACGGCACAGGCCACGGCCTGGGGCTGGATATCCACGAGCCGCCGCGCATCTCTCCCGTAGATGGCACGCTCCGCGCCGGCCACGTCGTCACCGTCGAGCCCGGACTTTATTATCTCGGCATGGGCGGCGTGCGCCTGGAAGACGTCGTCGTCGTGACGGAGACCGGCAACCGAAATCTCACGAAAGCAATTCCGCAGTTCCTCGAGATATGAATAATTCTCTTTCTTCAGGCCGCTCAAAAAGGTCCCAGAGACGAGGCGCGCGAAGGCCCGCGAGCGGAGACGTACTCTTTTAGTACGTTGACGCGACGCGGGCTGAGCGCAACGAAGTATATGGGCCTTTTTCAGCGGCCTGGCTCAAACTTTTTTTCCGGGCCAAAGCCCCGCATTATCGGCCACCGCGGCGCGGCGGGCGAGGCGCCGGAAAATACTTTGCCGTCGTTCGAGCGCGCGCTCGCCGACGGCGCGGAGTACGTCGAGCTGGACGTGCGCGGAACCGCGGACGGCGAAGTGGTCGTCATCCACGACGCGACGGTGAACCGGACTACGAACGGCCGCGGTCGCGCGAGCCGTTTCACTCTCGCGGAGATCAAGCGTCTCGACGCCGGATACCGGTTTAGCAAAGGCGGCGGCGCGAGCTATCCCTACCGCGGCCAAGGCGTCGAGATTCCCACGCTGGCGGAATTGTTCGCCACGTTGCCGCAGATCCGCGCCGTCATTGAGATAAAGGAAATCAAGCAATCGCATCCGCCGATCGTAGAAAAAGTCATCGACTCCGTGCGCCGCGCGGGCAAAGATTGCGATGTTTTACTCGCCACCGAAGACGACGGGATCATGCGTGAGATCCGCGCCGCGCTCGGCCCCAACGATACGCCGATAGCCACGGGATTTTGTTACGGTGAAGTGGCGGCGTTCATGGAATGGCTCGCGCGCGGCCGTGTCGCGAGCTATCAGCCGCCGGGGCAGGCGATGCAGTTACCGCGGAAATATTCCGGCTTGACGCTGGTGAGCGCGGCGACTGTCGCCGCGGCGCACGATCTCGGAGTCGAGATGTTCGTCTGGACGATTAATCAGCCGGCCGAGATGGCGCCGCTGCTTCACATGGGCGCCGACGGTATCATCACCGACTATCCCGCACGCCTCCGGGCGCTCGTCGCGGCGAAGTAAAAACGTCTTTCCTCCGCGGGCGGAAAACGAGTAGAATGGGCCATGGCTCAAACGATGGCCTTCGGGCACGGTATCCTTAACAAGAAGCAGACCATCATCACCCTCCAGTGGTTGGTCGCCATCGTCTCTTCCTATCTCATGCTGTTCGACAAGGGAGCAATCGTCGGCGACGCGTGGTCCTACGGCCTGGTCATCGTATTTCTCACGAGCGGATTGATCTTCTACCGGATTCCCGAGGCTGTGTTTCAGCACCGCTTCTTCGACCTGATGCTGTTCGGCGGCGACACGGTTCTCATCTCTGTGGCGATCTATCAAAACCGCGGCGCGCCTTGGGATCTCTTTCTGCTTTACTTTTTTATCATTTTTCTCGCCGCGGTCGGCGAGACGCTGGTCAGGATCGCGCTCGGCTTTGTCGTCATCAGCCTGGTCTATCTCGGCTTTCTGCTCCAGCAAGGCAAACCGCTGGCCGAGATCGGCGCCGATTTTTTCGTCCGTATGACTTTCCTCTTCGGCGTCTCGATTCTCTATGGCTATCTTTCGGAAGACGTGCGGCGCGAGAAAATCAGGGCCGAGGCGGCGGAACAAAAAGAGCGCGTGAAAATGGAGCTGGTCGCCGCGCTGGCGCACGACATCAAAAGCCCGCTAGGCGTCATTATGAGCTATGGCGAGACTTTGGCCGATCAGCTCGCCGGGAACGGCGAGAACGAGAAACGGCTTCTGATGCTCGATCGGATTCAGGAGAACGCGCGGAGAATCGTCAATCTCGTCACCGGCTTTCTCGACGCCAGCAAGGCGGAGGTCGGAAAACTCGAAATCGCCCACGGGCCGGTCTCCGTCAACCGCCTGCTGGAGATCGTCGTGCGCCACGAGGAAACGGATATCCGCAAAAAAAATCTCGCCCTGGAGATGCATCTCGACGAGAGTCTTCCCGACCTGCTGGGCGACCAGGCGCAGCTCGAGCGGGTCTTTTGGAATCTCATCGGCAACGCAATCAAGTTCACTCCGGCGGGCGGCAAGATCACCGTCGCGTCGCGTCGCGACGACGGCCACATCACGGTGAGCATCCGCGACACGGGCATCGGCATCGCGCCTGACGACCTGCCGCACCTGTTCACGAAATTCAACCGCCTCAAGGGATCGGCCAAGATCGAAGGCACGGGACTCGGCCTTTTCATCGTGAAGACCATCGTCGAAGCGCATCGCGGCTCGATTCAAGTCGCGAGCATCGACGGCCAGGGATCGACCTTCACCGTGCGCGTGCCGATCCGCGCGTGATTTCATCCGGCCGATGGACGAGCGCTCCGACACAATCGGCGGCTTGATTCGAGCGCTGAATCAAACGGACAAGAAAGCCGTGCGCGCGGCAGTGGACGAGCTGGTGGCGATGGCAAAAAGCGCGCCTCAAGTCGCGGACCGGTTGAACGCTCTGATAGCAACGACGGCGGAGGAGGAGCGCTGGCCGATCGCCTATGTCCTCGCCGAGATCGCGCCGCCGACGACACCGTGCCTCGATGCGCTTGAAGACGCGCTCGGCCTCGACGATCCGGACGTGCGCTGGGCCGTCGCGCTGATGCTCGTCCGTCTTGCGAAACAATCGGCGTCCGGCATCGCCGAACGCTTGGCCGCGCTGGTGAAATCGGGCCGCGCGACGCAGCGGCGTATGGCGGTCTATTGCCTGCGCGACATCGACGCCGAAGCCGCGCCGCGCGCCCTCAGCGAGGCTTTGCGCGACAACGAGCCGCTCGTCCGCGTCGCCGCAATAACGAGTCTGAAGGCGTTCCCCAAAACCGGCGGAGCGGCGCTCGGGCAATTGATACAGCTGGTCTTTAATGACCCGGATTCTCGCGTGCGCGCCAGCGCGGCGCTGGCGCTCGCGCGCATCGAGCCAACGACGAAAGAGATTCATGCAGCCCTGGAAGACGCCGCCCGGAGCGCCGATCAAATCCTCGCCAAAGCCGGGCGCGCCGCGCTGGAGATCCTGAAACAAAGATAAATTCTCAGCGGGTTGATTTCCGACCGTCGAGAAGGAGGCAGATGCAAGGCGGAACGACGCCTCGCACCGGAGCGGACAGTGTTTAGTACGTGAGGATGCAAAGCGGAAGTGACAACGAAGCAGGCGCCCCTTATCGACGGTCGGACGAAAAAGGGCCTGCGCTATTCAAGTAAACAGCGCAGGCCCCGGTGACTGAGGGGAATTCAAGGCCCTGAGCCTGAACCCCCGTCATAACGAGTAGGCTCAGACCCTAAGTCTCAGCCACCTCACAGTCCCTACATTTGTCTTTTATCACTGGACCACCTCCTTTCCCTGCTGCGTGCAGTTTACGAAAGCGGCCCTCTCCTGTCAATAAAAAACAGAAATTAAGTAGAGGCGGCCGTCGGTCGCCCTTACTTTGCCCATCCGATAAAACTCAGCTGCCTGCCGGTTTCTTTTTTGTCGCGGCGATACGAAAAAAAATTTTCCGCGGCGCAGGACGCGCACGGGCCGACGAGGTATATCTGCGCCGGCGGAATGCCGGCGTCTTCGAGCATGCCGCGATTCAATTCTCGGAGATCGAGAAACTCTTTGCCGTTGCGCGCTTCGAGCGCGGCCGCGGCAAGGCCGCCCCACTTTTGCGCCAACGGGCGCGCAACGTCGGCGCCGATTTCATAGCAACACGGCCCGATCGCCGGGCCGAGCGCGGCTTCGATCTCCGCTGGATCCGCGTCGTACCGATCCTTTAGTCGGCGAACCATTTTCGCGCCGATACCCGCCAGAGTACCGCGCCAGCCCGCGTGAGCGACCGCGGCCAGCTCGCGACCGCGAACCGAGAACAGGATCGGCACGCAGTCCGCCGTGAGAACGCCGAGAAAAATTCCTTCTTGATTCGTCGCCATCCCGTCGGCCTCGCCCGCGTCTTTGAGGCTGCCGTCCGTGACGTCGATGATCCGGTCGCCGTGTACCTGGCGCATCGTGGTAATTTTTAAATTGTGCACGCCGACGGCCTTTTTCACGTCGCAGAAATTATCCTTGACGGTCTCCGTGTCGTCGCCGACGCGGAAAGAAAGATTGAGGCCGGCGTAGGCGCCCGCGCTCTTGCCGCCCCGCCGTCCCAAAAAACCGTGCAGCGGCCCGCCGCGCTGCTCCCATTCGGGAACTTTCATCCAGAGAAGATCCATCGGGATATTATTGTGGCTTGCGCGCGCCGTTGCAAGGCGAGCGGGGCACGGCATGCCGTGCCCCTACAACTTGACAAAACTGCCGCAACCTAAGAAGAATCTCT
>JBGPTS010000133.1:0-10621 GCA_041490745.1 Binatia bacterium | reverse complement strand
GATCGAGCAGGCGGAGCAGGGCGTGGATTACTTCACGATTCACGCCGGCGTTCTCCTGCGCTATATCCCGCTCACGGCCAAGCGCGTCACCGGCATCGTCTCGCGCGGCGGGTCCATTTTAGCGAAGTGGTGCCTCGCGCATCACCGGGAAAATTTTCTCTACACGCGCTTCGAAGAGATTTGCGAGATCATGAAAGCCTACGACGTGGCGTTCTCGCTTGGAGACGGACTCCGGCCGGGATCGATCGCCGACGCCAACGACGAAGCGCAGTTCGGCGAGTTGGCGACGCTCGGCGAGCTGACCCAGATCGCCTGGAAGCATGATGTCCAGGTGATGATCGAAGGGCCGGGCCACGTGCCGATGCACCTGATTCAAGAAAATATGACCAAGCAGCTCGAAGTCTGCCACGAGGCGCCGTTCTACACGCTCGGCCCGCTCACGACCGACATCGCGCCGGGCTACGACCACATCACGAGCGCGATCGGCGCGGCGATGATCGGCTGGTTCGGCACGGCGATGCTCTGCTACGTCACGCCGAAAGAGCACCTCGGCTTGCCTGACCGGAAAGATGTCATAGACGGAGTGATCGCGTACAAGATCGCGGCGCACGCCGCCGACCTCGCCAAGGGCCATCCGGGAGCGCAGATGCGCGACGACGCGCTCAGCCGCGCGCGCTTCGAGTTCCGCTGGCAGGATCAATTCAGCCTGAGCCTCGATCCCGACACCGCGCGCGCGTTTCACGACGAGACGCTGCCGGCCGAAGGCGCCAAGCTCGCGCACTTCTGCTCGATGTGCGGGCCGCACTTCTGCTCGATGAAAATCACGCAGGACGTGCGCGACTACGCCGCGCAGAAAGGGCTGGAGGAAGAAGCCGCGCTGCAAGCGGGGATGAAAGAGAAAGCGGAAGAGTTCAAGAAAGCCGGCTCGCAGATTTACGTCGAGGCGGCGTCCGGCGAGAGTTCTCCCGTGGAATTCAAGGCGGTGGGGAAAGAGTAAGCACTGCCAAAGCAGTTACCTGCGACTCACCTGCGAGCGAAATCAGCTACGTCGCTGCATTTTTGTACATCCTCTTGCGAGCCATGCGCCAATGGCGTATGGTCCTTTATGCGGTTTGTCGAGACACCGGTCTTTACCCGCGAGCTTCAAAAGCTGCTACCGGATGACGTTTACAGCTCACTGCAGCTTGCGTTGATGTTCAGGCCGGAAGCTGGTGCAGTTATTCCAGGCGGTGCAGGGCTTCGCAAGATTCGTTGGAGCATTCCGGGCAAAGGGAAACGCGGAGGAGTGCGGGTCGTTTACTACTGGCAGACATCCGAAGAAGTCATCTATATGCTCTGGATTTATCCAAAAGCTCGACAAGAGGACTTAACGCAGGATCAGTTGAGAACGTTGCGCCGCTATGTGAAGGAGAATTTGAAATGAACAAAAAGGATTTCGAAAAGCTGGTGTCCAGCATCAAACAGGCGGGAAAGATCAGGCGTGGAGAGATGAAGGCCTCCCGTGTTTTTAATGTAAAACCGATGGATGTTAGGGCTATTCGAAAGAGACTTGAATTATCGCAGTCCGAGTTTGCGTTGATGATCGGAGTCAGTCTCTCGACGCTGCAGAATTGGGAACAGGGGCGGCGCCGGCCAGACGGACCCGCTCAAGCTCTGCTGCGAGTGGCGGCCGCTAACCCCAAGGCTGTAGTCGATGCCTTGGCGCCCTGATTTTACAGTAGCGAAAAAGCCGAACAGTAATGGATGCGCATTCGTCGGTTGCTCGTTTTCTTCCCGTGATTCGTCTGCTCGGGGCTTTAGGCGGTCTTCTGGGTGGCGCATTCGCCGGAATCCTGATCCTAATCTTGGCAATGATTCTGACTGGCTCGACGTTTGAGCTTGCCAATATATTTCCCGGCGCGATTTTCGGTGCCGCTATAGGCGCTGTTATCGGCTTCCTTTCGCCGAAGGCAGGAAGGAAACTCTTCGAACTACTTTCAAGCGCAGGATAGTCGCGGTCCGATGCGCATTCTCATGTACGGTTTCGGTCCGTACAAGCAATATAAAAGCAACATCACCCGACATATCGTAAGCAAACTTCCCGTCTCGGGTAATCTAAAGAAGATCGTCTTCCCCGTCCGCTTTGACAGAAAACAATTCATCGATGCGGTACGGGAACACCGTCCGGACTTCATCCTCGGCCTGGGACAATGTTCCGGCGGGCGGTCAATGCGAATCGAGCGGCGGGCGGTGAATCTAAAACGGGGTGATAAGAAGGAAAGAGCGCGGCCGATTGTTCGCGGCGGCGCTAAGCGGCTTGCGATTACTTTGCGACTGGAGCAGTCGGCATTCGGCAAGAGCGCGAAAATCTCGCGCGACGCCGGCGACTATGTCTGTAATTTTTCCATGTACGTCATCCTAGACTATCTGCGGCGTCATCGTCCGAACGCGCGATTCGGCTTTGTTCACGTTCCGTATGATTACAATCCGAACCATGCGGTGAAGTTTGTGCGGAAGGTCCTAAGAGAGTTGAGCCTTTGATGTCAGCCTTCTCAGTGCCTCGGCGTATTTCTCTTGCGTCTTGCGGATAACTTCCGGCGGCAGTTTGGGCGGATTGTTGGGGTCCCAGTGGCTCTCGATGAGATAGTCGCGCACGTACTGCTTGTCGAAACTCTCCGGCGAGGTTCCCGAATGGTATCCTTCCTTGGGCCAGAAGCGCGACGAGTCGGGCGTGAGCATCTCGTCGATCACGATTAATTTGCTGTCGAGCATACCGAACTCGAACTTTGTATCCGCGATGATGATGCCGCGCTTCTCCGCCATCTCGCGCGAGCGGAGATAGATCGCGATGCTCGTGTCGCGCAATTTTTCCGCGTGTTGTCGTCCGACCATGTCCACCATTTTGGCAAACGTGATGTTCACGTCGTGCTCGCCGATCTCCGCCTTGGTCGAAGGGGTGAAGATCGGCTCATCGAGACGGGAGGCCTCGATTAATCCTTTCGGCAGCGCGATGCCGCAGACCGCGCCGGTTTTCTGATACTCCTTCCAGCCGGAGCCCGCGAGGTAGCCTCGCACGATGCATTCGACCGGCGCAGGCTCGGATTTTTTCACCAGCATGCTGCGGCCTTCGAGAAGATGTTTGTGCGGCCGGCAGGCGGCCGGAAACTCCGCGACCTCCGTGCTGATCAGATGATGCGGAATGATATCCTCCATGGCGTGAAACCAGTAAGCGGAAAGGGAAGTGAGTATCTTTCCCTTGTCGGGAATCTCGGTCGGCAACACGACGTCGAAGCAGGAAATGCGATCCGAGGCGACCATCAACAGCCGGTCGCCCAAATCGTACATCTCGCGCACTTTGCCGCTTTTGAAAAGAGTCAGGCCGGGAATCAAACCTTTGCTCATCTTGCTCGCTCGAGAGCGATTGCTCGCTCCGTCCCATGTTCACCAGGTCGGGAGCGAGTGGCCGGTCGCTATCCCTTCCTCTTCCTGGTTCTGATGTAGTCGAGCAGCATAAGAACTGCAAAAAACAGGACGGTAAGCCCAATGATCCAGAAGATCGGCTCCCACTTTTCCATCGTCCAAATCGGCACCACTTTTTCCATCGCCCCTCCCTATTTGAAGAAACGGCTTACGCGTTCCATCGCTTCGGCGGAAATCTCGTTGCGTATCGGGAACGGCCCCTGCAACGGCTTCGTCGCGTCGATCATCGCCACCGCGTCGCCGAGCCAGCCGCGAAAGCTCTGGACCTTGCGGACGATCTCGATGTCCTTGTCCCACTGCGTCCTCGTGCTGACGGCCCACATGACTTCTCTCTCGTTGAAAATATCGATGTCGTCGTCGACCACGACGCAGAGCTTCAAGTTCGGCATCTCGACGAACGCCTGCATCGCCGCCTTGTTGGGGTCGTTGATGAATTCTTTTTTGATCGAGATATAGCAGATGAGCCGGCTGCAGCCCGAGCCGGGCAGGTGAATCGCCCTGATGCCGGGAACGTTTTTCTTGATCACGTTGTAAACGCTGCCCTCCTTGGGAATGCCGCCGAGATTCCAGTGATCCAGATGGCCGGGCCAGAAGTCTTCGATGACGGCTTTTTTCCGGTGCGTGATCGCGGTCACCTCGATGACCGGCACCTTCATCTCGGCCTGATAATAGCCGAGGATTTCGCCGAACGGATTTTGCGATTCGCGCACGCCGGGCGGCACCTCGCCTTCGATGATGACATCGGCGTCGGCGGGGACGAAAAAATCCTCGCCCCAGGTCTCCGACGGCGTGAGCCGCAGCGGCTCGCGGAGGAAGCCGGACGCGGTGAGATAATCGTTGTTGCCGAACGGCGTCATGGCGCAGCACGAGAGGAGAAACGCCGGGTGGTGGCTCAACACGACGACCACCGGCGCGCGCCGGTTCTGTTTTTCGTATTCCGTCGTCATCGCCTCCAGGTGGTGGTGCGCGTGGGCGGAAAAGCTCATGCGCCGCGGCGCGTAGTACATGTTCTTGGTGAACGTGATGTCGTAGAAGCCGCCGTTAACGCTCTTCATGATGCAGACCATCGTGAGATAAGCGCCCGCGTCGTCTTTTTGATGCATCGGAATCGGCAGCGTTCTCAAGTCCGCGTCGGCGCCCTTGCGGACGACTTCCCTGCACGGCGCCCTGGTCGGAGAGACGGTTTCGGTTTCGCCCTTGGCGAGCTCCAGGCGCGCGACTTCAAGACTTAAATCCATGTTCGACTTGAGGTTGCCCATGTCGAGAGCGTCGGCGCAGAACTGCCGCGTGATGAATGGATTGTAGAAAAGCGAAAACGCCGACGGCTCGCCGTTCAGGTTGACGATGTTCTCGAACAGCACCATCTTCTGCTCGCCGCGCATGTCGAGATGCTTCAAGTAGGCGATCGTCTCGTGGCCGTTCGGGTCGATCCGGTCCTTGACGCGGATCACGGAGCCGGGTCGTTTTTCTTCTTCGCGCGCGATGAATCCTTGCAAATCTTTGCTCATATCCAATCTCCTTATCGCTTGCCGGCGATCTAGCTTCAACCGTGCTTTATGTCGATAGCTCCTTGCCTTATCAAACTCGCGCGCCGATGTCACCCGCGGTCAGCTCATTTTTTTGGCGGCCACCATTTACTTTTCCAGCCTGAACGATAGAGGAGCCGAAAGCCGCGCCGGATAAGCTCGGACTTTTTCCGGCTCGCGGGGAACCAGTTGAACTCGGACTTCAAGCCCAGGCGGTCGGTGACGACGGTTTTTTGCCGGCAAAATTTGCGAATGCCTTCCGCGCCGTGGCGTCTCCCCGCGCCGCTCTCTTTGATGCCTCCCATCGGCGCGTCCGGGATGACGAAATTCACCAGGCAGTCGTTGACGCAAACCGATCCGGCCTGAAGTTTTTCGGCGAGGCGCCGCCCGCGCTCCGCGTCGCGGGTAAAAACGCTGCCGTCGAGTCCGTAGCGCGAATCGTTGGCGAGGCGCAAGGCCTCGTCCGCGTCTTGGACGCTCATGATCGGAATCACCGGGCCGAAAGTTTCTTCCGTCATAATCTCCATGCCGTGATCGACGCCCACCAGCACGGTCGGCTCGTAGTAGAGCCCGTTCAGGCTCGGATTTCTCCGCCCGCCGCATAAAATCTTCGCGCCCTTGGCAACCGCGTCCGCCACCTGCGCTTCGACTTTTTTCAGTTGCGCCGCCGAGGTCATGCTGCCGAGTTCAACTTCTTCGTCGCTTGCGCCCTGGCGCAGCGCGCGCACCCGCGCGACCAGCTTAGCGACAAAATCTTCATAAACCGGCTGCTCGACATAAACCCGCTCGATCGAGGTGCAGACTTGCCCGGAATTCATCAGCGCGCCCCAGACGCAGGCGTTTGCCGCGCGCTCGAGGTCGGCGTCCTTGAGCACGATCATCGGATCTTTGCCGCCGAGCTCCAGCGCCACCGGAATCAAGCGCTCGGCCGCGCGGCGCACGACTTTCTTTCCCGTCTCAACGCTGCCGGTAAAGGCGATCATGTCGGCGTGGTCGATCAACGCCTCGCCGGTCGCGCCGTAGCCGACAACGACTTGAACGAGATACTCCGGAAAACCGGCCTTGCCCGCCAGCTCGGCGGCGAACAGCGCCGACATCGGCGTCAATTCGGAGGGCTTCAAGACCACGGCGTTTCCCGCCATGAGCGCGGGCAGCGCCTCGCCGATGGTGAGGACCAGGGGAAAATTCCACGGCCCGATAATGCCGGCGACGCCGAGCGGGCCGTAAGTCGAGACGACTTTTTTTGTCTTGAATGCCAGCAGGTGCGGCCGGATCTTCTGCGGCTGGAGAAATTTGGCGGCGTTTTTCGCCCAGAAGCCGATGTTGTCGTAAATATAGAAAAGCTCGTTGCCGTAGGCCTCGGCTCTCGGCTTGCCGCTCTCGGCGGTGAGAATGTCGACGATTTTTTCTTGCTGATCGATCAAGAGATCGCGATAGCGGTAAAAAACGCGGGCCCGCTCGGCAAAGCTTTTTTCCGCCCAGACGCGTTGCGCGACACGCGCTCTTGCCACCGCCTGCGCGACGTCTTCGGCGGACGCCGCCGGAAGCGTCGCGATCTTCTCTCCGGTGGCGGGGCCGCGGACTTCAATCGAGTTGCCGTTCACGTCAAGTCCTTTAGCGTATGCCGGGTTGGAAAGACAATGGGAGAGAGAGCACACGATGAAAACTAAACCATCGTCTGCCCGCCGCAGATGTTGATCGCCTGCCCGGTGATGCCGCCGGCCTTCTCGGAGACGAGATAGAGGACCAGCGCGGCGACTTCAGCGGCGTCCAAAAATCTTCCGATCGGCACCGCGCCGACCGCCTGCCGTTTAAACTCTTCCGGCGTGATTCCTTGATACGCCGCGCTCTCTTCGATGCCGAGGCGCGCCATCTCGGTCTCCACCCAGCCGGGGCAGATCGCGTTGACCGTAATGCCGCGCCCGACGACTTCGAGTGCCACGGCGCGCGTGAAGCCGATCAGGCCGTGCTTGGTCGCGCAATAGGCGCTGTAGCCGGGCACGCCGAATTTTCCTAAGACCGATGAGACGTTGACGATCCGCCCGCCGGCGCGATCTTTCATCGACTTCAGGACTTCCTTCGTCACAAGGTAGGTCCCGGTTAAATTGGTCTCGACGATGTCGCGCCAGGGGCGGTCGTCGGCGTCGTCGATGCGGGTGATGCCGGAGACGCCGGCGTTGTTGACGAGAATATCGATCGTCCCCCACTTCTCCACGATGGCAGCGACGCCTTTTTGAACCTGGTTTTTCTTCCTGATGTCCATTTCGACGGGCAGGATCGAGCCGTTCGCCGCCGCGAGGCTTCTAAAGCGAGAAGGATTGCGCGAGGCGATCGCAACGCGGGCGCCGTTTTCGGCGAGCGCTTCGCTGATTGCTTTGCCGATGCCCGTCCCCCCGCCGGTGACGAGCGCGGTTTTGCCGGTGAGTTCCATCTCTGCCACGAATGCCTATCGAGCAGAGGGATTCCTACCGAGTTTTGCGCCAAAAGGCAAGAAATGCACGCAAACCTTGCACACTGTTGAAAAAAGTCCTTTTCGTGCTGCGACCCTTCGGCTTCGCTCAGGACAGGCAAGCTAAGGACGAACGGAAATGTCTTCGCGATTTCAACAATGCCTCCGTTCACCCTTCGACACGTGGCTCAGGGTGAACGGAGGGTATTTCAGCAACCTGGAGCGGCAACGATCAGCGGCGGGGATTTTGAGTTGTTTCGCGAGCGGCGCGAAATTCCTTTTCGTGCAGACGCACGCATTGGGGGCACATCCGCGACCCGGGAGAGACTTCCGCTCGCTGTATATAGTTTCCCTGCGGGCGCTCGGCGCAATCCGGGTGAAAATGCCAGAACTCGAAACGGCCGATGGTCCTGCGGTATTTCTTTTCCATGGAGATCTCCGTTATTTGAATTGCACGTCGGCGACTTTTCCTTCCGCGCCCATCTCCGCGGTTGTGACCCACAGCGCATCGCGGAGCGTAGAATTCAAGTATCTCGCCTCGTGACAGGCGGCATCGACTCTCGTTTTGACTTCGTAGTGCTCGGCGTCGGGCCAGACCATAACGGACTGCTCGGGCGGCGTCCGGAGAATCGAATTGATTGTGCTCGCGCCGAGGAAATAGCCGTAAACAAACTGAGTCCGCTCGATTTCGCGCGCCGCCTCGTAATCGGCGCACCCGGGCCCGCGCGCTTCGATGATTCGCCGCCAGCGGTCCGACGCACCGTCGCTGAAGGGTAGGCCGATGCGCGGCTCGCCGTCGGTTCTGGCGGCGATGCGGCTGAAGGCTTCCGGCAGTCGCGTGTCTTGGTTCGCGGCGGCGGCGCAAAACGCCGTCAGGCGCCGGCTCAAATTGTCGACGCCGACTTCGCCCTCGGGCAGCGCCCACCAGATCGGATGGTCTTCGTGCCACGGCGGCACCAGCATGTCGTGCGCCTCTTTGTCCACCGCCGCCTGAACGCCTTCCAAATATCCGGCGGCGAGCGCGCTTCTCGTCCCGGCGTCCGCGGCGTTGTAGTTGGCGCATGACACGAGCGCGCGCGGCGCGCCGCCGGCGTGCGCCGTGGCGCACGCAAGACCCAAGAGCGCAAACCCGAACAACATGCCCAAGCGGGGCCTGAAATGGATTTTCATAATTCCTCCTTGTCTGATTTTTCGCTGCCGCGAGGCCATCCGCCCAGCGAAAGGTCTCGCGGTCGGTAACCTTCCGATGGTTGTTTGCATTGCGTGATATTGAACGCGTCGACCGGGCGGGCGAATCCTTTCAGATGCAATTCGCCGACCGGTTCGGTCTCCACAAGGCCGTCGATCATGCCGAGGGTCTTCCGATCGGCGAGAATCTGGCCGCCCTTGGCCTCGTCACAGAGACGGGAGGCCAGATTCGTCACATTGCCGATCGTTCCGTAATCCATCCGTCCTTCGAAGCCGATATTGCCGACGGCCGCGTAGCCGGCGGAGAGCCCGGCGCCTAAATCCAGCTCCCAGCCCTTTTTCAACCAGCCGATGCGCAGATCCTTGACCCTGTCGCGCATTTCCAGAGCCATGCGCACGGCTCTTTCCGCGTGGTCCTCGTGCGGCGTCGGGTCGTTGAAGAAAACGACGATGCCGTCGCCGACAAATCGTTCCAGCGTGCCGTCGAATTTGGAAATCAGCTTGCCCATCTCCGTGCGGTACGACCTGATGAGATCGAGAACTTCCTCGGGCTCGGTCGTGTTCGAGAACGCGGTAAAACCGCGCAGGTCGATGAAGACAACGGTGATCTCGCGCCGGTGGCTTTTTAACAGCGCGCCATCCTCTCCCTTGAGGATCGTCTCGGCGATCTGCGGCGAGAAATAGCGCTTCAGGCGGCTGATCCGTCCGATCTCTTCGAATTGCTCCCTGACGGTTCGAGTCAGGTTCCGGGTCAACTCTTCGAGCGATAGGCGCGGGTTCATGGACTTCACTTCAGTGGCGGCTGCAAATTCCATATTGTTTCCAAGCTAGCGGGTTGTCATTGGAGCTTCAGGTGGATATGCAATCCGTACTTGCCATTCGCCTTTCTTCTATTGATAGCCGAGCACGCTCGATGACTCAGCCTGCGGCCTGCCCTTCAAGCGGTACAGCAAAAAGGAACGGGAGCGTGTCTGCTTGATGCGGCGCAGTAAAAGCATGCCCGCCTGCGCCACGCCGAGGGCCGTGTCGCCGCGTCCGGCGGACATCAAGATAAGCTGAAACTCTTCGCTGAGGACGCATTCGCGCACGGCTCGCCTCAATCCCTGCTTGAGCATCACGGCGACTTCGACCCCCATTTTTTCCAGCGCGGCGCGAGCCGGAGAGATCTTCCGCTCGGCTAAACGCTCTTGCTCATCCCAGGAGTATTGCGCGAGGTTGCGTTTTCCCTCGGACACGGCTTTCCGGGTGGACTCGGTGACGATCCAGTGATCGCGCAGCCAGGCCCAAGTATCCAACGGGTAGGAAACGAGAAAGATGGCCGTCATTCCAGGCTTGGCGATTTTTTCCAGCGCCGGGACGAACTCCTCGATCTGATCCCGTTCGTGCAACGCAACTAAAATTTTTTCTGCCATGGTCTTTCCTCCATCCGGCAATTTGTTTGACATCGTTGAGCAAGACCTAGAGCAACCGGTATGCCAGGACGGGCGAGAAGCGCCCGCTGGGAGTAAGGCGCGAATTATTCAGGGGAAAAAGTTTTCCGCGGCGGCGCTCGGCCGCTCGGACGGAGACGGGATGATATCTTTTTAGATAGCCTGCGAGGACAAAATCACAGCTGGATGCGGAGCACTTTGATGAGGCGAGATAGGTAGTTTCGTTCCAAACCCAACGCTTTGGCCGCGGCGGCGCGGTTGCCTCTGGTCAGGTTGAGCGCACGCAAGATGAGCTGCTTTCTGTAAGCGGTCACGTCGTCGCGATAAGACAACTTGCCGTCACTCGCGCCCACCTCCGCGCCGGCGATGCGCGGCGGCAGGTCTGGCGGCGCGATGTCGGGACCCCGGCCGAGGACGACGGCGCGCTCGATCACGTTCGCCAGCTCGCGCACGTTGCCGGGCCAGTCGTAAGCCAACAGCTTGTCCCGCGCCTCGCGCGCGATCTCGGTGAAATTCTTTTTCGTCTCCTGAGAAAAGCGCCGCATAAAAAAGCGCGCCAGCTCGGCAAT
>JBGPTS010000132.1:0-10709 GCA_041490745.1 Binatia bacterium | reverse complement strand
CGCCGAGAATGTCGATCGCCTGGCGAAACAGCGGGCCGTTGCCGAGCAGCGGCGTAATGTCTTTGAATACGATTCCCGGTTTGGGAAAATTCGGAATGTCGCGTATCGCGCGTCGAAGGTCGGCTATTTTTTCGTCCATGGATCTTGCAGGTATCATAAACCACTCACAGCGGCAAACGTAAATAAAAGAGAGATGCTTCGCTGCGCTCAGCATGACAGACTTAGAATAACCGCAAGCCGAAAACTGTCATCCTGAACGAAGTGAAGGATCTCTCCGTGTCTTTGTCGGCATTTCTGCTTTTTCTTCTTTTTACTTTCCCCACACCTGCCGCGCCGTTTCGACAACAAGTTCCAATTTGCGTTTCTGATCGTCCTCGCTAACGAGGTTGCCGATCACGTCGGAGGCGAAGCCGCACTGCGGGCTGATGGCGAGTTGCTCCAGCGGCAGATACCGCGCCGCTTCGTCGATGCGACGCTTGAGGTCGTCAATACTTTCCAGGTCCGGCACTTTGGTGCTCACGAGTCCCAGCACCGCGACTTTGCCTTTCGGCACGAAGCCGAGCGGCTCGAAGCCGCCGGCCCTTGGCGTGTCGTATTCGAGGAGAAAGCGGTCGTGATTCAATTCATTCAGCAACCTTTCGGCGATCGGATCATAGCTCCCCTCGCGGTGCCACATGCTGCGCTGGTTGCCGCGGCAGACGTGAATGCCGAAGGTCACGCCGTCGAAGCCGCGAATCACCTGGTTGTCCGCCTTGAGCGAGCGCGCGAAATTCTCCATCGGGTCCTCGCCGCGCCGGCGCATCGCGTCGAGAGACGGAGCATCGACATAGGCCGTGTAGCCCGGCGCGTCGATCTGTACATAGCGGCAACCGGCGTCGACCAGAGCCTGAATGATCTCGCGCTGAATGCGCACGACATCGGCGACAAAGTCGTCGATTGTTGGATAAATGGAAATGGATGCCTGATGATCGAACCGCTGCGAGATGCGGTCCGGGCCGATCAGCGTCACTTTGGCCGGCCTGGTCGCCACGCGGCTGACGAAGGAATATTCCTCCAGCGGGACGTTTCGCGCGAGCCGCAACTTCTCCACTACCGGGCGCCGTTGCGCTACCGCGGTGGCTTTGGCTTCATCTTCGGGAAAATCCCAGCGGCGCAGCGGCTCGGCGCCTTCGACGCGTGTCTCGTAAAATTTGATGTCGGCGCGGCCGGCGTCGAACCCGGTCACGGACGCGCCGAAGCTGTCTTGAAAATTGAGGCGGCGCATTTCTCCGTCGGTGACGACTTCCAAGCCGACCATCTCTTGCAGCGCCACCGCCCGGCGGATCGCCTGGTTTTCCGCCGCGCGCAGCTCTTCGTCGCCGATTTTGCCGTCGTCCCAGCGCTCGCGCGCCTGCTTGAGAAACACCGGCCGCAAAAGACTGCCGACAACGTCGGTTCTGATTTTCGCCAGATCGCTCATCGGTTCAACTGTTAGGTGAGGGCCACAATAAAGTCAATCGAAACGGGAGAGATGCTTCGCGGAGTTTATCCTGAGCGCAGTCGAAGGGCTCAGCATGACAGAAAGCGAAGGGCACAGAAGGACACTAGAGAGTGTGTCATCCTGAACCCTTCATCCGTCATCCTGAGCGAAGCGAAGGATCTATCTCTGTTCAGGGTAAACTCCGTGAAGGATCTCTCTCAAACCCTATTGTTTCAAATAATTCAGCGGATCTTCGGCGACGTTGTCCTTGCGGACCTCGAAGTGGAGATGCGGCGCGGAAGCTCGCCCCGTGCTGCCGACTTCCGCGATCGTCTCTCCGCGCGCCACCGTCTGGCCTTCCCGGACGCGGTTTTTGTCATTGTGCGCATAGACCGAAGCGATTCCGCCGCCGTGCCGGAGGATGATAATATTTCCGTAGCCGCGGAGCTGGTCGCTGTACATGACTTCGCCGTCGTCAACCGCCAATACCGGCGTGCCTTCGGGCGCAAGGATGTCGATGCCGTCGTGAAAACTCTCGCCGCGCGGGCCGAAGCCCGAGCTGACCGTCCCCGATATCGGCCAGGGAAGAGTTCCGTTGCCTTTGGACGAGCCCGACGGCGCGGATCGCTTCAGCGAAACCGACGTGGGCGTGATGATCTCGACGGGGAGTTGTCGCGTCGCGCCGGGGATGAAAACTTTCTGCCCGACTTCGACCTGGTTGACATCCGCTATCCGGTTGATCCGCGCCAGCTCCTGGTAAGTAAAATCGTAGGCCTTGCCGATGCGAAAAAGATTTTCGCCGCGCTTGACGACGTGATAGATGCCCGGTCCGGTGCGAAGCGGCTGCGTGCCGAATGAGCGAAAGAACGAGCAGGAAGAAAAGACCAGCGAAGCGGCAAAAAAGAAAACGAGACGAGCGATGTGCGGCGTCAGTCGGCCCAACCGTATTTCCCCCAGAGCTTGACGAAGCGGCACTCGCCGAGATCGTCTTCTTCGAGGCCCGTCTCCGTGCGGCGGATGCGCTTGAGCACCTGCGATTGCTCGTCGCCGAGCGGGATGACGAGCCTGCCGCCGACTGCGAGTTGATCGACGAGCGGCTTCGGCACGCCGGGCGAGCCGGCGGTGACGAGGATGGCGTCGTACGGCGCGTGATCGGACCATCCGAGAGTGCCGTCGCCGACGTGGAGCGCGACGTTGTAATATTTCATCTCGTCGAGAATCGCCCGCGCCCGGATCGACAGCGAGCGGATTTTTTCCAGTGAAAAGACGTGCGGCGCCAGCTCGGCCAGCACGGCCGTCTGATAGCCGGAGCCGGTGCCGATCTCCAAAACTTTTTCCATGCCTTTGAGCGCGAGCGCTTCGGTCATGAGACCGACCATGTACGGCTGCGAGATCGTCTGCTTTTCGCCGATCGGCAGCGGCCCGTCGTCATAGGCGCGGCTCGCCAGCGCCGACTCGACGAAAAATTCCCGCGGCACGCGGCGCATCGCGTCGATCACGCGCGGGTCTTTGATGCCCCGCCCGATGATCTGCTCCTGCACCATTTTTTCCCTGGCCCGGCTGTAAGCGGACGGGATTCGCTCTGGAGGCATCGTGTGATTGGAAAGAATGGTCGGGGCGACCGGATTTGAACCGGTGACCTCACGCACCCCAAGCGTGCGCGCTACCAGACTGCGCCACGCCCCGATAATTCGATTTAAGTCTTTTTAACACTAGAGGGACGGTGAAAGCAATTGAATTTGCCGAAAGCTAACCCAGCCACGCGGTAAATTTGGATCGCGGCCACGGATGGTCCATCCACGTTGTGTCGGGAAGTGGGAGTTTCATTGCGTCCCGAACCGTAAGCCAACCGGATGGAATATCGAAGCTGGCGGTTGTGTCGCGCTTGGTAATCCAGCGAAAGGCGCGTTTCTCTTCGCTCGTAACGGCGACATCCAAAGTGATTTTGCAATCTTGCGCCACATAGTCCAGAACACGGTCGTGTTGGCCGTCATGCCAAAGCTGCGGCGCTATCGATCCATCGACATCCGCCGGTTTGCTCAACCCGATCGCTTTTGCCGCGGCATTGAGTCCGACGCCGAATCCTTTGCCGCAGAAAATATGAAACATCATGTCGACGTGGCTAAGCGCGAGCTGCTTACAATCATCTTGCCGGCCGGATTCCTCCGCCAGTATATCGAAGTCAAACCCCAGGCCGTTTAACGTCACGATGGTGTAGCCCTCGTCGGTTCGCGCGAGCAGAAAATCGACAAACCTGGATAAGTCGTCTCTGCTCATCGTGGGCGAAGGGCTACCGTCGGTTTTCTTCGAGTAAAACAACTGGGGCTTGGTTTGATCCGCCGCCAGCGTCGCCGCGCAACATATTCCCAACGGACGGTGCGCCAAAAGGTCACCGACATCCTTCGGAAGAATTTTTGCCGTTTCAATATCGAACGCGAGGTATTTACTGTTCATAACCAAATTTACCTAACGTCGTGGTGAACGGCTGGCCAGTACGATACTCAATAGCGGCACGACTCGTCCGCTCCATCTAGAGTTAGATTGCGCATGGAGAACTACATGAGTTCAGAATGCCGCCGCCTTTCTGATCTCCGCCGTCAGTTCGAGGTTTCGCTGCCGGTCCTTCCAGAGGACGAGCGCAAACAAAAATGTAGCGACCACTAAGCTCAGCACGCGGATCGTGCACTGAAGCTGAGCTGACGAAGGCAGAGTAGCCGAACCGGTGCCAAGAACGAGAAAGATATATGTGATGAGAGCAAAAAGGGACTTGATGTATGGAATGAAGCTTAAATACCAGGGCGAGGCACCAGAAGACACCACGGGATTCCCGGCCTCTTTTTCGAGCAGTTGCAAGCCATGAACGGCGCGTCGCTCGTAGAACTTCAGGTGGCAAAGATGAACGAACATCGCAAATGAGAACACTGCCAGTGAAAAAAATGCGTATCCCCTGAGAGGTTCGTTGAACACCTGAACCTTTTCAAGACCGATCCCGACCAAGGCGAGGTACGCGAACGGAACATACCAGAGCTGCGAGGAGTACCACCTCGATCTCTCGTTCTGTTGCTCGTACCGTATGGACCAGTTACTCTCAGCCATATTTCCTCACAAGGTGCAGCGGACGGCGCGCACCCTACCGCGCAATCTAACTATTAAGTGAGTCGGTCAGCCTATCCCAACCGACGATTTCAGAATTACGGGCAATCCTAGAATTTTTTTTTCCTTAACAACAAAAAACCTAAACCGACAAACACAGCGCTATTGTCACCCTTTGCCGGCTACAGTCGGCCTGAATCAATCCCGCCATCGGAATAGCGCCGGTTAGCGACAGGCTATAGCCAAACTCGGGAGCCAGTCAAGTGTTTTTGTCTGAGTGTTTTTTGTTTGAGAAAAGATCGGCTTGTTACGATGCGGGGACTTGCCTACTGTGCAAACATTTCTTGCACAACTGCTAAAACCGCCGCTAGGGAGTTAGGAGCAAGGCGTCCGAGCCGCGCGCTGGTGCAATGCTTAGCCCACCAGCTTGTCGTAATCTGAATGAGAGCCGATCCAAAACCACAGCAAGTCGTCGCCCGCTTCGACAGCCAATGCTCGGTAGTGTAAACCGACTCGGACGGCTCGGTACTTTCCAACTTTCTTGAAATGCAGAGATGGGTGTGACGGGTTTGTCTTCAAGAGTTCGTAGTTCTTATCGGCAAGTTCGCGAACCGATTTCGGAAGGGTTCGATAGCAAGTCCAAAAGCTCGGAGCAGCAAAATGCCTCAAAGCTCCTTGCTCTTTCCAGCGCGATGCGCGGCCAAGGCTTCTTCCGCTAGTTTGTCGAGCTTGCCAGCCCGAGCGTCTTCGTCAATCTGTCGATCCCACTCGTCAGAATCATACTCACGGAACCACCTACGAAAAGCCTCAAGTTCAGATGGCGCGAGCTTTTGAATTTCTCGTTCGATATTTTCGACCTTGCTCATTGAAACCTCCTAAACCGAATAACTTCCCCCTCGTCGTCACATTGTAGTCACACGAGGAATGGTTCGCAAGAACCGCGAACGCGGATTCGCACAAAACCCTACGACAACATCTTCCTGAGCGACTGCAAATCTTTTTTGACTTTGGCGAGCGCGTTTTTGTATTCCGCGTCGGGGAGGGCGAGGTTCAACTGCTTGCGCTCTTCTTTTTTATTTACCTTGAGCCGCTTCCGCGCGCCTTCGATGGTGAAGCCCTCGACGTAGAGCAGCCGCTTGATCTCCAACAAGAGCTCGACGTCGCTCTTCTTGTAGAGCCGGTGGTTCGACGGCGCCTTGCTCGGCTTCAGAAGCTCGAACTCGGTTTCCCAGAATCTCAGAACGTAAGGCTCGAGGTCGAGGATCCGGCTGACCTCTCCGATCTTGAAATAGAGCTTGTCGGGCAGCCGGACAGACATGAAGCTGCGCAATCCTATGCCGACGGAATATTGAGGCTCTTCTTTAGAATCTGGCTGGGCTTGAAGGTAAGCACCTTGCGTCCGACGATGATGATCTCCGCGCCGGTCTGGGGATTCCTGCCTTTGCGCGGGCGTTTGGTGTTGACGACGAAATTGCCGAAGCCGGAAATTTTGACCTTCTCCCCTTTTTCCAGGCATCCCTTGATGATCTCGAACGTGGCCTCGACCACGTCGGTCGCGTCTTTCTTCGCAAACCCCACCTTCTCGTAGATACGAGCGATGATTTCAGCCTTCGTCATCTTGCGACCTCCCCTCTGAGTCGGGTCAAGCGTCCGGCGTCCCGCGCGATTCAGCCTCTAAGCTCGGCGCCGAAAACCTCCCCGATCCGCGACACCAAATCCTGATGCAGGGCGTGCACCTCCGCGTCCGTCAACGTCCGGTCTTCCGCGCGATACGAAATCGTGTAGGCCAGACTCTTCTTGCCTTCTGGAATGGGCGCGCCGCGGTACTGATCGAACACCTCCACGTTTTCAATAAGAGAGTGGCGCTGATCTCGAATCCAATCAACAATCCGCCGAGCTGGCAAGTCTTCGTCCACGACGATCGCCAGGTCCCGTTCGACGGATGGAAATCGCGGTAGGGAACGAACCGTTAAGTTAGGCGCAAGATACTTAAGCAAGTTTTCAAAGTCAAGTTCCAAAATCAAACAGCGCGGCAGCCCCAGCTCTTCGCTCACGTCCGGATGCACCTCGCCGACGTAACCGACATTCGCGCCGTCGGATTCGAGGCGTGCCGCGCGGCCCGGATGGAGAAAGGCCGGCGTCGATGAGGCGCTCCAAGTCCAGCAGCCGGCGGCGCCGGCGCGCGCTAAAATACCCTCGACCAATCCCTTGGCGTCGAGAAAATCAAACGGCGCGTCTTCGGCGCGGAGCCCGCGCCGCTCGCGCCGCCCGTAGAGCAGCGCCGCGAGATGCTGCCGCTCGGCGGGATTGCCGGCGGCGTCGAGGCAAAACACCCGGCCGAAGCCGAACGCGCTGAAGCCTTTGACGCGCTGCGCCAGATTGGTTTTAAGATTTTCGATCAGGCCGGGAATCAGGCTGAGCCGCATCTCCGCGCTCTCCTGTACCAGCGGATTCACCACCGGCACGGGCGTCGGGCCGGCGCCGGCGAAATTGAAGAGCCCGGGGAAGCGGCGGTTCATCTCCACCGAGGCAAACGGCAGATTGATCGTCTCGGTGAAACCCTCGCCGGTGAGATACGCGCGCAGGCCGCGCTCGGAATGGAGGCGCGCGTCGGGCCGTCCGCCGAGGCGCGCGTGCGGCAGCGTAGAGGGAATTTTTCCATAGCCGCCGAGCCGCACCAGTTCTTCGATCAAATCTATTTCGCGCGTGAGATCGCCGCGATAGCTCGGCGGAACGACTTTGAGCGCGGCTTTGCCGCCGCTTTGCACCTTGCAGCCGAGCGCGGCGAGATTTTTTTCCATTGCGGCGCTCTTGAGTTCGACGCCGATCACATCGGCGACTCTTTGCCGTCGGAGCGTAATCGCGGCGGGCCGGAAACGGCGCGCGTAGCGATCCATAGCGCCGCCCATCGGGCGGCCCGCCGCGGTTTCGCCGAGCAGCCGAACCGCGCGCTCCAGCGCGCCGAGAGTTCCTTCCGGATCGACGCCGCGCTCGAAGCGATGCGACGCTTCGCTGTGGAGGCCGAGGCGCTTGGCCGTGCGGCGGATCGTCGCCGGATCGAAATGCGCGCTTTCAAGCAGCACGGCGCGCGTGCCGGCGCCGACCTCGGAGTCGCGCCCGCCCATGATGCCGGCGAGCGCGATCGGCACCTCGCCGTCGCAAATGAGCAGATCTTCCGCCTCAAGCGCGCGCTCGATCTCGTCCAGCGTGACGAATATTTTTATCCCTTTGGCTTGCCGGATGACGATGTGTTTGGCCGCGAGCCGGTCGAGATCGAAGGCATGGAGCGGCTGACCGGTCTCCAGCATCACGTAGTTGGTGACATCGACGACGTTGTTGATCGAGCGGATGCCGCAGGCTTCGAGGCGAAATCGCATCCAGGCCGGAGCAGCCTGGACCTTAACCGCCTCGACGACGCTCGCGGCGTAGCGCCGGCAGCAGCGCGGGCTTTGAATTTCTATTTTGACGGCTGGAGCACCCTTCGCCGCAACAGCTTTCGGCAAGGGATTTTTGAGCTTGCCGCCTTTGAGCGCCGCCACTTCGCGCGCCAGGCCGATCACGCCGAGGCAGTCGCCGCGGTTCGGCGTGACCGCGATCTCGATCAACCGGTCCTCGCTGCCGTCGGCCGCGGGCGCGAGCGATTCGACTTCGAGACCCGCCATCGTCAGCAGCTCGGCGAGCTGCTCCGGCGAACCGCGAAAATCGACGAACTCTTTCAGCCAGTTGAAAGTCAGCTTCATCGTCGCTTCAGAAGTTCGGAAACTGGCGCAGGAACCTGAGATCGTTTTGATAAAATATCCGAATGTCCTCGATGCCGAACTTGAGCATGGCGATGCGCTCGACGCCCATGCCGAACGCGAAGCCGGAGAACTTTTCCGGGTCGTAGCCGACGAAGCGAAAAACCTGCGGATCGATCATCCCCGCGCCGAGGATCTCGAGCCAGCCAGAGCCTTTGCAGACGCGGCATGGCGAGGAATTTTTTTGCGCGCCTTGGCCGCCGCAAATGACGCAGCCGATATCGACTTCGGCGCTCGGCTCGGTGAACGGAAAAAAACTCGGCCGGAAGCGCACGGCCGAGTCGGCGCGAAAAATTTGCCTGAGGACGTGCGTAAGAATGCCTTTCAAATCGGTAAAGGCGATCCGGCGATCGACCATGAAGCCTTCCACCTGGTGAAACATCGGCGAGTGCGTGGCGTCGTCGTCGTGCCGATAGACCGCGCCCGGCGCGATGATCTGGAGCGGCGGCCGCCGTTTTTCCATCACGCGGATCTGCACCGGCGAGGTGTGGGTGCGGAGCAGGCGATCTCCGGCGACGAAGAACGTGTCCTGCATGTCGCGCGCCGGATGGTCCTTAGGCATGTTGAGCGCCTCGAAGTTGTGGTAGTCGTCTTCGATTTCCGGGCCGCGCGCGATCTCGAAGCCCAGGCCGAGAAAGACGTCGATGATCTCATCCATCGCGAGCGTCACAGGATGAATCCGCCCGCGCTCGCGGCGGCTGCCGGGAAGCGTGATGTCGATCCGTTCCGCGCCGAGCGCCTTCTCTCTTTTTTCGCTTTTCAGCGCCTGCAAGCGGCCACCGAGCCGCTCTTCGACAAAGCCCCTGAGCCGGTTGAGATCTTCGCCGCGCCGCGGCCGCTCTTCGGCGGGAACGTCCTTGAGGCCGCGCAACAGACCGGTGACGGTCCCCTTGCGCCCGAGATATTCGACGCGGAGCTGTTCGACCTCGGCCTCGGAGTTTGAACGGCCGATCCGGTCGGCGATCTCCTCCCTGAGATGGTCCAGAGGTTCGCTCATGCTGGAACGCGCGGATGAGAGACTAGGTCGTCAGGTGGGCTCTGGCGAGCTCGGCGATGCGGCCGAACGCGGGAGCGTCGGCAACCGCGATGTCGGCGAGGATCTTGCGATCCAGCTCGACGCCGGCGTGCTTGAGCCCCGAAATGAGTTGGCTGTACGAAAGCCCGCTGAGCCGCGCCGCGGCGTTGATGCGCGTGATCCACAGTCCGCGAAATTCGCGGCGGCGGACCCGGCGATCGCGGTACGCGAAGGCGAGACCGCGCTCGACGGTCTCGCGCGCCATGCGGTACAACTTTCCCCGGCCGCCCACATAACCCTTGGCGGCCTTCATGATTTTTTTCCGCCGCTGTCGGGTTTTACTTCCACCTTTGGCTCTTGGCACTGTCTTGGCTCCTTCCTTTGAATAGCTATCAGCCCTCAGCTTTCAGCTAAGTCTCGGGCACTTTCTTAGCTGATAGCTGACCGCTTCTTCGCTGACAGCTATAAATACGGTATCAACTTCCGGATATTTTTCTGCTCGACGGCGGCGACCAAAGCGCCGTGCCGGAGCCCGCGCTTGCGTTTCTTGCTTTTGCCGGAGAGCAGATGGCCCTTGAAGGCCTTGTTGCGCTTGACCTTGCCGCTCGCCGTGACGCGAAATCTTTTCATCGCGCCTCTGTTGCTTTTGATTTTCGGCACGTTCGTCTCCTTCTCTACGCCTTTTGCTCTACGCCTGTTGCTTCGGCACCAGAAGCATGGCCATGTTTCTGCCTTCCAGCCTCGGCGTGATATCGACCTTCGCGATATCCAGCACTTCGCCCATGACCCGGCTGAGCATCTCTCTTCCCAGCTCGGGGTGAGTGATTTCCCGGCCGCGAAAAAAGACCGACACTTTGACTCTCTGTCCCCTCTCGATGAACCGGCGGATATTTTTGACTTTGTAAACCAGATCGTGGCGGTCGGTGCGCGATCCCATTTTGACCTCTTTGATCGCCATGAAGGTCTGGCTTTTCTTCCCGCCCTGAGATTTCTTCTTTTGTTGGTAGCGGAACTTTCCGTAGTCCATCATGCGACAGACCGGCGGTTGGGCCTCCGAGGCCACCTCGACCAGATCGACGCCCAGACCCTCCACCTGCTTGAGGGCCTCGTAGAGCTGCATAACGCCCAACTGGCTACCGTCCACGCCGATGACCCGAACCTCACGGGCACGGATCTGATGATTGATTCTCGCCTCTCTACCGCCTGTACTAGCTATAAGCCACCTCCTCGTTCGATGAGTTGCGGGTTACGAGTTTCGGGTTACGAGTCCAACCCGGAACCGAAACTCTTAGCCTGCTTGTGCCGCGACTTCCGTTTTTAGCATTTCCACGAACTCTTTTACAGG
>JBGPTS010000131.1:0-10865 GCA_041490745.1 Binatia bacterium | reverse complement strand
CGAGATGCCGACTTGCGGCAGATAAGCGAGCTCTCTGAATCCGGCGCGGAGCGCCATCATGTTCGTCGGCGGGGAGAGCACGCCGCCGTGAAGCGAACCCGAGGCGAGCGCCGGTAAAATTTCCGGCACGCCGCGCATCTGCAGCAGGCTGACTTCGCTGTCGGCCTTGAGCCCCCATTTTCTCAGCGCGAGCCTGAGCGCGAGGTCCGTGGCCGAGCCGAACGTGGTGATGCCGATTTTCTTCCCGCGCAGATCTTCCGGCTTCTCTATTCCAGGCACGGTCACGATGGAAAAAAACGGCTGGTTGATGAGCCCGGCGACGATTACCGTGTCGGCGCCCATGAGATGCGCGGCGATGATCGGCCCGCTGTAGACCTGAGCGAATGGAACCTCGCCGGCGATGAGCGCCGATAGAGTTTGCGGCCCGCCGCGGATGTAGATCAGCTCCGCGGGCGCGCCTTCGCGCGCGAAATAGCCGCCCTCGTGCGCGACCCATGTCGGCAACGACGCGACGCTCGCCGCGCCGACCGCGATGCGCACGGGCTGGGCGAAGGCGTAGGAGGCGGCGAACATCGTGATGACGACGGCTACACCGATGAGCGCTGCCTTGGTCTTGTTGATGCCCATTTTAGATTTTAGATTGCCGATTTTAGATTTCCGGATTGGGATTTCAATCGAAAATCCAAAATCTAAAATCGTTCGGCGTCGCATGTTAACCTACCTCCATGACGAGGTTCCGATATTCATCCATCGTAACTTTGAATCCCGGCGGCACCAGCGTGGTCGTGAACGGCAACTCGATCACCGCCGGGCCGGTGACGCGCGCGCCCGGTCCGAGCAGGGAATAGTCGTAAACTTCCGCGTCGATGCATTTGCGCTCGGGGCGGGTGACGAACATTTTTCTCCGACCTTTTTTTGCCGCGGCGGCGCGGCCGTTTTTGCTTCTCTGCGCCTTCAGGCGCGGCTTGGCGACGCGGCCCACGGCATCGACGCGGATCGCGCTGATCTCGATGCCCGCCTTGGTATAGCCGGCGCCGGCGCCGAAAAGCTCTTCGTATTTTTTCTCGAACAGCTCGACGAGCTTTGCCATCCTTTCCACCGTAAATCGGTCCCAAGTCGCCGGCAGCTCGACACCCGCGGTCTGGCGGCGATAGCGCATAGTGAAGAAGCGGCGGAATTCGGTCTGGCTCGCGGCGAAGCCTTCGCCCGACATGATATCCTTCATTTCGGACTCGATCGCGTCGAGCCGTTGATTGATGACCCTCGGCTCCGCCGGCACGATGTACTGACAGGTCATCACGCGCGTGCGGATGACGTCGGCCGCCGCCGCGCCGAAGGCGGAGAAGACCGGCGAGGTGGCGAAGATGTAAATTTTCCTGACGCCCAGCTCGGCGGCGAAACCGGCGGCATGCACCGCCCCGGCGCCGCCGAACGCGTAGATGACGAACTCCTCGGGCAAGTATCCCGTGCGCACGACCTGGCGCCGGATCAAATCCGACATCTTGCTGTTGACGATGTCGTAAATGCCGGCGGCGGCTTCGTGGACCTTGAGCTTCAGCGGCCGGGCGATTTTTTCTTCGATGACTCTTGCCGCCTTGTCCTTATTCAAAACTTTTTTGCCGCCGAGAAAATAGTTCGGGTCGATGATGCCGAGGACCAGATCGGCGTCGGTGACAGTGACTTCCTCGCCGCCGCCGCCGTAGCAGACCGGGCCGGGGCTCGCGCCGGCGCTCTTTGGGCCGACCATGAGCCTGCCCGTGTCGGCGTCCACACGCGCGATGGTCCCGCCGCCGGCGCCGATCGACTCGATGTCGATGATCGGCTGCAGAATGCGGAAGCGCTCGACGATCGGCTCGGGCGCGTAGCGCCAGTAGCCCTCGGTGATGAGGCCGACGTCGAAGCTCGTGCCGCCCATGTCCGTGGTGATGACGTTTCTATGCTTCAGCAGTCCCGCGACGTGCGCCGAGGCGATCATCCCGCCGGCAGGGCCGGACTGGAGATTGGCGATGGCGGAAACCTGCTCGCGGTGCGCGACACCGCCGTTTCCTTGCATGATGAGCAGCGGGCTTTTCAAACCGCCATCGCGCAACTTCTTTTCCAAGCCCGTGAGATACCGCTTGACGGTCGGGCCCAAGTAGCTGTTCATGATCGCGGTGTTCGCGCGCGCGTACTCGCCCGCGACCTGTGACAAAGCGCTGCCGAACGACCAGAAAACTTTTTGCGCCGGATCGGCTTCGAGCGCGAGCGAGCGGATTTCTTCCTCGTGTTTGGGGTTTGCCCACGCGTGCAGCAGGCTGACGGCGATCGCCTGTACCTTCTCTTCCTTGATTAGCCGGCGCATCGCCTCCATCACATCCTGCCGATCGAGCGGCACGACCACTTGGCCGAGATAATCGATGCGCTCGCGTACGCCCATGATCAACTCGCGCGGCACGAGCGGCTCGGGCTTGGTCACCCAGGTGACGTGGCGAATTTCTTCTTCCGGAAGTCCGTCCACGCGCCCGATCGCGCGCATGATCTCCGTCGTGTCTTCGAAGCCCCTGGTGGTGATGAAGCCGACTTTGACGCCGCTGCGCGTGATCAACGCATTCGTCGCCACGGTGCTGCCGTGCTTGAAGAGGGAAGTGCGGTTGAGCAGATCTCTTCTCTCGACGCCGACGGTCTTCGCCGCTTCGGTGAGCGCGTCCATCACGCCGCGGGAAAAATCGTCCGGCGTCGTCGAAGCTTTCGCCGTCCAGATTTGTCCGGCTTCGCTCATCACGACGACGTCGGTGAAAGTTCCGCCGGTATCGACGCCGATGATGTATTGTTGCGGTGATGACATTGAATTTGTTCCGCGCGAAGTTACTTACAGCACAGATATGAAAGGGGAGAGAGGATGTCAAGGCTGAAACGAGAGGAACGAACGAACGACAGCAAGCAATACGGCGGTCGTCATTGAAAATCGGCCAACTTCGGACCTAAGCCCATCCGGAGAGTATTCAGTAACGGGACTTTTGCTCCATGGCTTTCAACAAAAGACGGAAAGGTTCCGCCAGCGAGTAGGTAGTGTGCCGACCCAGTATGTTCCCGTTGAAATTTTCTTGCTTCTTCCATCGACATGTTTTCCGCCACCAATGAAACTGCAAACAACCTATCTCCTGTTTTGACTTTGATCGGCCTTTTGGAAATAGCTGCCGGTCCGGGTTCCGCAAATCTCAAGTGTTTACACAACCAAAGAATTTCAACTTTAGAACCGTTCTGCGACAATAAAACCTCTTGTACCTGCCCAACCCAAACTAAAGGCTCGTTTTTCTTCGGAGAGTTGAGAACATCTTCCGGTGTTCGGGTCCAGTCCACTGTGCTGAGCTCTTGGGGAAGCTGAGTAAAGCTATCTGTGCCCTTTGTCGCCTGCACTGACGCGCAGGCTGATAGGCAAGACATAAGGAGAGCAAATACCCGGCAGGTATTTATCTGCTTCACGACTCAGATTCTATGGCCGCTCTCAAGCGTAAGCAAACAAGGCTCTTGCGCTCACGCAATCCGCTTCACGTACGCGAACGAGGCCGCCGTTGCACAAAGCACGAGAGCAATCCCTACTACGGCCGCCGCGAGCGGTGAAAGCTCGGGCACACATGAAATAACCAACGCTGTTATTGCCGCAGCAACCATGAAAGCATATCCGGCAAAAACGTTGGTGCGATACCAGATGTCGGGGCGTGACAACGTGACGGAAGTGCGGAAGCCGTAGATTCGGTTCGGTGGAACGAGTCTGAATGCCAGAGGAAGGCCGAGGACGAAAAGCACGGCGCAGCCGGTCAGTAAAACGATTTGAGTTTCCACGCTGTGGCTTTTGATTTTTACAAACCCCGGTAAACTTCGCGTCGGTGGCGCACGTAATGAATGGTGATTTGTCGGCTCTCAGTGTCTACGCCATAGACCACGCGATAATCGCCGACCCAAATCCGGTAGAGCCGCTCGGCGCCGGCTAATTTGACATGCTGAGGAGGAAAGGGGTTTTCTCTCAGAGATTCTATTTGTTTGAGGACACGGGCGACCATCGGCTTGGGCAAGGACCGCAAGTCTTTGCCAACCGATGGCTTGAAGACGATATTATAGGACGCCATCCTTCTTCAGTCGGCGCTTCATTTCGTCGAGGGAAATAGTCTTCTCCCTTCGGCGTTCGGCGATTACGGCGAGGTCGTGCAGATCTTCCATCAGTTGTTGATAGTGCTTCAGTGGAAGAATAACACCAGTTTTCTTGCCTTTGGGATCAATGACGAATTGCTCTCGGGCAGCCATGGCTAATGCTCCTATGCTTCTCGGCGTGAGTTTTAAGAAGTATAGCTCAACGCAGCGTCAGTGTCGAACTATCTCGACTGCGGCTCCACACGTTGGCAAGGCAGAGCGCAACTAAAAACGTTGCGGCCGTCATTGAGTCAACTGCTTCGGATCGAATCCCATCTCGGCAGCCTTCTTGGCAAGAATAGACGCCGGCCCGGGAGAGTTCGTCTTGCTCAATGCATTGGCATAGATTCCGAATATCGCGGCCATGGACTTCCGTTCCGAGCCTACGGAACTGTCGGCGATGGGCAATAATTTCATAACGAAGGGCAAGCCGTCGTCAAATCGTCCCTGTGCCGCGTACAGGATGGCGAACTCAGCGAGGCGGCGGCCGATTTTTACCTGATCGACGGGAGAAATAGATGCCTGGATTCTCAACGAGTCCTTGTACAGTTCTTCGGCTTCCTCGTATTTTTTGAGCTTGCGTTTGATTCGTCCCAAGTTGTAAAGCTCTTGAGCTTCGGCTTCGGCTCCAAGACGACCAATGCGCACATTGATCAGCGCGCGGTAGCAGGCTTCTTCCGCGATATCGAGACGGCCCGCGGCTTCGGATTCGAGGCAGTCGTTCCGGTAGCGATCGGATGTCGTCTGATTCAGCGGCTTGGCGCAGCCGATCAAAAAGAGAATCGTCAACAATAGCGGCGCAACCCCGGCCGTCGGATGTTCATACGCGCGCTGGATCATCTAATCTCCAACGGCACGATCGGTCCGTCAGCTTTTTTGACGCCCAGACGGATCGGCCGCGGCGGGCCTTTCTGCGGAACCGTGACTTCGACCCAGAGTTCCTCGCCCTCTGCGCGTCTCGATGGATCGGGGATGTGCTCCGGGATAAAGAACGCGACGGGCTTGTCCAGCACGGCGAAATTTTCGCCGCGCTGCGGAATGACTTGCACGTGTAAATCGGAAGAGGAGTAACCGCGCTCCTGCGCGATTCCTTCGGCCACAAGGCGCCCGTCTTCGACGCGGAGAACAACAGTCTTCGCTGCCAGCGGCGAGCCCGGCTTTGTTTCCTTAATGCCGCGCGGTTCCACTACGACTTGCAAGCGGACGTAACGGCCGCGGATCGGATCGTTGGGATCGTAAGGCGCGGCGAGAGCCCATACGCGCGGACGCGTCGCGCGATCGTAAAGAAGTTTACCGCCGAGCGACGCGACCAGAGTGACCTGCACTGCGGCGATGACCAGACTCTTGACCAACGGCATCATGCTTCACTCTTTTCCAGGCGGGCCAGGAGCCGCCGCCGTGTTTTTTCCAGCAGCCATCCTCCCAGCAAAAACAGCAAACCCAATCCAGTGAGACTCGCCGATCGGCCGAGCTTGTCCATCACGTTCGAGAAATAAAATGCGAAAACAGTCAGCGCGAAGCCGGCGACGCCGAGATTGATTCGTTCCTTGCGCGACTCCTTCAGGCCCCAGGCAATGAGTCCGATCGCGCCGAGCGCCCATAGCGCGTACATCGACAGATTTTGCTCCGCTCGGTAGGATTGGCCGGTTTCTCCGAGTACGGCGACCCAGAGCGCCGCGATCGCGTTCATCCACGCCGCGCGACCGCGCAGCCAAAACCCCAGCGCGAGCGGGAGCGCGTAGGCCGCCAGCCATCCCAGCGCGTGAAAACCAGCGGGCGGCGAAAAGTTTTGCCACGGCAGGGAGGAAGAAACCAACGGCACGGTCGCCGCCAGGAAAATCACCGCGGGCGCGCCGATCGTTGCCAGTGCCTTGCGCACCGGCGTTTCCTTGCCCGCCGCGAGCGCCGTCAAATAACTGATGGACAACAGCAGCAGGCCTTCAGTTAAAATCTTACCGCTGTCAGCGCTGCCGCGCGTCGCTTCGACCCACTCGCCGCCGAGCCATGCCGGCGTAAGCAAGGCGACAAGCGCCGCCTGCGGCCAATCGCGCAGGATAGCCCACGCGATCCATGCGCCGAACGCCCAGAGCATGAGACCGCCGGGCCAGTGCTCTTGCAGATTGAAAATTTGTCCGGCAAGAAAAATTCCCCCGCCCAGGCAGACAGTGCCGACGGCGTGCAGCGTTGTCGAGAGGGCGGGGAAGCGGTCGGTTACAAACGCCGCCGCTACGTGGAAGATTGCGACCAGCAGCAGGACTAGGGCGAAACGCATGGAAGGCGAGAGCGCGTCCCAGTGCGCCGCGACGAATAAGAGAACGCCCGCGCCGAGCAGCAATCCGCCCAGAGCGATGGCGAGCAGCACCGGCCAGCGCAGCCCGAGCGTTTTTTCCTGGCGCGCCTCATACGCGCGAACGCGCGCGGCGGCCGCCGGATCGATCAATCCGGCTTTGGTCCAACGGTCGAGATAAGATTCCCAACGCTCAGCCACTTCATCCTCCGGGTGCGATGTTTATTCGCGGGCTCATAGTGCAAGAAAGGATTCGAATTTCTCCGCGAGCTTTCGATAAACCGGCTTGCGGAAATCGACCGTTGCCTCGATCAGGCGGTCGAACGGCATCCATTTCCAGGCGCGAAATTCTCCGCCGACCGCGAGATCGATGTAGTCGTCGCCGCCGTCGAATCGGAACAGAAACCAAAATTGCGCCTGGCCGCGGCCGGTCTTCGGGCTGCGCGCGAAGGCCGGCAGCTCGTAGGCGAGCGGCTCCGGATAAGTGTCGAGGTGATCGAGATTGGCCGGCGAGATGCCGGTTTCCTCCGACACTTCGCGCAGTACGGCGAGGAAAGGCTCTTCGCTCTCTTCCAGCCCGCCCTGCGGCAACTGCCATGCGCCCGGCACGTCGGCGCGCTCCAGCGCCAGGACGCGGCGTTCGTGATTGAAGATGACCGCGCCGACTCCGGCGCGAAAATATTGTCCGCTCACTTTTGGCCGACTTCTTTGCGCCGCACCGCGCGAAGCCAAAAAAGAATCGCCGCCGCGCGCGTCTCATTGTTTTGGCGCCCCCTGTCCATGGACTCGGGGCGAATTTTAATGCAAACCTGATAAACGAGCAAGGGAAAAATTAATGCGGGACGCGCGGGCTCAACGCTGGCATTTCAAGTAAGCAAACTCGGAGCTCCGCTCACTTTTCGAGCTGCGCGTCGAAATCGGTCCCGCCCTTGGAGTTGGAAAAAAATCGGACGCGATAGGGGATAAGCTCGCCGCAGCGATCCAACGTCCAGCGCTCGACGGACGGCGCGCCGTCGGGCCGGGCTTCCAGGACTTCGGTGTTCGCCACTTTTCGCTCCGCGCAGGTCCGATCCCTGAGTCCGTCCATCATCATCAGCATCTGCCGAACCTCCTCGCGCAACTGCGGCGATTCGGCCGCGCCGCTCGCGGTGGCCGCGCAAGCGAAGATCACCGACAGCGCGGCGCGCGCCGCAAGGGACGACCCGATAAAGCCCGCTCTCGCCATCAATTGATCGCGACGGCGTCGATGCTGTCGAGGCGGATGATGATGCGGCCGTAAGCTTGATTGCGGACTTCGATCGCGTCGTTGCCGATCATCTTCACAAACACGGCGCCGATGGTTTGGCCCTTCATGTAGAAGTTGAGGCCCTTCTTTTCTTTCAGGCTCTTGTCGAACAGCTCCTGATAGCTTTGCAGCATCGACGATTTTGCGTCCTGGGCCGAGGCGCCCGAAAAATAAACGCCCGAACACGCGATCGTTACGGCGATCAAAGTTGCGATCAACCCTCGTTTGGTTCTCGTTCTCATGGTTAGCTCCTTTCGCTGCCTGTCGGCGCGCTTCACCGTTTATACAGCCGATCGAAAAATTTTTCATCATCCAGCCGCTTGACGAAGCTCATGTCGACAAAGTCTTCGGGCCTTGCCGTCTTCAGCTTGGGATTTTTTACCGCCAGCTCGTCGAGGATCGTCTGAATGCCGGCGAGCGTCGGATACGGTTTTTCCGGCACGGCCTTCAGACTCACTTCACGATAGGTCTCCTCCAGCGCCTCGCGATCCGTCGTCTGAAGATACTTGCTAAGGATTTTGATGCTCGGCTCTTTTTGCGTCTTGTAGAAGTGAACCGCCTCGGCCGCGGACCGGATCACCGCCATGAGCACGTCCGCGTGCGATTTGACAAAAGACCTGGTCGTCACGAGCGCCGTGAGCTGATAGGGGATGTTGAGCTGCGCCATGTCGATCAGCGTGTTGTAGCCCTGCTTGCGCGCGGTCAGCGTAAACGGCGGCGTGATGATCGTCGCCTGGACGCTCTTCGATTGCAGCGCCAATGCGCGGGCGGTCTGCGCGCCGATCTGCAGCAGCGTCACGTCCTTCTCGGGATTCAATCCGACTTTCGCCAAAGCCATTTTCACGCTGAGATCCGTCGCGCTGCCGAAGCGGCTGATGGCGATTTTGCCGCCTTTGAGCTGCTCGACCGTTTTTATTTCCGGCAAGGACACGAGACTGTATGGGAACGTGTTCAGAAAACTCGCAACCATCACTACGTCTATACCCGCGACGCTGGCCCCGACGGAAGCCGAGCCGTCCGCCTGAGTGATCGGCACGTCGCCTCCGAGCATCGCCTGAATCCCGAGCGAGCCGCCGGCCATGAAGACAAGCGTGACGTCGAGGCCGTTCTTGCGGAAAAAATCCGCTTGCTGGGCGATGATGACGGGCGCTTGATAAGGACTGGTCGCCGTGTAGGAGAGGTTGAGCTTTTTGAGCTGCGCGTCCGCGTGCGGGAGAAACAGCAGGAGAAAGACCAAATAGATGAGAGAATGAATCGCTCGCACTCGTGTTTTCATAGTTTTCGCCTCTCTTCGCCGGCCTTTACTTTCATCCTTCATCCCTCATCCCTCATCCTTGCTTTTCGTCTCGTACGCCAGCGCGGCGTTGATCGCCGCCTGGATGTTCTGCGCCATCGGATTGCGGATCTCCTCGCCGACGTGCGCCATGGCGCCGAGCGTCCGGCCGATGATCGCGAACGCCTTCGACATCTGCCAGGGAAGTCCGAGATCGGACGCGACCGCTGCGATCGCGCCGGTGACGTTCACCGGCAGGCGGCGGCCGCGGCCGGCTTCCGCGGCGCGCGCGACGCGCTGCAGCAGATCGCAGTAGCGGCCATAGACTTCCGTCTCGCGCGCGATTTGAAACAAGCGGTCGGCGCGCGGATCGCCCTCGGCGTGCGTGCGATGGCCGATGCCGGGGATGCGCTGCCGTCTCTCTTCGTAGCGCTTGACGACCGACGCCGCGATCGCGTCGAAGTCGGCCTCGTGAATGCCCGGCGGCAGCGCTTCTTGAAGCATGCGCGCGCACCATTCGGAAGAGCCGAGATGAACGCTGCCGGCGCCGAGAATGGCCGCGGCGACGGCGGCCTGGATCGCCTCCGGCGCAGTGTGATAGGTGAGACGCGCGGCGACGATGCTCGATACCATGCCGTGCTCGACGAGAATCGTGAGCAAGGCGTCGGTCATCCGTGTCTGCCCCGCCGTCGGCATGCGGCCGGCGAGCATCAAGAACGTCATCTCGCTGAAGGTCATCTTACCGACGATTTCCTCGGTGAGATCGTAACCGCGGACGAGAATCCGATGCAGCTCGGCCTTGCCGAGGCCGGTGACGATTTTTCCTTGCTCGCCCATGTCGGACCTCCTGCTTCCGATCGAGACATACGAGAAGGTGTTCTTGCTGTCAAGGTGCAATCATTTTAGATATTCGATTTCAGCCCAAGGACTGATGAGCCTCAGGCTGAACCGGTTTTCGATTGAATCCAAAATCCAAAATCGAAAATCCAAAATCGGGCAGGCGGTTGCAGGCCGATGACGATTCAAGTTAGATTCGCCTCATAGGAATCCGGGAGGAGGCTAGTCATGGTCAATTTCGCATCGAAGCTCACGTTTGGGCCCGCAACGGCGGACTGGCAGGAACGGTTGAATATGGACCGTATGCGGCGGTATCGCGCCGAGCGCGCCAGGAAGATTATGAAAAAAAACGGCATCTCCGTCCTGCTCGAAGCGAGCGGCGTCAACATTCGCTATCTTACAGGACTGCGAGGCTTCGCCTATCCGATGTGCCGCTTCGTGCTTTTTTTCGCCGAGCACGATCCCGTGATGTACGAGCACGACGGCTATTATCACATGATGCCCGATCAGGCGCCTTGGATTAAAGAGTGGCGGCCGGCGCGCTGCTGGCTTACGGCCGCGTGCGGCTTGGAGGCGTCTCAGGACGAGGCGAAGCAGTTCGCCGCCGACATCAAGGGCGAGTTGGAAAAGCGCGGCCTGCTCGGCGAGAAATTGGGCCTCGGCGGATTCGACGGCACAGCGCGCGAGGCGCTCAGCGCGGCGGGGATCAAGACCATCGTCGATACGCGCGCGACCATGCTCGAAGCGAGGGCGATCAAAAACGAGGACGAGATCAATTGCTTGAAGATGGCGGCGGCGATCGTGGACGGCGTCTGGTTCCGCGTGTGGGAAAATTTAAAGCCCGGAATCAAAGACACCGATTTGGCGACTATCGCTTCCACCGCCGGTTGCGAGTACGGCGCGGAAAACGCGATTCCAGGCGGCTGGCGCACCGGACCGAACACTTTCGATCGCGCCTATCATCAGTCGAGCCGCGTCATTCAAGTGGGCGATCTGGTTTACGGCTCGCTCTGCGG
>JBGPTS010000130.1:0-11023 GCA_041490745.1 Binatia bacterium | reverse complement strand
GCCGCGATCTCGCGATCGCTGCCGGGGCCCAAGCGCGTGAAGATCGGCGAGCCGCCGAGGATGATGAACTCCGCGCCGGTCTCGGCCAGATCGATCGTCGCTTCTTCCAATCTTGCGAGCTGCCGCTCGAGATGATCGTCCGTGAGCTTGCGGATGGTTCCGGTCGTGTTCATCAACAGGAAGCCGTCGCCGAGAATGCGATAAAATTCATAAACGAACGTGTCGCCGCGCGACGGCGCGACGTGGCCGACTTTGGCTCTCCAGCCGATCTTGCCGATCATGGGCGTCTCCTTGTCTGCGCGAGCGCGCGTGCGGCCAGTTAATAGCGAACCGCGCCGGCCGTCAAGAGAACCATTCCGTTGCATTGCGGCGCCCTTTGCCATAACTGTTTAAGAACGCGACAAAGGCCTCTTGTGTGGGAATCTTGGAAATTCGGCACGCTCCGCTCTCTCAGGCATCGCAATTTCCGCCTGCTGCTGCTCGGCGCTCTTCTATCCGCCACCGGCGACTTCATGCAGAACATCGCCCAGAGCTGGCTGGTATGGCAATTGACGCGCTCTCCTTTTCTTCTCGGCGTCGTCGGATTTTTCGACACCGTGCCGCGGCTCTTTTTCGGCGCGTTCGGCGGCGCGCTGGCGGATCGCTTCGATCGCCGCCGGCTTTTGATGCTTACGCAGACGCTCGGTATGGTCCAGGCGTTTATTTACTGGCTCGCGGTCTATTTTGAGTTTATCGCTTTCTGGCACATCGCCGCCCTCGCCTTTTTTCTTGGCGCGGTCAACACGCTGAACCAGCTCGCGCGCCAATCATTGGTCAACAGCCTGGTTCCGAGAGAAGATCTGTTCAACGCCATAGCGCTGCAATCCTCCGTGTTCAACCTGTCGAAGATTCTGGGGCCGTCGATGGGAGGAATTCTCATCGCGCTGGTCGGCATTGCGAATTGCTTCTTAGTCAACGCCGTGAGCTTTCTGGCGTTGATCTTCACGCTGGTGCTCATGGAGCTGCCGCCGTGGGAAGCGCCGTCGAGGATCAAAGGAATCTGGAGCGAGATCCAGGAGGGTTTTCATTATCTCAGAGGCAACCGGCGGCTTTTTTCGATCGTCTGGCTTTCGTACGTCGTCGCGCTGGTCGGCGCGCCCTACGGCCGCTTCGTCCCTATGTATGCGACGAATATTCTCCACGTAGGGCCGACCGGCTTCGGCCTGCTGATGGCCGCGCCCGGCGCGGGCGCGACGCTCTCCGCGCTGTGCCTCGCGTCGATGGGAACGCGCCGTCCGGGAATTCTGTGGATCTATTCCTGCGTCCTGGGCTTCGCGCTGTTTCTCGGTCTGTTCGCCTTCTCTCACTCTTTCGTCTTCTCGCTCGTGATGTTAGCTCTCATGGGATTTTGCTTCATCGCATTTCGCGCCTCCGCCAACACCGCGATCCAATCCGACACGCCGTCGAACCTTCTCGGGCGCGTGCTCAGTTTGTTTTTTATGGACCGCGGCCTGTGGTCGCTCGGCGGATTGCTGATCGGCGCCTCCGCGTCCGCGATCGGCATCGACTACACGTTCGGAGTCTCCGCCGCGATCTGCGCGGCCGCCGCGGGGTTATTGCTCGTGACCGGAAGACGACCCATCAAAACGGCGCTCTAGCCATCTTCTTGACAGCCGAGAAACCGTCCGGTTAATATCCGCGCACGCCTGGGTTCACGACCCAAGGCGGAAGGAGGCGCTCGATGAATGCGATTTTTCAGACGGAACCGTCTTCGGCTTTTTTGCTTCTGCGTCTGGGTCTGGCAGCGGCGTTTTTCGCGCACGGATCGCAGCACCTGTTCGCTTGGTTCGGCGGCAACGGGCCGGAGAAAACCCTCGGCAACTGGAAGGAAAAATACGGCATACCGATCTGGCTCGGGGCGATCGGTATCTTCACGGAAGTATTCGGCACCTATGCGCTGATTGTAGGTTTTCTCACGCGGCCGTTCGCCCTGGGACTTGCGATTTTCATGGCGGTGGCGATTTGGAAAGCGCATTG
The DNA here is from genome assembly GCA_041490745.1 of Binatia bacterium. GTDB lineage: Bacteria > Desulfobacterota > Binatia > UBA9968 > UBA9968 > JAJPJQ01. Next base: position 9,007 of record JBGPTS010000130.1, on the reverse strand, counting down.
GAAAAACGGTTTTTTCCTCGCGCGCCGCGCCGGCGACGGCAACGGCATCGAATATTGCCTGATGCTCTTTTTGATAGCGCTGGCGCTTTTTATCGGCGGCGGCGGCGCGCTGTCGATCGACCTGGCGCTCGGCAACTAGCGCGAACGAGAAACCGATCGGCGAGGCGGGCGGATTTGAGGACGGCCGAATGACCGGAGAAAACCGCATTGAACAAATCGCCGCAGTGACGCTGCTCGGTTTTCCTGCTCGTCGGCTGCTTCGTGGTGCTGCAACCTGTGGGGCGCGCTCGGCGGCGTGATCGCCTTCGGCCTGCCGAGAATTTTTTTAGGCCCGACGCTGCTCGCAGTGGGCTACAACGTGATTCGGGATTGGACGCGGGTGGAGAGCGGTGCGCACATTTAGCCCTTGTCACTCAGTCATTTTAATTGCCAAATCCAGCACGTCGGAAGCAATTGCCAGAGCGCCTGCGGCGGTCACACTCGCTCGGGCTTGTTGCTCAACGCGTCCTGTCAACTCGGCGATCCGGTTGACTTGTTCCTGAGTAGGAGGTGGGACATCGTGAGGTTCATTATTCTCCAAAGCATCGATCATTCCTTCGAGATCGGCCCTTTCCACCTCAAGTCGGGCCAAAGTTTTGTTGAGCTTTCGTTCCTCTTCCTTGGTTGGATTTGCCCGGCGCCCCTTCTGAGCGATCGCTATGACATCGAAAACAAGGGCTAGAGCGCGTTCCAGGATTATTACCGGGTCGTCATTACTTTCCGCCATTTTTCACCTCCGTCTTAGTTTGCGCTTTGGGCTTGATCCCAGACTTGGCCGCTTCAAGCAGGTCCTTTGCCGCCTTTGTAGCCGTATCATCGGCAGCCAGGGCTTTATCTAATTCGGATTTCAGGTCCTGAGCATAACCCATCAAGAAGCGAACGCGATCCGCGGGTTTATCCTCTTGGGCCATGACGGACAGAGCCTGCGCGATCTCGGACAGAGCCTTCGACTTGGTATCCAATCTGGCTTGGCCATCGAGAATCTGCTTTTTTCGATCGGCTTCCACGCCCTTCGCCTTGTCAAAGATCTCCTCGACCCTGGTTTTCCATGCTTCAATTTGAGGAATGAGCCTCAGGTTTTCCTCGCCGCCGGACATTCTTGTCAACGCCAAATCATACTCATAACGAGCCCGTAAGTGTGCGTTAGCAGCATGGAGGCGTGAAATATTTGCCGCCCTCAATTCGGCGACCTCGCGGCTATTTTGCGCTAAACGTTGCAGATGGACGCTGATAGTTCCAACGTTGGCTGCGGTTTTGTCCGCAAGCTCTCTTACTTCTACAGAACTCGCGCAACCTGTGAATACACCCACTATGAGCGAGAAAAATAATGTCCAAATCACATTTTTTATATTCATCTGCTGCTCACTCCTGCCGTTATGGCCGTGAAACCTAGAGCTTTAACGATCAAATCGGCGATGACTTCGGGTTTGAGGCCGGCTTGGTAATAAGCACTCAATTGATCGATCGGCACGGCAGCCAGATTGTTCCAGGCACGGAGAGCCATCTCCCGAGAAGCAAGATTTTGCTTGTGTTGCAGATCGATCAGATTGAAATCCTGCTCGATCTGAGACGCACGCACCGGAAAAAGGCGACTGTAGTTGGCAAGGGCCTTGAAAAACTCCCGTCCGGCATTGTCTGACGGTGGCTGCTTGAGGAATGCATTCCAAGGTTTAAATAGCGGGCATTTTTTGTCGACCGGATCGTTATCGATGACCGAATCTTTAGAAGAGAAACGGCAAACCCAGACCGCGTTGGTGTCGCCGCCTTTTTCCTGCGTGACTTCGAATTGGTCACAGGCTTCCCCGGGATGCTTTTTCTTGACTACATAGAACGCAAGACTACAGAGGGCATCGCGGAATGCCAGGAGCAAATCCGCCTCTTCCAGATACGCGGCGTATTTGCTTTCCCGGATATGGACGCGTTGCTCTTCCAGGGTCTCCACGGCTTTCGCGTGTTCCATCAACACAGTCTGATGCTGCAGCTCGATCAGAAGGTTGCTGACGCTCGGGGCTTTGGCTTTCGCCACAAGCTCGGCTACATCGCCTGACAGCGAGGCTAATCCGTTGACCATAAGGACGGCCTTAGCCAAATCCGGATTGTGCTCAACTTGGGTCTGCTCGCTCGCAGCCGCATTGAGAAGCGTGACGATCGATGACAGCCGTTTCTCGGACAGGACTTGGGGCGCCAAAGTTCCGGTGACTTCGACAGCGGAACGGAGGTTGTCGGCTGCTTCCTTGATGGCATTCCGCACGGCCTCGCCCGTTGCCCCTGCTTTCTTGACTTTCTCCACTGCGGCTTCGTATTCAGCCATGATGTCTGCGACCTTCTTCTTGGCCTCGTCTAGTTTTGCCCTTCTATCGGCCAAAGCAGTTTTCGCGCTCTCCCAATCATCTTTGGCTTTCTTAAGCTTACCTTGGCGGAGCGCCAGTACCCCCTCTGCCTCCTGCAATTTCTTGCAGACCGTCTTGTAAATTTCGTAACGCGCTTTAGCACGCGTAGCTTCCTGTGGCGTCACGCCGGGAAGAAACGTCAACCCTGCGGGCAATGTCCCGTCCGGCTTGCATTCTACGAGATTTTGGCCAGCCGCCCTTTGGATGAGCCGACTAAGTCTTTCGAGCTCTGGACTACGCAGGGACTGCTCGTCGCTGCCGTTCAAAAACCTGCGTATGTGCGCGCTATCGGCAAAGCCAAGAGCACCTATGGACGCTTCGATTTCGTCTTGCCAGGTTTCCGCCATCGGCGAATCATTGTCCGCTAGCTCCAGAAGGCTCAAATCTAACTGCAAGCTGAAATTATCACGCACGACCTTCAGCTCCTCGGCGTGAAGTGCATCGAGATTATTCTTTTCGACGTCGATCACTCCGACTACATCTGCCTGGGAGTACTTCTCCTTGACGCTCGCGCTCATCTTCGCCTTGTTCTCGTCGTAAAGCCGGAGAGCGGCGCATCCGGAGAGCAAAAACACCGCCAGCCCTGCCGATAGGACCGCGATCATCCCGCTTTGTCGCTCAAACATGAGATTTGTCCTCGCTTTGATTTTGCTCCGCTCAAGTCTCGCAGGAAAATTCTCGGTAAGCGCGCGCATGAAATCCGAATTCAGTCTGTTTACGAAAAAACTTCAGGAGACCGGTGTATCCGGTGTCACCAATAAACCGCATAGAAGTACCCGGCGGGGTAATAGTACGGTTGGTAGTTACCTGTCAAGGGAAAACGACAGACAAGTTTTCGTGGGCTGTGGCACGAGCAAAATTTGAGAGCTTCGTAACAGTCTCCGACGCGTCACCGCTTGTAACACAGCATGATCCCGTCGCGGACGGGGAGCAGGACGTTTTCCACGCGTTCGTCGTTGAGAATACGCTCGTTCAGCGCGGCGATACCGCGCACTTTGTCGTTTTCGGGATGCAAAACTTTTCCGCCCTGCATCATGTTGTCGAGAACGATCAGGCCGCCGCGCCGCGTGAGCTCGACGCAGGCGTCGTAGTACGCGTCGTAGCCACTCTTCTCGGCGTCGATGAAGCAGATGTCGAACGGCCCTTTGAGAGTTGTCAGCGTCTCCAGCGCCGGGCCGAGCTTGACCTCGATCTTCTTGCCGTGCGGACTCGCGGCGAAGTAGCGGCGCGCCATTTCGGTCGTCTCGGGATTCACGTCGCAGGTGACGATCCGGCCGTCCTCCGGCAGCGCCTCCGCCCACGCGAGCGCGCTGTAGCCGGTGAACATGCCGATCTCCAGCACTCTTTTCGCCGCGGTAATCCGCACGAGGAGTCTCAGCAGCGCGGCCTCCAGCGGCCCGACCATCATCTTGGGCGATTTGGTTTTCTCGTGCGTCTCCTTCCACACGCGCGCGTGCAGCTCGGAAAGCCCGCGCGTATGGCGCTCGGCGTAGTTTTCGATCTCTTCCGGCAGTGGAATCATAAATTCTCGTTGAAATCCTATTTCCCCCGCACCGTCAGCACCGGGCAGGACGCTTCCGCGATGATCCGTCCGGCGACGCTCCCCATGAGCAACTTTGAAATACCCGTGCGCCCGTGCGTCCCGATGACGATCAAGTCGGCGCGCCGATTTTTTGCCGCGCGCACGATCTGCTCGTGCGCCGTCCCTTTGAGCAAAAGCCCTCTCGCTTTGACCCGCGCTTTTTTTATTTTGTTCGTGAGCTTCTCCAGCGCGGCCTCGGCCTGCTGCCGCGCGTTTTGCTCCAGCTCGACGTAAAAAGCCGGGTCCGCCTCGCCGTCGGCGGGATAGGGAAGGCTCGGCACCAGCACGTGAGCCACGAGCAGCTCGGCCTTATTGGCCCTGGCGAAACTCACGGCCGCGTCGAGCGCGCGGCTCGACGCGCGAGAAAAATCGGTTGCATGCATGACGCGGCGTATGCGTTTCATAAGGCGCCCTCCTCCTGGCGATTGAGGCCTTCGAACCCAAGAACGTACTAAGACTATTCGAATCGCGCGTCAAGCGCAGTAGCGGTTCGCAAACCGTTCATACCCGCACGCACAATGGGCTCAAACCGGGAATCACCGCGGGATTGCACAGTCTTGAGGTGTTTGGTAAGGACGGCTCGTGGTCGTAAGCTTCATCCTTTCTTTTCTGCTCTGGTCGTACGCCGAGCGGCTGTTCGCCGCCGAAGCGGACGGATGGAAAGTCGAGTGGGCGCGAACGATCGAGGCCGCGAAGAAAGAAGCGCAGCTCGCCGCTTACGGCGGCTCGGAGATCACCCACCCGGACATCATCGCCGCTTTTAACAAAGATTATCCCGAAATCAAGGTGAACGCCTTAGGCGGCAGGGCCGCGGACCTGACGGCGCGGATCCTCGCGGAGAGACGCGCGGAAAAATATTTGGCCGATGTGATCGCCAGCGGGCCGAACGCGCCGCGCACGCTGTATCTGGCGAAGGCGCTGGACCCCCTCGCGCCGGCGTTGATTTTGCCCGAAGTCTCCGACCCGACGAAGTGGTACGGCGGCAAACACTGGTACGGCGATCCGGAGAACAAATACATTCTCATCTTTGAAGGTTCCGTCTCCACGACCGGCCTCGCCGTCAACACCAAGCTCATGAGTCCGGGCGAGATCGTTTCTTACTGGGATCTCGTCCAGCCGAAATGGCAGCGAAAAATTTTAGTCATGGATCCGCGCGGCGCGGCGCTGCCGACGCCGGTTTTAATGCTTTACTACGATCCCGAAGTCGGCGCGGAATTTCTCAAGACGCTTCTGGGCAAGATGGACGCGACGCTGTTCCGCGACCGTAGCCAGGGAACCAACTGGCTGGCCACGGGGAAATTCCCGGTCTGTTTTTACTGCCGCGATCTCGACCTCGCGCAGAAGCAGGGCCTCCCGGTCGCGGAAGTCCCGCCGGCGCAAATGAAGGAAGGCGGCACGATCGGCGGCGGCAGCAGCAGCGTCATCGCGCTCATCAATCGCGCGCCCCATCCCAACGCGGCGCGCGTTTTTATCAATTGGTACTTGTCGCGGCAGGGGCAAATGCTCTGGCAGCGCGTGATGAATGTGAAGGAAGTGGAGCCGTCGGACTCGATGCGGATCGATATTCCGAAGGTCGATGTCCTGCCGGAAGCGCGCCGCGCCGAAGGCAGAAAGTATCGCGTCGTCGGCTTTCTCGATCCGAAGCCCGTGCAGCAGCTTTTGAACGAAGTGCTGAAATAGGAGGAGATGTGTCTGAAAAAACTTACGACCCCGTCGAGATTCGCGGTTTTTTCCGCTCGCATTCGCATTTGCCGATCTGGGAAGTGATCGAGCAAGCCGGCATCTGGCGGCAGCTCGGCATGAAAGTCGAGTTTGAATACTGCGACAGCTCGAGCCTCGCGGAAGCGGCGCTCTTCGACGGCCGCGTCGATTTTGTTTCGGGAAATCACATCACGCCGTACGCCTTGGTCGCGCGCCGAAAGCCGATGGTCTGTCTGGCGTCGCCGTCGAACAGCGTCAACGACAAGCTCGTGTCGCGCGGGCGCATGGCATCCGTCGCCGATCTGCGCGGCAAGAGAATCGGTGACACGCCGCTGGTCGATTCCATCGGCGGGTATCATCACCTGCGCGGCAATCACATGATCTACCTGATGCGCGCCGGCCTCGGCGTCGATGAAGTCGAGTGGGTGGAGGTGGCGGAGACGATGAAAGAATTTCGCACGGCGCAGTTGGAGAGTCTCCAGTCGGGGAAAGCCGACGCCACCTTTGTCACCGGCGGCACGGCAAAGTACGAGCAGGCGGGCTTCCACGTTCTCGATCTGGAGCCGCTGCCGATGATCACCGGCCCGACGCTCACGAGCACGCCGGCGAATTTGAAACGCAAAGACCGACTCGGCGAGCGGCTGGTCAAGGCGCTGGTCTTGGGCATTCATTTCGCGCGCACGCGGCGGGAGGATACCGAGCGGATTCTGGACGGACTCCGGCGGCGTGTCGCGGAAGCGGCGCGCGCGAGCACCAACGGCGTGGCCAGGCTCGAGCCGAAGCCGTATCCGGATTATCGGGGTATCGCCAATGCTTACACGCTATGCTGCATGAGAGATCCCAAGGCGAAGGAGCTTAGCCCGCTCGCGTTGTGGGATCTGCATTATTTACGGGAGTTGGACGACGCCGGATTTATCGACGAGTTGTACGCCGATCCTCGGCGGAGCGTCTAGCGAGGAACGGCGAGCGGATGCAACGCCGACAATTTCTGAAGGTTATCGCCTTCGACGCCGCTGCAGGTTGGTTGAGCGCGCGAGGGCGCGGCAGCGCGAGCGCCGACGCGCGCGCCGTACCCTGGAACGCCCTGGCCGGAGGATTAGCCGGCGAAGTGGTGCTGCCGGAAAACAGCAGATACGAAACGGCGCGAAGACTCTACAACCCGCGCTACGACGCGATCCGTCCTGCGGCGATCGCCTTTTGTGAGAATCCGTTCGATGTCCGCGAGTGCCTCGCCTTTGCGCGCCGTTCCGGTGTGTCGGTGCGCGCGCGAGGCGGCGGACATAGCTATGCCGGCTGGTCAACGGGGCCCGGGCTCGTCGTCGATGTGAGTCGCATGAATCAGGTGACGGTCAACACGGCTGCGAAGACGGCAAGCGTCGGCGCCGGAGCCGTGTTGATCGATGTTTACGATCAGCTTGCCAAAAACGGCGTGACGGTTCCCGCGGGGTTGTGCCCGACCGTCGGGATCGCCGGCTCAACCCTCGGCGGCGGAATTGGAGTGGTGAGCCGGGCGTACGGCCTGACTTGCGACAATGTCGTCGCCGTCAACATGGTCACGGCCGACGGAAAGATCCGGACTGCAAATGCGAACTCCGATCCGGATCTTTACTGGGCGTGCCGGGGCGGCGGAGGAGGCAATTTCGGCGTGGCGACGTCGTTCATCTTTCGAACCCATCCCGCCGAAGACATTACCCACGTGACATTGGAATGGCCGTGGCCGGAAGCCGCCAGGGTCCTTCGCTCTTGGCAAAATTGGGGACCAACCGCGCCGGATCACGTTTGGTCTCATTACCGGTTTCACACCGATCCGACCGGAAAAACTCCCGGCGTAAATGTCCTGATCGTTTCTCTCGGCTCGCAGCGCGATCTCGAGCCCTTGCTCGACAAACTGATCGGCGCGACAGGCTCCGAGTCGTCCCGCAGGATCGAAACGCAAAGCCACCTTCGGGCGATGCTTGCGCTCGCGGGCTGCACGAGCTGGCGCGTCGATGAATGCCGACTGCCATCCGACGCGCCGCGCGGGAATCTCCAGCGCGACGCATTCGCAGCCAAGTCTGATTTTTTCAGCCAACCCCTGTCTTCCAATGCCTCCGCCGCCGTCATCCACTACGCGGAGCAGGGACACGCGACGCGCGGCCTTGTCCACGGCAGCATCACGTTCGACGCGTTCGGCGGCGCCATTGGGCGAGTGGCTTCGCACGACACCGCCTTTGTGCACCGCGGCGCGCTCTTCAACGCCCAGTACCTCGCCTATTGGAAGGACGGCGGATCGGGCGAAGCCGGAGAAAATAGCCTCGCCTGGCTGCGCAGTTTCCACCGCGCGATGCGCCCGCACGCAAACGGCGGGGCCTACGTCAATTACATCGATCCCGAGCTGGTGGATTGGCAGCAAGCTTACTACGGTTCGAACTACAAACGATTGCAGCGAGTGAAAGCGCGATACGACCCGGATTGGCTATTCAAGCTCCCTCAAGGTATATCACCCCACTGAACCCGGCGGCCATCGATCCCGTGCTAGAAGCTCGATGCGACAGGCGTGGGACGAAAAGAAGGAGATATTATGAAGCAGATCACCACTTCGGCGGCGCTGCTTTTCTCCTTGGTTCTCGCGGCGTATCAAACGGACGCTGCCGAGATGAAACCCGACGCCAAAGCGGCGTGGAAAAACACCGTCGCGGGAGCGAAGAAAGAGGGCGAGGTGAGAATCTGGGGCGATATGGAAATCACGCACCCGGATATCGTCGCGGCGTTCACGAAGGAATTTCCTTTCCTCAAAGCCGTGCTGGTCAGCGGCAAGGTCGGCGATCTGATGCCGCGCATCATCGCCGAGCGGCGCGCCGGCAAATATCTCGCCGACGTTTACAGCGGCGGTCTCGGCGGCCGGGCGTTTTACGATTTTCAGCGCGTCGGCGTGCTCGATCCGCTGAAACCCGTTCTCGTGCTGCCCGAAGTGACCGACGAATCGAAATGGCTCAACGGCAAACACCATTACGCCGACGGCGAGGGCCAATACGTTTTCATGTACGAGGGCAGCGTTTCCGGCGTCGGACTCTTCTACAACACCAAGCTGCTCGATCCCAAAGAGTTCCGCTCCTACTGGGACCTGTTGAATCCGAAGTGGAAGGGAAAAATCGCGATGTTCGAGAGGCCCGGCACCGGCTCGCCGAACATGGTTCGCTACTTTTATAATCCGCAGCTAGGGCCGGAGTTCGTGCGGCGTTTGTGGAGCGAGATGGATATGGTCGTCTCCCAGGAGCGGCGCCAGGCGACCGATTGGCTCGGCACCGGCAAGTTC
>JBGPTS010000129.1:0-11159 GCA_041490745.1 Binatia bacterium | reverse complement strand
GCTGTACGGGAGACAGAGGTAGAATGGTTTCAACTTTGCTCGTCCTTCGACAAGCTCAGGGCGAGCGGTCACTTGTGCATTGACCATTCGTCGACCGTTCGTGCTGAGCGTGTCGAAGCACGAACGAATCAGGTAGCAGGAGATTCACCCTCACGCCGCCGATATCGCGAGGTTGTGATAGTGATGCGCCTTGGAGACCGCGCCGATCCCCTGGATGATTTTTTTCCAGCTCTCCCCTTCGTCCTCGCTGGAGAAAACTTCGCCGTCCGTCGTGCCGGCGAATAGCGCATAACCGCCGTTCCAGGAGTCCATGGAAAACGCCTCGACGTTGCCGCGGATATGCTCGGGCAGGCCGCGGTGCAAAATCTCCCAGTTCTTCCCCCCGTCGCGACTGCGCGCGATCCGCGAGTCGGCCGTGTGCAGCTTTCTCCAAGTGCCGGGGCCGGTCTTGCCGCCGGCGACGAACATGACGCGCCCGTCGCGCGGATGGATCAGCAGCGGATCGACGTAGCCGATGCGGAAATCCCGAGGCGTGAGGCTCTGCCACTTCGCGCCGCCGTCCGAGCTTACGCAAACCCCGGCGGTGATTTCCGGCCCGCAGTTGGTCGTCGGCATGACGCAATAAATTTTTCCCGAATCGCCGGGAGGCGCCACGACGCGATGCGCGTCGGGGTTCAAGCCTGAAACCGTCTTCCAACTTTTACCGGCGTCGTCGCTTTTTAAGAAGCCGCCGACTTCGACCGCGGCGTAGATCGTCTCGCTCCGGCGCGGATCGAACGCCAGACTCTTCACATGCGCCTGGTGCGGCGGGCCGGGAAAAGTCCACTGCTCGACGCCGGGCACCTGGCGCAAACCGGGAAGCTCCGTCCAGTTTCGCCCGAGATCGTCGCTATAGAAAAGATGCGCCGGCTGCGTTCCGGCGTAGAGTCGCGGCCTGCCCGCGACTTCCTGACAGCCGAGAGTATAAATTTCCATGCCTCGAAGGCCGGAATCGCGCCTCTCCCAATTGCGGCCGAGGTCGCCGGACGCGAAAAGCGCCGCGCCGAAAGTCCCGGCGAAGAGCGTCTTGCTCGACGGCTCGAAGAGGAGCGCACTCACGTGCTCGCCGGGGAGAAATTTCCCGCGCTGAGTCCACGCCGCGCCGCTGCGCGCGAAAGAAAAAATCCCATCGACCGTGCCGACAAGCAGCGCGTCGATGCGTGCCGCGCCGTTCGTGATCATCTGGCCGCCGGGCGATAAACAGATAAACATGGCTTGCCTCCTCTGGGAATCGGGAGTTGGGAATTAGGAATTGGGGTTGAAGAGGTCGTTGCCGATCCGACTCGCCAATTCCTAATCCCTAATTCCCAAATCCTGCCTTTTAATTCCTAATCCCTGCTTTCCAATCCCTAATCCCCAATTCCCGCCCCGTCAAGCGCTTTTTACTTCGCGTCCGATGGTATGGTAAGCAAGACCATCGAGATTCTTCGCGGAGCCTGCCCTGAGCGGAAAAGAGAGATGCTTCGCGTCGCTCAGCATGACAGAAAGCGAAGGGATCAGAATGACATTCCGCATTGTTGTCATCCTGAACGAAGTGAAGGATCTCTCTTAAGAGGGAAGGCGGCGGTTCGAGCGTGAACTTACAGGACGAGCGCGGCTACGGCGCGAGGCGGCGCTTTTTTTACGGCTGGTGGATCGTCGCCGTCGGCGTTCTCACGCAGATCGCCGGCGCTTTCTCTCTCTCCAGCACTCTCAGCGTTTTTCTCAAACCCGTCACCGAAGACCTGGGCGTCTCGCGCGGCGCCTTCTCGCTCGTTCGCACCGGCGAGATGCTTGTCGCCGCCGCTATCGCGCCCGCCGTCGGCGCGCTCGTCGATCGCAGCGGCGGCCGGAGGATTATCGTCATCGGCGCTTTCGTTGCGAGCCTCGGCTACGTTCTATTGAGCCTGGTCGGCGAATTCTGGCAATTCTTCCTTTTGCGCTGCACGGTCGTCGTCGTGGGCGACACGCTGATGGGGTCGCTCGTCGTCATGGTCATCATCTCGCGCTGGTTCGTCCGCAAGCGCGGCCGCGCGATCGCCGTCGCCAATCTCGGCACCGGAATCGCGAAAGTCAGCATGCCGCTTTTCGCCGCGACGCTTTTTGTCTGGGTCGGCTGGCGCGGCGCGTGGACCGTTTTCGGCGTTCTGACGCTGGCGCTGGTGGTGTGGCCGGCGCTGGTGTTTATTCGCAGCTGCCCGGAGGATATGGGCCTGACTCCCGACGGCGAGGCGCCGCCGCGTCCCGGCGCGGCGCCGGCGGAGGGCGAGAGTAGAGCCGCAGCGCGAAGCCCCGCCCTCCTGGCCGACGTCTCGTGGAGCCGCGCGGAAGCTTTGCGCACGCGGGCCTTCTGGCTTCTCGTCGTGACGTTCGGCGTCGCCAATATCGGCATCGCCGGACTCAATCTTCACGTCTTCGCCTTCGTCACCGACATCGGCTATTCGCCGCTCACCGCCGCCGGCATCATGAGCACGATCGCCTTCACCCAGGCGGCCTTCACGCTCCCTTGGGGTTTGGTCTCCGAGCGCATCGACATACGCAAGGCGGCCGCCGCGCAATTTTTAATTCAGGTCGCCGGCCTGGCGCTGGTGCTTGCTTCCACGGACCTTCGCTTGGTTTACGCCGGTTTTTTTCTCTACGGCATCGGACTCGGCGGCGGCTTTGTGCTGCGGGAAGTCATCTGGGCGAATTATTTCGGCCGGCTCTCGCTCGGCGCGGTGCGCGGCATGGGCATGCTTCTGACGCAAATTTTCGCCGGCGGCGGCGCGCCGTTTTTCGGCTATCTCTTCGACGCGACCGGCAGCTACTCGGTTTCGTTTACGCTATTCATCGGCGCGCTGCTGGCTTCGGCCGTTTTGGTGATGTTTGTCCAGCCGCCGAAAAAATTGACCGGTGCCGATCGATAAATTTTCGTCGCCGAGAATTTTTATCGCGGGTTTTGGAAAAAACCTTCGCGTTCCAGCTCGCCCAGCAGGCTCTCGTCCACCAGGTGCTCGATGATGTCGGCCGGCCGCTTGGCGACTCCGCGCTGCTCGGCGATTAAATTCGCCGTTAGACGCAAACCCTCTCTGCTGACGCGCGGCGGAAAGGAAAAGTGCCGCGCCAGAGACTCATGGATCGCCTCCAGGGTTGTTGGGTTGTCCTCTTCCAGCATGTGGCGATAAACGGCCAGGGCTTTCTGCTTGTCCGACTGCATCAGGCGCACCGCTTCGACGTAAGCCTGCAAGACGCGCTTGACGACGGCGCGGTTCGTTGCGAGATACGAACGGCGCACGACCAGGAGGTCGAGCGGGATGCCCGGATTGAACTCGCCCAGGTGGGCGAGAATTCGCAGCTGATGTCTTTCGACATAAAATGTTTCGGGCGGCATCAGCAGCGTGGCGTCGACCCGGTTCGCGATCAATGCGTCGCGCCGCGCCGCCGCGTCGCCGCTGGAAACGAACGCCACCTTTTGCAGCGGCACTTTCCATTCCTTCAGAGCCGCCCGAAGGGACAGTTCGACGTACCCGCCGGGTTCCGCGATGCCGATTCTTTTGCCCGGAAGGTCGGCGGGCTGGTCCATCGACTTCCGCGCCGCCAGGCTCCAGGGAAATTTGTTGAAGGCGCCGGCGACGATGACGAGATCCGCCCCGGCGAGAGCGGCGGCGACCGGGCCGACTGCCACGACGTGAGAGAACTGCGCGCGGCCGCGCAGCAAATCATCGATCTGCCGGGACGCGCCTTGGACGCCGACAAGCTCGGCCTTGACGCCGTATTTCTCGAACAAGCCGCCCTCTTCCTTAGCCGCCCGAAGGGGCGCCTGGTAAGCCGCCGAGCCGCCGTGATTGATGACAACGAGCTCCTGCGCAAATAGGGCGGCGGGACAAAACCAACAGAAAATAATCCAAAAAGATTTCATTTTTAAAGTAAACATCCGCTTTATCTAGACGAAACGGTCGCGCCGTGTCAAGCGAGCGATCTCTTTTCGGTTCGCGATCAAGTGTGCTACGGTCGAGGCTGGAGAGCGGCGGATGCAAAAGTTCAAGGTCGAAAACACCGCGCAAGCATACCTCGAGCTGCTTGCGCGCCTCGGCGTCAAATATTTTTTCGGCAACGCGGGGACGGATTTCGCGCCCCTGATAGATGCCTTCGCCAAGCGCGCGGTCGAAGAAAAAAAATTTCCCCAGCCGATCACCGTGCCGCACGAGTCGTGCGCCGTCGGGATGGCGCACGGCTATTATATGGTCACGGGTGAGCCGCAAGTCGTCATGGTGCACACGACGGTCGGCACCGCCAACGCGCTCGGCGGGTTGATCAACGCAGCGCGATCGCGCATCCCGCTGATTCTGACGGCCGGGCGTACTCCGATCACCGAGCAGGGTTTTATCGGCAGCCGCGACAACTTCATCCACTGGGCACAGGAGTCCTTCGATCAGGGCACGATCGTGCGCGAGTTCGTCAAATGGGACTATGAGCTGAGAAATTTCGCGCAACTCGAAAGCGCCGTCCGGCGCGCGTTCACGCTCGCGATGACCGATCCCAAAGGGCCGGTCTATCTCACTTTGCCGCGCGAAGTGTTGGCCGAAGCGCACGACGAAATCGTACTCGATGAAAATCCGATTGTGCCGGCGGCGCCGGCGCACCCGAATCCCGACGCGATCGAACAGGCCGCCGCATGGCTCGCCGGCGCGGAGTCTCCCGTTATCATCGCGCGCGCCGCCGGCGCCGATCCCGACGCGGTCGCCGCGCTCGTCGCTCTGGCCGAGTCCTTCGCCGTGCCGGTCGTCGAGTATTCGCAGCCGGAGTACGTGAATTTTCCCGCCGATCATCCGCTGCACCAGGGCTACGATCCGGCGCCGTTTCTCTCCGCCGCCGATGTGATCGTGGTCGTCGAATGCGACGTGCCGTGGTTCGCCTCGGCGCAAAATTTAAAGCCGGACGCGCGTGCGATTCACATCGGCGTCGATCCGCTCCACGCCCGTTATCCCGTTTGGGGATTTCCGGCTCATCTTGCGATCGCCGCGCGGCCGGCAACGGCTTGCCGCCAATTGGCGGCCGCTATGACAAAATTGCGCCCGCAAAACGAAAACAAAATCTCCGCGCGCTTCGAGCGGCTTCGCGTAGAGCATGAGCGCCGGCGCAAAGACTGGCGCGACGAAGCGCTCGCGAAAGGAAGCGCGCCCGCGATCACGCTCGAATGGGTGTCCTACTGCTTGAACGAGTTGCACGACGATGTCCTGATGGTCAACGAATACGATCTCAAGCTGCCGTACTACGAGAAGCGCCGGCCGGGAAATTATTTTTCCGTGCCGGTGGCGGGATCGCTCGGCTGGGGGCTCGGCGCGGCGCTCGGCGCCAAGCTTGCGGCGCGCGAAAAAAACGTCGTCGCGGTGGTCGGCGACGGCGCTTACATCTTCAACAATCCGAGCGCCTGCCACATGGTGTCGGCGATGTACGATCTGCCGATTCTCGTCGTCGTCTGCAACAACGGCGGCTGGAACGCGCCGCGGGCCGCGACGCGCGCGGTGCACCCGAAGGGCTGGGCCGCGCGGACGGAAAATTTTCCCCTCACGCGCTTCACAGTAGACGCGCGGCACGAGCAGTTGGTCGAGGCCTACGGCGGCTACGGCGAGGCGGTGACGCAACCGAAGGAGCTGCCGGCGGCGCTGGCGCGCGCGTTTAAAATTGTGCGGGATGAAAAGCGCCAGGCGGTATTGAACGTTGTGTGCGCGTCGCCCGGCGCGCCGTTCTGAATAAGAGTTTCGAGTTCCGGGTTCAACGTTCAAGGTTCAAGGGCGGGGTCACCACGAACGGACAATCTTATAGCAAGATTCGTTCGCCCTGAGCTTGTCGAAGGGTGAACGCCCCTTTTATTGTCCCGGCACCACTCTTTCCCGCAACTTTGAACTCGGAACTTTGAACTCGAAACTATTTCTTTTCCCCGCCACCGAACAAATCCCGCACCGCCGAGCCGATGCCGCCGGCGGCCTTGCCGACGCCTTCCGCGCTCTTGCCGCCAAGCGTCCCGACGCCCTCGGCCAATCCCTTGATCGAGACGCCGAGTTGTCCCGCCACGCCGGCGGCGATGCGCGTCGAGAGCGCCTCGTTGAGCGAAAAGTTCGGATGGGTAACGTCGCCCTTGAGAGCGAAATCGATATCGATCACGCCCTTTTTGTCCTTCAACGAGTTGACCACCGCGTTGCGCGGCATGCCCATGAACGTGCCCATGAAGCCGCCCGAATCCGCGAGCTGAAGTTCGCGGATTACGAGCTTGCCTTTGCCGTCGAGCTGATTGTTCCTCACCTCGGATTTGAGATTTAAATCCACGCTGCCCTTCTCGACGCGCACGTCGCCTTTTTTGACCAGATAAGGTTGCAGGCTCACGAGATCAACGCCGCTCAGAATAAATTGCGACGAAGAATCCCGTCCCAGCTCGGCGAGCCAGCCGGAAATTTTCACCTGCCCGTCGCGCTTGGCGCCTTTGACGACGGCGTCGATTTCAAATTCCGATTTTTCTTTTAACGCCGGCGCGACCACGTCGCGCACGACGGCGTGAATGGCCTCCAGTCGGATCCTCACCGGCGGCCGGCCCACGGTCGCGTCGTACACTTCCATGACGCCGTCTTTCAATTCCAACCGGGAGATCGCGACCGTCCGCGCGGCGGCCTGGCTCTCACGCCGCTTCTCTTTCTCGCCGGGCTTGATCAGGCTCGGCACGATGGCGAGTTTTCCCGGCGTGCGCAGCGCGGAGATGTAAGGTTTTTCGATCGTGATGGACGCGATCTTGATCTGGTCGGTGAACAGACTCCGGAGGCTCGGCACGATCGTCACGCGCTCCGCTTCGAGCGTCTTGGCCGCCGGCCAATCTTTGGGCGCTTGGATGCTCAGCCCCGCCAGCTCGATCGAGTTCCAGCCGACTTTGATCTCGCGTAGCTCGCCGCCGGGGCCCAGCGCCACGGCGATTTTGTCCTTGAGCAGGTTGACGGCGAACCGAAAAGCGACAAAAGTTCCGATGGCGACGACGACAAGCGTTACTCCAACGATAATCCCCCAGCGTTTCATTGAGCACCTCCCTTGTAGAGTTGATCGATCCAGCCGGTCCGGACGATTTTTTCCAGCGGCCCGTGGTCTCTGAACATATCGGGATTGGTGAATTCCTTGGGCACGGCGCGCCGGCGCGCCAGCTCGCGCAACACGATCTCCAGCCCTTTGTCCGGCACGTACGGCACGGCCTTGAACAGCGGCGCATAGACCTCGATGGTTTTCTTGATGACCAGAGAATCGGTTTCACGCTGCCACTTTTTGAAAATGCGCTCGGTCGCGGCGGCGTCTTTTTTAATCACGCGAAGCGCTTCGAGATACGCCTTGAGAAAACGCTCGACCAGAGCGGCGTTGCTTTTGACGAAGGCGCGGCTGCTGGCAACGCACGAAGACGGATAGATAAAATCGACCTTGGCTTTCGACAAATCGACGAGGATGGGCCAGCCCATCTGCATGAATGGAAACGCGTTGTGAAAAGTGAGCGCCGACGCCATGACTCTTCCGGCCGCCATCGCCGCGGCGATCTCGCCGCCGGCGCCGAGCTGCAAAATGGTCACGTCTTTCTCGTCGAGACCGAGCTGGCTCAAGGCGCTGCGGAGATAAAAATGCGTCGTCGAGCCGAGACGCGTCACCGCCGTGGCCTTGCCCTTGAGATCGGCGGCGCTTTTGATTTCCGGCCGCGCCACGAGATAGACCGCGTCCTGATCCACCGGGCAGGCCAGCATGACCACGTCGCCGCCTTCGATGCGCGCGGCCACGACCGACTCGGCGCCGGCGCCGGAGAATTGCACGCTGCCGCTCATGATCGTCATCGTGATCAGCGCGCCGCCGCGGATGTGGATGACTTCCACGTCGAAACCGTATTTTTTAAACAGCCCCGTTTCGTTGGCGACGACGACGGGAAGGTGCGCGACCGAAGCCGTCACGCCGTAGCGGATGCGCGCCGCGTCCTGAGAATGTGCGGGCGGCGCCGACAGAACGACGAGGAGCGCGACGATGAGCGCTACGAGCGCCCGCGCGGCGATCGGAAGCCTGCGGCGAAACATTTTTTACTTGCCGAAATATTTCTTTTCGACGGCGGTCGAATCATAGGGCACGTAGCGGTTCGCGCCGGGGCCGCGGATGGCGGGCTTCTCGCCCTCGTCGAACAGCGCCACCGCGCCCTGCCCAGCCCGCTCGCCGATCAGCCCCGGCGCGTGCGCCTCGGCGACGGTCGCCTCCTGGTTGGAGTGGTTCCACGCCCAGTGAACTTTGTTCGCCGGGACTCGATGAAAATCTCCCTTTTTGCAGTGGAAGCCCTGCCCTTCGACAAAAAACCAAATTTCCCCGTCGAGCACGTAGTTGATCTGCTCCGACTCGTGCACGTGCGGGCGCGTGTGATAGCCGGGCGCGCGCATCGCGATCATCAAGCTGCATTCGTTGCCGTAGCCTTTGTAGGAAATCATCGAGCCTTCGCCCTCGCTGCCGGCTCGCGTGGCTTTCCGTTCGGGCACGCTTTCTCTCTTCGCATGAAGCGGCATGGCACACCTCCATTCTTTTCGCCCCATGGATAACACCGGCTCCGCGAAGCTGTCAATGAAAGTTCCGCTTGCAACGAGCGGCGCGTATTTATAAGTTGGAATTCCGTCCGGCGGGAGAAAGCTTCATGGCGCGCGTTCCTCTGATCGACGAAAACAATCCGGAGCTTGCCGGTCTCATCGACAAAATCCGCGGCGCGCGCGGCGGCCGGCTGATCAACATCTATCGCTTGATGCTCCACAGCCCGGCTCTCGCCGCCGCGTGGTTCGAGCTGAACCAGGCCGTGCGCTATGGGACCGAGATCGACGGTCGGAGCCGCGAGCTTGTCGTGATGCGCGTGGCGATTTTGAACCGCTGCGACTACGTGCTCGCCACGCATGCTTCGACTTACGCTCTCAAGGAAGGTCTGACAAAAGAACAGGTTGACGCGCTGGCCGAGTGGCATTCGTCGCGATTATTCACCGAGCAGCAGCGCGCGCTGCTGCGTTACGTCGATGCGATGACGCGCGCCATCGACGTGGCGGAGGAAACGTTTGCCGAATTGCGCAAACATCACAGCGAGCGTCAGGTTGTGGAGCTTACGATGCTTGTCGGCGCATATAATATGCTCACGCGCGTGCTGATCGCGCTGAAAATCGACCCGGAATCGAAATAAGAGAGTTTCGAGTTCCGGGCTTCGGGTTGACTCGGAACTCGGAACGCGAAACTCGGAACTTTTCGGCCCTAAAAATGCATTCGCCTCGAATATAAGTAGCTCATTGTAGATGGCAACTTTTCGTCCCATCATCGTCGTCGAAGACGATCCGTTTTTGCGAATCATCCAGGTCATTCTCGATCCGAACACGCCCGCCGCGCGCACGGCGGCATTCGCCCATTTCGTCGCGCACGACCTGCCGGATTTTACCGGCTGGCTCGAGCGGCTGCGCGCGCGCCTCGGCGGACTTTATCCCGCCGAGGTTCGGCTCGTCGTGGACGAAGCCTCGCTACGCGCAAGTCTCGCGGGCGCGCGCGCCGTCGTCGTGGAAGGATTCAAAATCGGCTCGGCGGAAATCGCCGCCGCGGCCCGCGCGCTTAAGATTGTCCAGAAATACGGCGCGGTCACCTCATCGATCGATCGCGCCGCGTGCGAGCGCGCGGGCGTCCGCGTGCTCACGGTCAAGCGGCGCGCCTACGTGGCCACGGCCGTGCACGCCATCGCGCTTTTGCTCGCGCTGGCGCGAAAGCTCGCGCGCACGGCCAATCGAATCGGCGTCGAGCAGCTCCGCGTCGCCGGATTCGATCCGACGACTTTCGATCGCGCGCACACCGCCAACGGCAATTGGGGGCGCGTCCCCGGCCTCTGGACGCTCTACGGCCGGCAGCTCGGCATCTTCGGCTTGGGCGAGATCGGCCGCGAACTCGCGCTCCGCGCCGCGGCATTCGGCCTGCGCATCGTTTACACGCAGCGCAATCGTCTCGCGGCGGAGGAAGAACGGCTCTATCACGCGACCTACGTCTCCCTCGCCGAACTGCTCGCGCAATCGGATTGCGTGAGCCTCCATCTCCCCGGCGGCGCGGCGACGCACGGCATCATCGGCCGGCGCGAGCTCGAGATGATTAAACCGGGCGCGCTGCTCGTGAACGTCTCGCAGCCGCAGCTCGTCGACCGCGCCGTGCTCATCGAGACGCTCGCGTCGGGAAGACTGGGCGGCTTCGCCCTCGACGTGCCGTACGAAGAGCCGGGCCGCGCCGACGATCCGTTGCTGGGCTTCCCGAACGTCATCGTCACGCCGCATCTCGGCGCCTCGCCGCGCCAAAACTCGCTCGATGATTTTGAGGAGCTGCTGGTGAATCTCGCGCGTGAACTGGGCTGCGCATAATGCGAGCCAATTATGTTTTGATTTTCGCTTGCATCGTCGCCAGCGTTTGGGCGTGGCAGCAGCAGCCCGCGTTCGCCGAGCACAATCTGATTTTCAGCTCGACGAATCTTTTTCACGGGCGCGGCTGGACGCTGCTGCCCGCGCTGTTCGTTCATGCCAGCCCGCTGCATCTTCTCGGCAACATGCTGTTTCTCTTCGTTTTCGGGAACACTCTGGAGAAAACCGTCGGGCCGGCGAAGCACCTTTTGATTTTTTTACCGGCGGCTTCCTGGCTTTTGCGCTGAGCATTCCGTTCATGCCGGCGGGCGCCGGCATGCTCGGCGCCTCGGCGGCGATCTTCACGGTCGCCGCGTGCGTGATGCTGGTCAGCCCGCTAAAATTTTCCTGGCTCTTCCTCGCGCCGCAGGGGCTGGTGGCGATTATCTATTTCATCTACAACGTCGTCGTGGTCTATGACCCGAGCCGGATTCCCGGCTACGATCACAACGTCGCTTACGCCGCGCACATCATCGGCTTCATCGCCGGAATCCCCTTCGGCGTCGCGTTCAGCAAGCAATGGAAGAAAAATCTTCTCATCACGCTGCTGCTCTTCGGGATTTACCTCTTGATTCTATCCGGCGCGGTGGGAAAGTTTTTCCAATAGTGGCGACCGAGTCGGGGGGCGGCGCGGCCGGGCCCCCCCCCCCAGGGCCATTTTAAAAAGCCGAGCGGGGGGGCCGGAAAACAGTGGCGCACGGGGAGCGC
>JBGPTS010000128.1:0-11239 GCA_041490745.1 Binatia bacterium | reverse complement strand
GCTCAAGGCGAAAATCGGAATTTGCGAAGCGAAGCCGACGACGCCCAAGAGCGTCGCCGAGCCGGTGAGACGATAGACGAGCCAGCTCTGCGCGACTTGCTGCATCCACGTGCCGCAGACCGAAACGAGCTGGCCCGTGAGGTAAAGCCGGTAGTTGCGATGGCGGAGCGAGCGCCACAGCGCGCCCGCAAAAGATAACTTGACCGGCATAGGGAAAGTGAAGAGTTAGGAGCGCCGCCGCGATCTGCCGTTGGCGCGGTGATAAAGCTGGATCGCTCTGCCCCTCAACGCATCGCCCCAAGCTCCGGCGCGCTGCTTGAGCCAGCTTACGACGCTGCCGCGTCCCAGATCATCGAATAAAGAATAAGCCACGGGCGTGATCAAAAGCGTGATCAAAAGCGAGAGCGTCTGCCCGCCGATGATGACCTTCGCCATCGAGGCGCGCGAGGCCGCGCCCGGACCGCGCCCGAGCGCCATCGGCAGCATGCCGAAGATGAGCATCAACGTCGTCATCAAGATCGGCCGGAGCCGGGCGTGGTTGGCTTCGATGATCGCTTGATCGCGCTCTTTTCCCTGCGCGCGCAGCGTGTTGGTGTAATCGATTTGCAGGATGCCGTTCTTTTTCACGATGCCGAAGAGCATGAACAGGCCGAACATCGCGTAAATATCCATCGGCTGCCGCAGCAAAATCAGAGACAGCAGCGCGAACGGAACGGTCAGCGGCAGCGCCAGCATGATCGTGATCGGATGGAGAAAGCTTTCGAACTGCGCGGCCAGGACCATGTACATGAAGATGAAGCTCAATCCGAAGGCGTAGAGGAAGTTCGCGCCGGTCTCGGCCAGCACCTTGGCCCGGCCGGTGAAATCCGCGATGTAGTTGGGCGGAAGATCGAGCTCGGCGATGAAGCCCTGGATTTTTTCCACCGCTTCGCCGAGCGGCAGCGTGGGCAGAAGGTTGGCGACGATCGTGACCTTGCGCTGGCGGTTGTAGCGGTCGATCTCCGATGGCCCCAGGTCTTCGCGCAGTTCGACGAGGTTGGCGATCCTTACGAGCTGCCCGTCCTTGCCGGGAACCGTGAGGTTCATGACGGCTTGCGGATCGTTCCGCTTTTTCTTCACCGCTCTCAGCCAGACGTCGTACTCCTCGTCCTCCTCTTTGTATTTGGAGATCGGTTCTCCGCCCACGAAGGTCTGGAGGGTGTCGGCGATGTCCGCGATCTGAATGCCGAACCCCGACGCCTTCTTGCGATCGACCGTCGTGCGCAGCTCGGGCGTGCGCACCGACAGCGTCGTGTCGGTGTCCACGAGGCCGGGCACCTCGCGCATTCGCGCCATGAGCTTGTCGCTGTACTCCTGCAGCCGCTCCAGACTCGGGCCGCGCAGATTGAACTCGAGGTCGGTCTGGCGGACTCCGCCGCCGCTGAAGGAGTTGACACCCTGGACGCTGACTCTCAGATCAGGATATTCCTGGAAGAGGCTGCGGGCGTCCGCCATCACGTCGAATTGGCTGTAGTCCCTCTGCGAGAGATCCAGCAGCCGCACGTAAATGTCCGCCGCCGTCACGTCTCCCTGGCCGGGCTTGACGTTGCCGGTCGTATCGCCGACCGTCGTCAAGATTTTCGTCACGCCGCGCAGCTTGCGAATGCGCGCTTCCAGCTCGCGCAGCAGCCGATCGGTTTCGTCCAGCGTGTAGCCGCCGGGAGTCTGAAGGATCACTTCGAACTCGCTCTGGTCGTCGGTCGGGATGAAATTTTTTCCGATGGCGTAAAAGAGCGGAAAGGTCCAGAGCACGGTGGCGACGCCGGCGACGATCACGATCCAGCGATATTTCAATGACCAAGCCAAAATCCAACCGTAAGATTTATCGATCCACGAATAGATGCGGCTTTCCTTCGACGCCTTGCCGCCGTGTTTGATCTTCAGATAGCGCGAGCTGAGCATCGGCGTCAGCGTGAACGAGACGAGCAGCGAGACCGCGACGGAAAACGCCACGGTCACACCGAAGCTCGAAAAGAAGCGCCCGACCCGGCCGGCCATGAAGGCGAGCGGGACGAAAATCACGATCAGCGAGAGCGTCGTCGCCATGACGGCGAGGGCGATCTCGCGCGTCGCCTTCGACGCCGCGCTCATCGGCGGCTCGCCCTTCTCCTCGATGTGGCGGAAAATGTTTTCCAGCACGACGACGGCGTCGTCGATGACGATGCCGACCGACAGGATCAAGCCCAGCATGGTGATGTTGTTCAGCGTAAAGCCCATGACGCGCATCAGCGTGAAGGTCGAGATGATCGAGGCGGGGATCGCGACCGAGGCGATCAGCGTGCTGCGCCAGTCGTGCATGAAGAGAAAGACCGTGAGCCCGACGAGGATCGCGCCCAGGATCAGGTGCAGCTTCACCTCTTTGTACGAGGCTTTGATGAAGCGCGATTGATCGACGATCACCTCGCTCCGGATGTCCTGCGGCAGCACCGCGCGGAGCCGTTCCAGGCGGGCCTTCACCCGGTCCACGACCTCCACCGTGTTGGTGCCCGACTGTTTCTTGACGATGAGCTGGACGGCGTTCTCGCCGTCGAGCCGCGTCAGGCTTCGCTGCTCGACCACGCCGTTGTCCGCCGCGCCGATGTCGCGGATCATGATCGGGCGGCCCTGGAAATTGCCGACGATCAAGTCGCCGAAATCGGCGGCGCGGGCGATCCTTCCCATGGTGCGGAGCACGAGCTCGCGGCGGCCTTCGTCGATCCGGCCGCCCGGGATCTCGATGTTTTGCGCCTGGATCGCGCGCTTGACCTGGGCGATCGAAAGGTTGTAGGCGGCGAGCCGGTCGGGATCGATGTCGATGTTGATCGCGCGCTCCTGACGCCCGGTGATGATCACCTGGCCCACGCCGCGCAGCGACTCGATGTCTTCCTTGATCTGCTTGCGCGCGATCTCGCTGATCTCGCGCAGGTTGCGATTGCCCGAGACGGCGATCTTCATCACCGGCATGGCGTCGACCTGGAATTTTTGAATCACCGGCGGGTCGGTGCCGACGGGGAGCTGGGAGAGGACCGTGGAAACCTTGTCGCGCACCTCCTGCGCCGCCACGTCGCCGTTCTTTTCCAGGATGAACTGCACCGTAAGGACGGCGATGCCGTCTTTGATGACGGCGCGGAGCTCGTCGATCCCGTCGATCGTGCTGATCGCGTCTTCGATCGGCTTGGTGACGGCGGTCTCCATCTCTTCGACGCTGGCGCCTTTCAGCGTGGCCGTGACCGTGACCGTGGGGATATCGACGTTCGGATAGAGATCGACGCCCAGGCCGTAGTAGGAAAAAAGCCCCAGCACGACCAGCGCTGCGATCAACATGGTGGCGAAAACGGGGCGCCGGATGCAGATGTCTGCTAGAGTCATGGTTGTTGTAGACTCATGGTTTTTGTTTCTCTTCCTCGCGCGGCATCACCGGCCCGGAGACCTTGACGGCGGCGCCGTTGGTGAGCCGCGTGAGCCCGGATATGACCACCAGCTCGCCCGGCTTGAGCCCCGCGGTAATCTCGACTTCGTTCGCGCCGACTCTCGTTCCCGTTTGGACGATGCGCTCGCGCGCGACGCTGTTATTTTCGGCGACGAACACTTTGGTGACTCCGGCGAACGACACCAGCGCCTGCTGCGGCACCGTCAACGCGTTGGGATCGACGCGCGTCATGACGACGGCGTGGGCGAAAAATCCCGGCTTCAAGCGCCGCTCCGGATTCTCCACCAGGCCTTCGACGAGAAACGAGCGGCTGGCGATATCGGACGACGGGCTGATGCGAGTGAGCCGGCCTTTGAACGTCGCGTCGGAGAACGAATCGACCCGGATCTCCACGCCCTGGTCCATCTGAACTTCCGGCGCGAAGCGCTCGGGAATCATGCCGCGGAGCTTGAGCGGGTTGTCCTGTACGATGGTGAAAAGAGGGGCGCCGACCTTCACGTATTCTCCCGCCGAAACGGAGCGCTTGCTGATCGAGCCCGCAAGCGGCGCGACGATCGTCGTGTCGCGCAATTTTTTATGCGCCGTCTCAAGCTGCGCCTCTTTGGCTGCGGCATTGGCGAGCGCCGCCCGCGCTTCCTCGATGCTGTTTTTGTAATTCGCCTCGGTCGTCTTGGCGCGCATCTGCGCGGTGTCGTAGTCCTGGGCGGCGACAAACTGCCGGTCATACAGCGTCTTGAAACGCTGGAGCGCCACCCGGGCGTCGTCGAGGTCAGCCCTGGCCCGCGTGACCAGCGAAATCTGCGTGACGTCGAAATCCGGCGGCGGCGTTTTTTCCAGCCCCAGCCTGGCGAGCGTCTCGCGTAAATTGCTTTCGGTTTGCTTGATGGCGAAACGGAACTCCGCGTCGTCGATCTTGGCCAGCGTCTGCCCGCGGGCGACGCGGTCGCCGAGATCGGCGGCGAGAGAGGCGATCCTGCCGTCCACTTCGACGGAGACCGTCACTTCTTCGTTGGCGTAGAGCGTGCCGACGAATTCCACCGTGCGCGCGACTTTCTGCGCGCGCACCGGAGCGACCGTCACGGCGAGCGGCGCCTCGGCCTTGGCCGCGTTCGCTTTCGACGGTGCGGTGTCGCGGTTGCACCCGGCAAGCGGCGCGGCGACGAGCAGCGCCGCGACGAGCGTTGTTTCGAGCGCCCGTCTCATCGGACTCTCCCGGACATCGCGCCGCTTTGATGATTGCGCAAGAGCAGGCCGACGAAGCCGATCAAATTCTCGGCGTCCCGCTCCAGAGAGCAGGGGCTTCGCCCCAACATCCGCCGCCCGGCGGTGCTGATCGTCATCTCGTTGATATAGAAAGCGGCCTCGGCTGCATCCATGGCCGGAAAGATTTTTTGTTTGATTCCCTCATCGAGAAAACTTCTCAACCGCCCCTCATGCCGAGCGCGATATTTCAACAGCCGCCGCGCCGGACCGCCGCCGTCGCGCAAAAGCCGGCGGTCGAGCAAAACCACGCGCAGCAAGTCTTTTTGCTCTTCCATGATTTCCAACTGCGCCCGTATCGTCTGGCACAGCCGCTCCCACGGCGGCGCGTCGAGAGCGACCCGATCCTGAATCCGCCGCACCATCTCCGCGGCCATTTCCTCGATCGCCGCCAGGATCAAATGATCCTTGTTGCGGAAGTAAAGATAGACGGCGCCCTTGGTGAGGCCGGCGGCGGCGCTGACCCGCTCCATCGTGACGGCGTCGAAGCCGCCGGCGGCGATGACCTTGCGGGCCGCTTCGAGCAGCGAGCGGGTGCGGAAATCCTGCAGGAGGTCTTTCCGCGCGCCTTTGAGGGCTGGCTGAACCATGGTTTAGTGTGCTAAATGATTGTTTAGTATTCTCATGAGGGTGTCAGGTTGTCAAACCCGTCCGTTTACTTTGCATCGAGGAAAAAAAGTTATATAACCGCAATCGCTGCGCATCGCACGGGAGGTTTTATGTCGGCACTGAGATTCGCATCGGCTCTTTCATCGGCTCTCTTGGTTTTGGGCGGGGCGCCCGCCTTTGGCCAAATCAAGGAAACTCCGCTGCCGCCCGGACGCGCGGAGGAAATCGTGTTGACACGCGAGGCGAAAGGGAAAGAGCTGACGCTCGACGAAGCCGTGCGCAACGGGCTGGAATATAATCCCACCATCAAGCAAGCCGCCGAGAAGATCGGCGCGCAGGCCGCCGTCGTCAGACAACAGCTCGCAGCGTATTATCCGACATTCACTTTGAACAGCCAATACCAACTCGGTAACCAGTCTGGTAGCACTGGAATCAACAAGCACGGAGCAACAACAGATTCCATTCTTATTTCACCAACGACCAACCTTACACTCTATAATTTCGGCAAGCGCGAGGGGACGGTCCAGTCGGCGCGGGAAACACTGAGTGCGACGCAATACAACTTAAAAACCACCGCCGACACGGTCGTTCTCGGCGTAAAGCAGGCTTACTATTCCTATCTCCAGGCGAGGGCGTTGGTGAGGGTCGGGGAGGAAACGCTCAGAGATCGGGAGCTCATCGTGCGCCAGGCTCGGGCTTTCTTCGAGGTGGGGACGCGGGCGAAGATCGACGTGACGCGAGCCGAGTCTAATTTTTACAACGCTCAGTCGGGTCTGATCGGGGCGCAAAACAGCTTGAAAGTCGCCTGGGTGTCGCTCAAGAATGCCATGGGACTGCCGGATTTGCCCGAGCAAAGGCTTCCCGAAGTCACGACGGCCCAGGTCGAGAGCTTCGCGATCATCGCTTTTCCGCTCTCCCTTGAGCAGTCGCGCACACAGGCGTTCAAAATACGCCCCGAGCTTTTAAGCTTCGATGCGCAGTTGAGGTCGCAGGACCAGACGATTGCGACAAACCGGAGGGGACATCTGCCGGATTTTATTCTCGACTCGAGTTTTAGCGCGAGAGGCTCGGATAGTAACGCGAGTTTCGCGAACACTTTTCCTCTGAAACCCAGTTGGCAAGTGAGGGTCAGTGTCAACGTCCCCATCTTCAACGGCTTTCTCACAACCAACAAAGTAGAGGAGTCCGTGCGCACCTATTATTCGATCCGCGCGGGGGCGGAACAGCAGAAGCAGCAAGTTGCCTTGGAGGTCGAGCAGGGCTATGCTAACGTCGTGAGCGCTCAGGAAAGGATCAAGGCATCGAAAGCGGCGATGGGCGCGGCCAAGGAAAATCTCGATCTGGCGAACGGCCGTTATCAAGTCGGCGTCGGCTCGATCATCGAAGTGACCGACGCGCAACAACTTTACGTTCAAGCGGAAGTCGATTACGTCAATTCTCTTTACAGTTATAAGGTCGCCGAGGCGCAGCTTTTGAAAGCGATCGGAACGCCGTAAGCGCAAACGGCGCGGAGCCGCCCGGAAAAAAAATATGAAGCGATATTATTGGATCGCGCTGGTCGTCATAGGCGTCGGCGCGTACGTCGTCTACGGACAGATGGCCGGCAGCGCGGGCAAGAATCCCGAGCCGGGCAGGAGATCCGAGGGCCGTCCCCCGGTTCCGGTCGCCGTGGCGAGCGCGATGCAGAAAAACATACCGCTGCAATTGGAAGTCGTCGGCTCGGTCGAGGCCTTCTCCACGGTAGCCATCCGAAGCCAGGTCACCGGCACGATCACCACGGCGCATTTCAAAGAGGGCCAGGACGTGAAGCAGGGCGACCTGCTCTTCACGATCGACACCCGGCCTTTCGAGGCGGCGCTCAAGCAGGCCGATGCCAACCTGGCGAAGGACACGGCGATTTTGGCCAACGCGCGCGAGCAGGCGCGGCGCTACGCCGAGCTGGTGAAAAAGCAATACGTCTCCGTCGAGCAATACGAACAGATGAAGACCAACGCCGATGCGCTCGAAGCCGCGGTGGACGCGGACCGGGCCGCCGTCGAAAACGCGCGCGTTCAATTGAGTTATTGCCGCATCTTTTCTCCCGTCACCGGGCGCACGGGAAGTTTGCTCGTCGATGAAGGCAATCTCGTGCGGACCAACGACGCCGCGCCTCTGGTGATGATCAATCAGTTGAGTCCGATCTACGTGACGTTCGCCGTGCCGGAGCAAAATTTGCCGGACATTAAAAAACGGCTCGGCGCCGGCAAGCTCAAAGTTCAAGCCGTTGTGCCGCAGAGCGAGGAGCGCCTGGAAGAAGGCGATTTGACCTTCATCGACAACTTGGTCGATCGGACCACCGGAACGATCAGGTTGAAGGGCACTTTCGCCAACTCGCAGAGACGCCTCTGGCCGGGACAGTTCGTCAAGGCGGTGCTCAAGCTCGCGGACCAGCCCGACGCGATCGTCGTTCCGTCGCAGGCGATTCAGACGGGGCAGGAGGGGCAGTACGTTTTCGTCGTGCGCGGCGAATCCGACGTCGAGGTCCGTCCCGTCGTCGTCAGCCGGTCGCTCGACGGCAACTCGGTGATCGACAAAGGCGTGCAAGCCGGCGAGCGCGTCGTGACCGACGGCCAGTTTCTCCTCGGGCCGAAAAGCAAAGTGCAGATCAAGGACAGCGCGGAGGGAACGAAGGAGCAGGTTCGGAGCGGCAAGGCGGGTCGAGAAGACAAGGACGGCGCGAGTCGAGAAGGCAAGGACGGAGCGAAGCGGAAAAAAGAGGTGACGTCATGACCCATTCGACTGGGCTCACCCTTCGACGGGCTCAGGGTGACCCTGAGTTTGTCGAATGGGTCAGGGTCATCCTGAGGAGGATCGAAGGATGAACATCACCGGCCCGTTTATTCATCGCCCCGTCATGACGACGCTGCTCATGGCGGGAATTCTGATCTTCGGCATGATGGGCTATCGCGCGCTGCCGGTCGCCGACATGCCGACCGTCGATTTTCCGACGGTGGTCGTCACCGCCAACCTGCCCGGTGGAAATCCGGAGACCATGGCCTCTGCTGTGGCCACGCCTTTGGAAAAACAGTTCTCGACCATAGCCGGTCTCGATTCGATGAATTCCGTCAGCACGCTCGGCCGGACGCAAATCACGCTGCAATTCAGCTTGAACCGGAACATCGACGCCGCGGCGCAGGACGTGCAGGCACAGATCGCGCGGACTTTAAGGGATCTTCCGCCGAACATGCCGAACCCGCCGGCGTACCGGAAAACCAACCCCGCCGACGCGCCCGTTATTCAGTTCGCCTTGATGTCGGACACGCTGCCGCTTTCGAAGGTTGACGAGTTCGCGCAAATCATTCTTGCGCAGAGAATTTCCATGGTGAGCGGCGTCTCGCAGGTGGACGTATTCGGCACGCAGAAATACGCCGTCCGCATTCAGCTCGACCCGAGCGCGCTCGCCTATCGTCAGATCGGCATCGACGAGGTGCTGACCGCCGTGCAACGCGGCAACGTCGATCTGCCGCTCGGGACGCTCGACGGTCCGCACCGCGCGCTTACGCTCAAATCCAACGGCCAGCTCGTCAATGCGGAAGACTACCGGCCGCTTGTGGTGACTTACCGAAACGGCTCGCCGGTCCAACTGAGGGACGTGGGGCGAGTCCTCGACAGCGTGGAAAACGACAAGGTGGCCGCCTGGTACAATAACAAGCCGGCCGTCGTGCTGGCGGTAAACCGGCAACCGGGTGCCAACGTCGTCGAGGTCGTCGATGCGGTCAAGGCGATTCTGCCGAGTCTGCGCGAGTACATTCCGGCGTCGGTAAGCCTGGAAACCATGTTCGACCGCACGCTGATGATCCGCGAATCGGTCTGGGACGTGCAGTTCACCTTGGTTCTTACCGTCGCGTTGGTCGTGCTGGTGATTTTTCTCTTTCTCCGCAATCTCTCGGCGACGATCATTCCGAGCCTCGCGCTGCCGATGTCGATCGTCGGCACTTTCGCCGTGATGTACCTCCTCGGATACAGTTTGAATAATCTCTCGCTCATGGCGCTGACGCTCTCGGTCGGCTTCGTTGTCGATGACGCGATCGTCGTGCTCGAAAATATCATGCGCCACGTCGAGGAAGGCGAAAAGGTCTTCGAGGCGGCGGTCAAGGGCGGCAAAGAGATCGCGTTTACCATTCTTTCCATGACGCTGTCGCTGGTCGCCGCGTTCATCCCCGTGCTTTTCATGTCCGGCATGCTCGGCCGCCTGCTGCGAGAGTTCGCCGTCACGATTTGCGTCGCGATCCTGGTCTCCGGTTTCGTTTCGCTGAGTCTCACGCCGATGCTTTGCAGCCGCTTTATCAAACCGGCCGGGGCCGAGCGCCACGGACGGTTGTATAAATTCGTCGGACGGTTTTTCGATTCCATGCTCGCTACCTACGACTGGACGCTGCAATACGCATTGAAGCACCGGCTCGCAACCGTCACGATTTCGATCGTGCTCCTCCTTTGGACGGCGCATATTTTTGGCGTCATTCCCAAAGGCTTTGTCCCCAGCGAGGATACCGGCCAGCTCATCATCAACGCCGAAGCCGCGCAGGGAACTTCATTCCCCGATATGGTGCGGCTGCAAAAGCAGCTTGCCGCGATCGTCGCGGCGGACCCCAACGTGGACGGTTTCCGATCGAGCGTCGGCGCGGGCGGCCAGTCGGCGACGGGAAACACGGGGCAGATGTTTATCCGGCTCAAGCCGAAAGCGGAGCGGCCGAATAAACCGGGCATGTTTTCCTGGTGGTCTGCGCCGGCGAACGCGGATGAAATCGCGCAGGATCTCAGGCCCAAATTATCCGCCGTGCCCGGCGTGCGCGTCTCGTTGCAAAACCCGCCGGTGATTCGGCTGGGCGCCCGGCTTTCTCGCAGCCTCTATCAATATACCCTGCAAAGCCCGGAGGCGCGCGAGCTTTATCAATACGCGCCGCTGCTCGAAGAAAAAATTCGCGCGCGGTCCGAATTTCAGGACGTGAACAGCGACTTACAGCTCAAAAATCCGCAGTTGGAAATCGTCGTTGACCGGGACAAGGCCGCGACTCTAGGCACGACGGCGCAGGGCCTGTCGCCGCGGCAGATTCAGGAGGCTTTCTACAACGCCTACGGCTCGCGCCAGATCTCCACGATCAACACACCGACCAACCAGTATCAGGTGATCATGGAACTGGACCCCAAGTATGAAAACGATCCGTCCGTGCTGTCGATGCTCTACGTCCGCTCCAACACGGGCAACAACACGGCGCAGAGTGTGTTGACGGCGGGGACCGCCCTGATTCCCTTGAACGCCGTGGCGACGCTCAAGCAGAGCGTCGGCCCGATGTCGGTGAACCATTCCGGTCAGCTTCCTTCGGTGACGATTTCTTTCAACCTCAAGCCCGGAGTAGCCCTGGGCGACGCGGTGAAGACGGTCAATGATCTCGCTCGCGAGACGCTGCCGGCCTCGATCACGACCGGCTTTCAGGGCACGGCGCAGGAATTTCAGTCGTCGCTGCGGAGCATGTGGATGCTGCTCGCGATGGCGATCGTCGTGGTGTATTTAGTTCTGGGAATTTTATACGAGAGCTTCGTCCATCCGCTGACGATCCTTTCGGGCCTGCCGTCCGCGGGATTGGGCGCGTTGCTCATCCTGACGCTGTTCAACATGGACCTAAACATCTTCGGCTTCGTCGGCATCATCATGCTGATCGGCATCGTGAAGAAAAACGCCATCATGATGATCGACTTCGCGCTCGAGGGCCAGAGAAACGAGGGCAAGACGCCGTACCAGGCGATCTACGAAGGCTGTCTGGTGCGCTTCCGGCCGATCATGATGACGACGATGGCGGCGATCATGGGCGCGCTGCCGATCGCGCTCGGCCACGGCGCGGGCGCCGAGTCGCGCCGGCCGCTGGGACTCGCGGTGGTCGGCGG
>JBGPTS010000127.1:0-11274 GCA_041490745.1 Binatia bacterium | reverse complement strand
GGCGCCGCCGAGCGCCCGTTGTTTGATGCGCGCCCCGACGATCGGGTGATTTTCCGTCGGGTTGGCGCCGCAGACGAGAATGGTGCGCGCCCGTTCGATATCGTCGAACGAATTGGTCGCGGCGCCCGTGCCGAGCATCAGTTTCATCGCCGCGGCGCTCGGCGTATGACAGACGCGCGCGCAGCAATCGACGTTGTTTGTGCCGAGCGCCACGCGGGCGAATTTTTGCGTCAGATAATTTTCTTCGTTGGTGGCGCGCGACGAGCCCAAGATTCCGACGCCGCCGACGCTGCCGGCGCCGTATCTCTCGATCGCGCGCCGAAGTCCGGCGGCGGTGAAAGCGACCGCTTCTTCCCATGTGACGGGCCGCCACTTTCCATCGCGCCGGATCATCGGCTCGGTGATTCGGTCGGCGGAATGAACGAAGTCGAAGGCGTAGCGACCTTTCACGCAGAGATGCCCTTTGCCGACGGGAGCGTCCAGCGCCGGTTTCACGGCGACAATTCGCTTCCCGCTCGCTCCCACGTTCATCTCGCAGCCGGTTCCGCAATAGGGACAAGTCGTCTTCGTCCACTCGGTCGGCGCGCCTTGGGTTAAGATCGTTTTGTCTTCCAATGCTCCGGTCGGGCAGGTATCGACGCACGCGCCGCAACTCACGCACGAGCTTTCGAGGAGCGTTGTTCCGGAGTCCGGTTGAATCCGCGTGGCGTCTCCGCGATTCCAAACCTGCCAGACAAACTGTCCTTGCACCTCTTCGCATATGCGCACGCAGCGGTAGCAATAGACGCACTGGGACATGTCCACTCGTATGTAGGGATGAGAATCGTCGAGCAGCGACGGATCGCGCGCGCCGATGAGTTCATTTTCGAGGCCGTATTGGCGGATGTAACGATGGAACGGCTTGTCGGGAAATTGCCGCGCCGGCTCGGCCGGATAACGCTGCGCCAGGAGGCGCAGCAGAGTTCTCCGCTCGCGCTCCAACTCTTCGGTATGCGTCTCGATGGACATTCCTTGAGCAAGCGCGGTGTTGCAAGCGGTGACCGGCCGGGGCCATCCCTTCACCTCGACCACGCACAGGCGGCATCCACCGTAAGGCTTCAGCCTTTGATCGTTGCACAGCGTGGGCACTTCGATTCCAATCGAGTCCAACGCCTGCAGGATTGAAATTCCTTCGCGGAATTCGCGGCCCTCGTTATTGATCGTTACCTGAAGCATGCGGCCAACTCTTTCCCGTAGTACCTGACGGCGGTTTCGCCGAACTCCGCAAGGCCGCCGCCCAACCCGCACAGGCTCGTCGTGGCGAGAGCCGAGAGAATTTCCGCATACTCCTGCTTCGATCCAGCGGCGCCGCGAAGGAGAGGCGCAAAGATCTGTTCGACGCGGCGGCTTCCGAGCCGGCACGGCGTGCACTTGCCGCACGACTCGTACGCGCCGAAGCTGAACACGTGGTGGATCAAATCCTGCATCGAAGTTTGTTCGTCGAAGGCGACGATCCCGCCGTGGCCGACGCTGCAGCCGATCGCGCGCAGCTCTTCGAAGCCAAACTGCCGATCGAACTCCTCGGGCGGAACGATCCCGGCCAGAGGTCCTCCGATGATGGCGCCTTTCACGCGTCCGGTTTTCAATCCGCCGCCCAGGTCCTCGATGATCTTTCGGACGGAAATCCCGAATTCGATTTCGTAGAGTCCCGGCCGGTTGAAAAGCGAATTGAGTGAAACCACCTTCGTGCCTCTGCTCTTTGAAAAGCCGAGAGCTCGATAAGCGTCGCCGCCGTGCTCGACAATCCAGGGAATGCTTGCGAGTGTTTCGACGTTGTTCACCAGAGTGGGCTTGCCGAAGAGGCCCTGCTCCGTCGGATAAGGCGGCCGCGGCATGACCTCGGGCCTTTTGCCTTCGATCGAACGGATCAGCGCGGTCTCTTCGCCGCAGACATAGCTTCCCCGACCGAGGACGATCTCAAGGTCGAAAGCAAGACGACTCTGAAGGATCCTCTCTCCCAAAAATCCCGCTTCACGCGCCTCGACCAGCGCCTGGCGCAAGGAATCGAGAGCGTCGGGATATTCGTTGCGAAGATAAATGTAGCCCTTCTTCGCGCCGACGGCGTAACCCGCGATCAGCATCTCCTCGATGAGACCGTGCGGATCATCCTCCATCAAGAATCGGTCTATGTAAGCGCCGGGATCGCCCTCGTCGCCGTTGGCGACGACGAATTTCTCGGGCGACGGCTGGTCGAAGACGGCGCGCCACTTTTTACCCGTAGGGAAGCCGGCGCCTCCCCTGCCGCGCAGTCCGGACGATTCGACGGCGTCGATTATCCCTTGCGGCGATTTCTTCAACGCCTTTGCAAGGGCTTCGTAGCCTCCTTGCCGGACATAGGCGGGGAGACTCCTCGCGCCGCCGTTGACGATCCGTCTGAGAACGATTCCCTCCGCGGCGCGGACTTCGATTGCCGGCCGTTTCTCTTCAGCGCCCGAGGCAGGCGCCCTATAGCATTTGCCCAGGCAATAGAGCCGCGGATTTTGCGCCGCGGCGGCGGTCCATCGCTCCGGATTCAGATGGCGCGCGACAAAGCAGGCGGTTCCCTGACAGAGATTTGCGTCCGGGCTTTGCGCGAGGCGGTAGAACGAGGCGATATGCGGCTGATACGACTGCATCGCGTAAACTCATCGGTCCAGATCGGCCGTCCCGCTATTCGATGTCGGCGATCTTGCGAACCCCGTCGCCCCAGTCCTCGACCTTAAAGTCGGCGAAGGGAAGCACGATCCGATCCTTCTCCTCGATCCAGATCATTTTGTCACGGTACTCCAACAGGAACGAGATCTTGAGAATCATCTTATCGCCTTCGATACCGAGCAGCGAGACCTTCTCCTCGAAAAATGAATATTCCTTGTTGCCGAGGATCCCTTTGACTCTCTGCCGGTTGAGCACCTCTTTTTCCGCTAAAAATCCGGGCATGGCGTCTCCTCCTCTTCGCGTCGGCGCGGCAACCGCTTTCCTAGCCTAAGAACTCCAGCGGACGGCCGCGGCGGCGGTAATATTTTTTCACCTCTTCGAAGATCAACAAGAGCGCTGCGCCGTGAAACGCGAACAGGTACACATGCCACGGCACCGGCGCAAAAAAGTAAATTTTGGACAAGGGCGTATAAAAAAATAGATAGCAGAGCGCGAGCTCGAACAAAATACCGAGATCGATGAGCGGATTGGAAAGCAAGTTTAAAATAATGTAGTGGCGCTCCATGAAGCGGGCGAGCCAGCCGGTGAGCGGAACAATCACCGGCCGTTCGAGCGCGACGGCGATTTTTGCGATGACCATCAGCAACAGCTTGAAAGGCAGCAGGAGGAGACTCGAAAGCAGCGCGGCGAAGGCCTTGCCGATCTCGGCCGTGTTGAAGGCGGCGACGCGATAGTCGATCCGAATCTTCGCTGTATAAGGGCGTGGGCGCCACGCGGCCAGGCTCTGCAGCAATTGGTCCCGATAAAGCGGGTTTAAAAAATCCCTGCTGAACAGCGAGCTTTTCCACGAGCGCTGGCAATGAACATTCGCGAGCTGCGTGGTCACCGCCGGAAAAAAATAGGCGGTCAGGGTCTGCAGATAAGATTGAGAAGCTTCGCTGAACCTCAATCCAACCGGTGAAGACGGCATCGCAGACAGACCGAGGCCGGGCTTCCAGACGCCCAGGACCCACCCCATGTAAAGGTACGTTGCATAACAACTCAGAGTTACCAGGGTTCCTTGAACAAAATAGTTGCGCAGGATAAATCCGATGGACAACAGCCTCTGATCTCGGCGTCGAGGCGGTTGTTCCATGATCCCTCGCTCGGGCGGCTCTATCCCCAAGCCCATGGCGGGGATGAGGTCTGTGCCGACGTCTACCGCCAGCACCCCCATAACCGTCATCGCCAGCGGTACATCCGGAAAGAGCAACCAAATGATATAAGGGTACATTTCCAAAGGGTTGTGATTAAAAATGTAGGCCATGAAGCGACGGATGTTATGAAAGATTGCTCGACCTTCTTCAATTGCGACGACGATGGAACTGAACTTGTCATCGGCCAGGATCATGTGCGCGGCTTCTTTGGCCACGTCGTTGCCGCGCACGCCCATCGCGATGCCGATGTCGGCCCGCTTGAGCGCCGGCGCGTCGTTGACGCCGTCGCCGGTGACCGCCACGACTTCTCCCATGTCTCTCAGAAGCGAGACGATGCGAAGCTTGTGCTCGGGCGCGACGCGGGCGAAGATGGTCTCCCCTTCGGCCAGAATAGCGCGCAATTTTTCATCGCTCATCTCCGAGATCTCCGCGCCGCTGTGCGACGCGAGCGGCGCGCCGTCGCCGAGACCGATCTGCCGGCCGATGCTGGCGGCCGTCAAGGCGTAGTCGCCGGTGATCATGACGATCCGGATGCCGGCGGCGTGACAGGCGCGGATCGCCGGCGACACCTCGGCACGGATCGGGTCCGACATCGCCGCGAAGCCGAGGAAAACCAGCCGGTGTTCTATTTCAGCTGCGCCGTATTCGCTCCGCTGCTGTAGCTCCGCATCGTCCCGGTAGGCGAGTGCCAGGACCCTCAAGCCGCGGCTCGCCATCCGATCGTTCTCCGCCTGGATTTTTCGGCGCTCTTCGTCTTCGAGGCGGCGGGTCTCCCCTTTCGTGAAAACGAATTCACATCTCTCCAGCGTTTCGAGCGGCGCGCCCTTGGCGTAGGCGATTTTTTCCCTCCCGCCTTCCGGCTGCACCACCACGCTCATCTTTTTGCGGATCGATTCGAACGGGTTCAAATGGATGCGCAGATGAGTGCCGCGAATGCCCGCTTTCTCCGCCAACGTGACGAGCGCGCCCTCGGTCGGGTCTCCCAGCACGCGATAATCGACCCCTCGACTCGGGCCCGAGGCCACTCGCTCGGGATTTCGCCTGAGAGTCGAGGGGTCGTCCTGAGCGAGCGAAGCGAGTCGAAGGGACCTGGGCGCGGTGCCTCGAATTTCTTCGGGGGGATCAACGCCGGTTTTTTCCAGCCGGGCGTTGTTGCAGATGAAAGCGCATTCGAGAAAACGGCGCAAAGCCGGCCATTGCGCGATCTGCTCGCGGGAGAGCGGCCGCCCGTCGAAAGAAAACTCGCCTGCGGGGCGATAACCGACGCCCGAAACCTGGAAGCGCTTTCCGTCGACGTAGAGTTCGGTCACCATCATGAGGTTCTGCGTCAGCGTGCCGGTTTTGTCGCAGCAGATCACCGTCGTGCAGCCGAGCGTTTCAACCGAAGGCAGACTCTTCACCAGCGCGTTGCGCCTGGCCATGCGCGTCACGCCCATGGCGAGAGCGAGCGTCACAGTCGGCAGCAGCCCTTCGGGCACGTTGGCGACAAACAGGCCGATGAAAAAGACAAACGCCTCGAAGAAGTTAAGGCCGGCCAAGAGCCAGCCGACCAAAAGAAAGATCAATCCCAAGCCGCCGGCCAGCGCCGATATGGCGACGACGGTTCCCCGCAGTTGTTTCTGCAGCGGGCTCTCTTCGGGCCGGATCGCCTGCGTGAGACCGGCGATGTTGCCGATCTCCGAATGCATGCCGGTGCCGATGACGACCGCTCGCGCGCGGCCGCCGACAACGCTCGTCCCGGCGAAAACGATGTTGGGCAGCTCGATCCAGAGAAATTTGCCCGCGAGCAGAATCGGCTGGTCGGATTTGTAGCGCCGCGCCGGATTCGATTCTCCGGTGAGAGAAGAGTTGTCCACCTCGACCTCGAAGGCCTCGATCAGTCTGGCGTCGGCGGGCACCAGATCGCCGGCATCGAGGGAAATCACGTCTCCCGGAACCAACACCGCCGCATCGATCTCCGTGGTCCGGCCGTCGCGCAGCACGCGGCATTTCTGCGCGATCAGCTTTTGCAGCGTTTCGAGCGCGCGATCGGCCTTTTCTTCTTGGAGAAAGGCAAACAGACCGTTCAAGACGATCACGACGAAAATGGCCAAGCCCAGTTGCGGCATGTCCACGCCGGGCAAAAAGCATAAGAGGGCGGCCATCCAGAGCAGCACGGCGAAGAAGCTAAAAAAATTTCTGAGCAGCTTTATATATCCGGGCGTCCGGCGGATTTTTCTGAGCAGGTTGGGGCCGTAATGCGAGAGACGCTGCTCCGCCTCCGCCGTGGTGAGCCCGCGCTCCAGATTCGTCTGGAGCTCGAAAGCCACCTGTTCCTGAGTCAGATTGAAGTAGGTCGCCTTGCCGCTTTCCCGCTCCCCTCTGGCCAGGACCGCGAGCGCGCTTTGACCGTCGCGCTCAGCGACGAGATCGTCTTTGATCGCCGGCAAGAGCGAGTTCAGCCGCTGCAGGAGTCGAAGGTGTTCTTCGCTCCGCTCGGCGGGAGTGGCGAGAAAAAGAAAAATCTTGATGGACCGGCCGTCGAGCCGAATTCCCTCGCGTGCGATTCCAAGAATCATCTCCGGTCCCGGCAGTCCTTCGATGCGAACGTGCGGAACGACGATTTGGTCGCCGATGTACGTGTAGAGCTTGGCGTTTTCTCCGGCGAGCGCGGCGCGGAATTCATTCACGCGGTCGGGAAAAGAAGACCGGGCAAAAAGCTGCTCCAAGATTTGAGGCAAATCGCCCGTGAGACCGGTGACGATCTTCTCCGGCCGCAGCAACTCGATAATCATCGGGCGCCGCTCCTGCTGGGGAATCCGCTCGAGCGGCCGCGAGCGAAAGTCCGGCCCGCGAAGTTGAGAAGAGCCGCGACCGCTGCCGCGGCGAAGATCCAAACTGGATCGATGTCAGCGCGGGCCGAAGCCCGACTCAGGATGAGAATGCAGGTCAAAAAGGCGAGCTGCTTGCTGAGCTTCAGAAGGACGGCGGCGGTAAGCTGCATGGCGCTTGTGTGGCATGTCGCTTCGCTATTGAACCGCGACGTAACGCAGGATATCGCTCTCGGTCACCAGGCCGACGAGGCGTTCGTTCTCCATCACGGGCAGACACCCGATCTTTTTTTCCAACATCGTGCGTGCGGCGACCTTGATATCGCCATCCGGGGCCACCGTGATCACAGGAGCGCTCATCACCTCGCGGACACAGAGCCCTTTCAGCAACTCTCTGCCCTGTTTCGGACCTAATCCGAGAGCGGTGACGAGGGCGGAGTGAAAAAGATCCCGCTGGCTCAATATTCCCACGAGCTTGTCATTCTCGAGCACCGGAAGATGGCGGACACGGCCGAGATTCATGATGTCGCTCGCCAGATCCAGAACGTCGCTCGATGCCAAAGTAACCGGCTCTTTCGTCATGATGTCTCCGACGGTGATTCGCTTGGTTGCGTTCATGGCACGCGCCTTCCTACGAGTTTGCCAGGAGATCGAGAAAGGAGCGCAGCACGTCGACGTAGGTCACAATCCCGACCAGACCGTTTTCCTCGTCAACGACGGGAATGCCGCCCATCTTTCCGTCGATCAAAAGCTCGATCGCTTCGGAGAGATCGTCGTCGGGCGCGACCGAGACGGGCTTGGTCGTCATCACGGCGGCGACGCGCGTGCCCAGAGCAATCTCCCGCTCCTCTAACGTGCTGACCCGCGCGCCGCCGAGAACCGTGCGAACGTCGCGATCCGTGATGATGCCCACCAGCTCTTTCCTGCTCACGATGGGAATCTGGCGGAAGCCCTGCTCGTTCATGATTTCATCCGCGTCTCCGATCGTGTCGTCCGGTTGGAGCGTCGAGGGATTCGGAGTCATCACGTCTTCGACTCTAAGAGTCCGTTTCTTTGCCGACGCCGCCACGGTGGTTTGTTTCATCTATGGATTCCTCCTCGTAAGAAAATGGAGCAAGAAACATGCCCCGTGTCACTGTTATAAACGCGGCGAAAAGTTTCGCCGATCGAAAAAGATTTCGCAGAGTTGCGATTTCAACCTTATGGCTTTCACAGAGTTAAGAAAAAAAGAGACGATCGATCGGCAATTTCCGAGAAACGCAAGGAGATGCGCGTGGCATAATGTTTGCGCTCTCCATCTATCGAAGCAGTTCTCTCGATTCATGTCGCAGAATTGCAGGCGTTGGGATTGACGTCAATCCCGACAGAGCGAGCTTCGTCGCCACGGAAAAGCTTCTTGCCACATGCAACGACGGGCGCCGCAGGCGACTCAGAAAAAAAACCGGCGATAGGAGGTCTTTATGAGAAAACTTCCAAAAGGGGCGATAACCGCAGCCGTGTTTAGCTGGGTGATCCTTGGCGCGGCATGGGCGCAGCAACGGCCGTATGAATGGGAATGGGGCAGACACCCGATGTGGTGGATGTGGGGAGCGTGGGGCATTGGCATGATGCTGGTCATGATGGTGTTCTGGGTGTTGGTGATTGCAGGGGTTGTGCTTGGGGTCCGTTGGCTCCTTAGACAGGGGCGAGAACAACGGTCGGATTCCGCGCTTGAGATTCTCCGGCAGCGCTACGCGCGAGGAGAGATCACCAAAGACGATTTCGAGAGAATGAAGAAAGATCTCCAGTAGGGTCGGAGAAAATGCGGATTGTCTCCCCGGAGTCCTTGTGGCTCTAAGCCTCTACCCTATCCCCGCATAATGGAGGTGAAGAGCGAGCACCAGCAACAACCCGGCCGTCGCCGTCTTGATAATCCACGGGCGCCAAAAACCATTCGGGAGTTCCCTGGGGCGCTGGTAGATCAGCGTTCCCAAGATAACGAGAAACAGCGTTGCGGACGAGAGGCAATAGGGGCATGCGGCCTGGAGTTTGAAGAGCGAGATCGCGGTAAGATAGCCGCTATACAGAACGGCGAAGAGCGACATTGTCCACGCCAACTTCCATTGCATGACGGAGCGTTTGATCCAGGCGAGACCTGCGAGGCTGGAGTAGATGAGAAAGCCCCAGAACGATGTCGGCAGACCGAATAGCTTCGACCAACGGCTGTTCAGAACCACGTCACACGCGCTCTCTTCGGTGCAGCCTGCGAGCGCCTCTCCGCTCCACGCAGTAAGCGTGAGATAAGCCGTAAGCCCCATACCGACAAGGGCCAAGCTAAAAAACGGCCAGTTGGGAACTGTTCTAGAGATGGGCCGTCGGCTTGCCTCGTTCATTATCTTTGAGCGCCACGGAAACCGTCGATGGCTTCCTTAAAAATCGTATAGGATTTTGCTCCGATTATCGTCTTTTGTATTTTTACTTTCGGATTGTCGGGCTCTGCGACTCCCAGAAAAAAAGTAGGGGTGATCTTTACACCGACTTTGACGGCCTCATCCATAGCCTTACGGATTTCAGCCTCATGTTTCCCGTTATCAAGACATAGCTGAAAGCTTCGCAGGTCCAACCCAATCGCTCGGGCATGTTGCGAAAGATCTTGAAGGCTCAGAGATTCCTGATCGGCAAAAAGTCGATCATGCATCACCCAGTACTTTCCCTGATCGAGCGCGCAGCGGACGGCCTCGGCCGCTTTGAATGCGTCTTTGTGAGATTTCAGGGGGAAATCCCAGAAAACAAATTTTATCTTGCCGGTCTTGACGTATTCGCGCTCGATTTGCGGCTCAGTCTCGCGGAAATGGCGGCCGCAAAAGGGGCATTGATAATCGGCGAACTCGATGAGAATCAGTTTAGCGTTTTTATCTCCTTTGGACGGCTGGTCATCGACATTCAGAAGGATCGTCTGGGAGTCTGAAGCGTTAATCGATTGGGCGAAAGCGGCTTGACTGCAAAGAAGCGCGAAGGAAGCCAGAATAAGAAGCGCCCTCCACGATCTTTTGGTCATTTTTTCCACGAATAATATGAAAACCTCGAAGGATGTTGTCACCTTCGGGCCGCCCCTTTACTTGGCTTTGCCGTTGAGCCCGTCAGGGGAGGAGATAAACCCTTCCCCTCCCCTTAGGCCTTCCGCGAAAAACTCACTCGCCGCAAAAGTCTTGCTGCGAGCGCATAGCTTGCTGCCGGCAGACTTCATCGGCGCCAACAGGATCATAATTGCATGGTCCGTAGAAGTCGACGATATCGCCAGAGCCGGGATCCTTAAGTCGCGGTTTAGCCGAACTCAGACTCCCCGGTTCCATCGCCGGAAACTTCAAGTGACAGTAAGTGCCCGCCTTGTTCAGGGCGACCGCTGAAATGACGCCCGGTTTGACTCCTTTCACCGGCGCACGTTCAGCCGACATAGCCGCAACGCTGAAACCCAGCATCCCTGCCAACACAAGGGACAGAACTAATTTGATATGCTTCATTTTTTTTCACCTCCCTTCTCTTATATTTGCAAATTCCTTCCAGCAGGATGCGTGCCAGCAAATGGATTTGTTGAAAACTCCGACTTTCCTCGTTAAACAAGGCTTGATTTTCTCAATAGCGCAAAAAGCTCGAAACCCAATTCGCAAAGGTGCGATGGCTAAATGACGTGGCCAATGCACAATGAGCGAGACTGTCATATTAGAGCAAGGTCTTGGTCCACGGGATTTCCTAACAACCGTTTGGCTTCGCTCTTGCGTATCGGATACGTCGAATGAACATTGCCAGGGAAGAAGACTGAGTACGGCGAGAGACAGAACGACTACCGCGTGGAGTTTCGTCTTCGGTATTATTTCGGACTTTAGTACCGACACGACGACGTGAATACCGCAAAGAAAAAAGTTTCGCTGAGCAATCTGTTCTTGTCTTTCTTGAAATTAGGCGCAACCGCCTTTGGCGGACCGGCTATGGTCGCGTACATTCGGAAAATGGCCGTCGAGGATAGGAAGTGGCTTGATGAAGAGACTTTTCGTGCCGGCGTAGCCCTTTGCCAGACGATACCCGGCGCAACGGCCATGCAAACGGCCGCTTATGTAGGCTTCAGGGCAAGAGGAGTGGCCGGCGCCGCGGTGAGTTTCATCGGTTTTGGCCTTCCTGCGTTTATCCTCATGGTCGGCCTCTCGGCCTTTTACGCGCGCTCTTACACGCTGCCGCCGGTAGTCGCGATCTTTAACGGCCTGCAAGTCATCGTGGTGGCCCTCGTAGCAAATGCGACCGTATCGTTCGGCAAGAGTTCGTTGAAAGAATTTTGGGACGCGGCGATCGCTATAGTTGCGGCGGGCTTATTCGGATTGGGAGTCAGTCCGATTCTGGTGATCGCGCTGGCCGCTCTTCTTGGATTGGCAATTTACAAACACAAGCCTGTTGAAACTTTCGGCGCCGGCTCGACGAAGGAATCGGGCGCTGTTGGTTCTCTTTTAATCATTGCCGTTGTCGCAGTTTTCGGGTTCGTTCTGCTCTTTTTTCTGGAGCGAAGGCTGTTTGATCTTGGCGTTGTCATGCTGAAGGTCGATCTTTTCGCCTTTGGCGGCGGTTTT
>JBGPTS010000126.1:0-11398 GCA_041490745.1 Binatia bacterium | reverse complement strand
GCCTGCCGTCCCTACGAATGGGCGAAGGATTTTCCGCCGGTCTCCGGCGCGAGCGCGGAGTTGAAAGAGCGCGTGCTGAAAAAATTCGGGAAGCACATTGTCCATGCGAAATCGTAGCGCGCCGGTAAAAAATTCGATGTCGTTCGGCGAACTCAACTATCGTCATTCCCGCGAAAGCGGTAATCCAGCGAGGGCGCTATTACAGCCTAAGGCTTATCAGCCTTTGGCTGAAATCGCCGCGCCCCTAGAAACCTTCGCTTTGCGAAGAGGGAGCGACCGGCTGTGAATCTCGGCATTGCTAAGGGAAAGCGATCGCTTGTGTATCTCCCCCTTGCTAAGAGGGAGCGACCCTCTCTTAATCTCCCCCTTTGTAAGGGGGAGAAAGAGAGGGCGCCTGGATTCCGGCTCGCGCCGGCTATCGCCAGCTTGGCCGGAATGACGTTTCTTTTGCTGTCCGTCAGCGCGGAAGCCGCAACGCCGACGGCGCGCAAGCTCGAAAAAGTGAAGCTCACGGTTCCGGCCAAGTCGCTGACGTTCTTCCCGTATTACTTCGGCAGAGACAAGGGGATTTTCCGAGATGAAGGCATCGACCTTGAGCTGATCGTGATCCGGCCGCCGCTTGGAGTGGTCGCGCTCCAGGTCGGCGAGCTGGATTATACCGCGGCCGGCGGCCTCGGCATGCGCGCCGCGCTCAAAGGCGCGCCGCTTCGTGTGCTCGCGTTCATCCAAACGAAACTGAGCTTCAGTCTCGTCGGTCAGCCCGGCATGACGGCGCAGAAGATCGCGACCGTCGGCGTAAGCGGCATCGGCTCGCTGGCGCACTACGCGGCGCTCGCCGTGATGAAAAAGATCGGCCGCGGCGGTCCCGGCGACAAGACGACGTACATCACGACGAACACCACGGCTCAGAGCTACGCGGTGTTGGCGGGAAAGGCCGTTGACGCGACCATCCTGAGTCCGCCTTACACCTCGATGGCGACGCTCGCGGGTTACGTGGACTTGGGCAACGCCTTCGACATGCGCGACGTTCAAGGGGGGCTCGTCGCGCGCG
The DNA here is from genome assembly GCA_041490745.1 of Binatia bacterium. GTDB lineage: Bacteria > Desulfobacterota > Binatia > UBA9968 > UBA9968 > JAJPJQ01. The sequence goes on along the minus strand of JBGPTS010000126.1, from coordinate 10,347 downwards.
TGGATTATTTGCAGCAGAAACGCGAGCAGGCCAAAGCGGTCATTCGCGCGACGCTTCGCAGCCTGGATTATATCGTCAAGCGCGAGACCGAGGTCGTCGGTTACCTGCAAAAAGAATTCAATCTCGACGCGCGCGTCGCCGCCGACAGCTACAAAATTATCAGAGAGGTGCTCAACACCGACGGCGACGTCGAAGAGCTGGTGCTCAAACTGGTGATTGAGAACATGAAAAAAGACGTGCAGGTGACGGCCGACGTGCCGCTCGACCGCATCGCCGACCTCTCGCTCTTGCGCGAGGCGAAGGCGGAGCTGCAAAAGGGGCGATGATGGCGGCGATCGTCGTTCGCTTTGACCTTGGCAATCGGCGGGGCCGCTGAATGAACGGCGCGGACGCCGGCCTGCTGCCGATCGACCGGATCGCCGAGAAGCTCGAACTCGGCGACGACGATCTCGAACTCTACGGCCGCTATACAGCCAAGATCAGGCTCGGGCGGCTTCCCGCTCCGAACGCCGCGCCGCGCGGCAAGCTCATTCTCGTCACGGCCATCACGCCGACGAGCCACGGCGAAGGAAAAACCGTCGTCTCCATCGGCCTGGCGCAGGCTATCGAGAGGCTCGGAAAAAAATCCTTGGCGACGCTGCGCGAGCCCTCGCTCGGGCCGGTCTTCGGGATCAAAGGGGGCGCGACCGGCGGCGGCCGCGCGCAAGTCCTGCCGAGCGCAAGGATCAATCTACACTTCAACGGCGACATGCACGCGGTGACCGCGGCCCACAATCTTCTCGCGGCCATGATCGATGCTCATCTCCACCATGGAAACGAGCTTAAGCTCGATCTCGACAACATCTTCTGGCCGCGCGCGTTGGACATGAACGATCGCGCGCTGCGCCGGGTAAGGGTGGGCCTCGGGGGAAAATCCAACGGCGTGCCGCGCGAGACCGGTTTCGTCATCACCGCGGCTTCGGAAGTGATGGCGGTCCTGGCGTTGGCCGGCTCCCGGGAGGATTTTAGGCGTAGATTGAGCGACATCGCCATCGGCTTCGATCTTTCGGGACGGCTCGTCCGCGCAAGAGATCTCAGCGCCGCCGGCGCAATGATGGTTTTGCTCAACGAGGCGATCATGCCCAACCTGGTTCAAACCACCGAACAGACGCCGGTTCTTATCCATGCCGGCCCGTTCGCCAACATCGCTCACGGGACCAGCAGCGTCATCGCCCAGAGAATGGGGCTGGCGCTGGCGGATTACGTCGTGAACGAGACCGGCTTCGGCGCCGATCTCGGCGCCGAAAAGTTTCTCGACATCGTGATGCCGGCCTCGGGCTTGAAACCCTCGGTAGCGGTGTTGGTCGCGAGCGCCAAGGGAATCAAGGCGCAGGCGCCGGAGGGCGCAGAGCCTTCGTGCGCGCTGGAGCAAGGCTTGGGCAATCTCTCCAAGCACGTCGAGAACCTGGCCAAGTTTCACCTGCCGACGGTAGTCGCGGTCAATCGCTTCCCCGACGACGGCGAAGAAGAGATCCGCGTGATTCAAGACTTCTGCGCCAGCCTCGGCGTCGCTTGCGCCGGCGCCGATGTTTTTGCCCGCGGCGGCGCCGGCGGCTTGGAGCTCGCGGCCAAAGTCGTCGAGACGGCCGAAAGGACGAACGTCGAAACGGTCAGGCCTCTCTATGCGCCGGGGCTCGGCATCGAGGAAAAAATCTCGCTCGTCGCGAAAGAAATCTACGGCGCGGATGCCGTCGACTTCGAGCCGGCGGCGCGGGAGAAAATCGCCAAGATCTCGGCGCTCGGCTTTTCCTCGCTTCCCGTCTGCATGGCCAAGACGCCGTTTTCCCTCTCGGACAATCCGAAGCTTCGCGGCGCGCCGCGCGGCTGGCAGCTCACAGTGACCGACGCCCGCCTGGCGAGCGGGGCTGGGTTCATCGTGGTCGCGGCGGGCAACGTGATGCTGATGCCCGGACTGCCGAAAATTCCCCAGGCCGCGCGGATGGACGTGGACAAAGACGGCGCGATCATCGGCTTGAGTTGAGCCGGCGTCCGGCGCCTCTTGTCAGAAGGCTCGCTCCGGGCGTAAGGTTTTTGCGCGCGACCCTAGAATGCGAGAAAGACACATGAACACTCAGCCGGTCAAAGCCGCCGACATCGTCCGCGAGATCAAGCGCGCCGGAATTCGCTTCATCGTCGCGCTGCCGGACCGCGTGACGAGCGAGCATCTGTTGAAGCCGATGCTCAAAGACCGCGAGCTTCGCGTCGTCCAGGTCTGCAAGGAAGACGAAGGCGTTTCGATCTGTAGCGGCCTTTACGCCGCCGGCCATCGCGCGCTCTTGCTCATCCAGTACACCGGCCTTCTGGATTCGCTGAACGCGATGCGCGGCGTCGCCGTCGAGGGAAAAAATCCCGTCTGTTTTATGGTCGGGCTGCTCGGCAAGGAGCCCGGCGTCGCGCCGACGCAGGCGAAGCGATACGGGATTCGCATCGTCGAGCCGGTCTTGGACGCGATGCAGATCGAGCATTGTTTAATCGAAGCCGCCGGCGACGCGGAGAAGATCGTGCCCGCGGTCGAGCGCGCGTACGAGCGCTTGGCGCCCGTGGTCATGCTGATCGGAAGGGAGCCGGCCTGATGATGAAGCGCGACGAATGCTTGAAAGTTCTGGCGCAGCACCGCAAAAATGAAATCGTCGTCCCGGTCTACACCGCAGCGCAGGAATGGATTCATATCTCGCCCAGCGAGTGGAACTTCACGTTTGCCAGCGCAATGGGACAAGGCTCGTCGCACGCGCTCGGCCTCGCGCTCGGGCGGCCGGACCGGCGCGTGATCGTGCTCGACGGCGACGGCAGCTTGCTGATGAATCTCGGCACACTGGTGACGATCGCCAACGCCGCGCCGAAGAATTTTATTCACTGCGTCTGCGAGAACGGCACTTACGAGACCAACGGCGCGGTCGCCATCCCGGGCGCGGGGCGCGTGAGCTTCACCGGCCTGGCCCGCGCCGCGGGCTATCCGAAGACGTACGAGTTCGCCGACCTGCAGGAGTGGGATCGCGCTCTGGCAACAATTTTAAAAGAAGACGGCCCGATCTTCGTCGATCTCAAAGTCGAGCCGGGAGAAGATTATCCGGAAGATTTCCGCCGGTTGTATAACGTGGAATACCGCGAGGCGTTTCGCAAGGCGTTGCAAAAATAAGCCTAGGTGGCTTTGATCACGTTATAAAAAATTCCTTTTCGTACCCCTTTCTAAGGTTGCCATTCAACGGCGGCGCGGAGTGCCGTCCGCGGGTTAGGCTGCCAACTCTCCGGAGTCGAGCCCGTGCTTATGAGCATAAGTGACAACAATGTTGCTCATCTTTAGGCGAACATTTGCGTCGCGACTCGTTGCTAAGAAGACAACGTCACGGTCTGTCAGAAAGGCCGCACCCTTCGCACGAATACAATCTCGAAATCTGCCGCAGCGCTCTTCGACGTCGTCCCAGAACCTGTTCCGATCTCGCTGGAGGTGCTGGTAAACCACGATTACGGAATCATCTGAAACTCGACGAGCGACCGCAGAGAGCGACTTGTCGAACAGGTACTTGCTGATTCCGCTGCGCCGCATGTAATTCATCCTGCCCGCGTTGAGCCCGATGTCGGGATCGAAAAAAACCAGCGCCTGTTGGAGCTTGTCCTCGGGAATACTGCAAAAATAATCTTCACGGGACTCGTAAGTGTAGGGAGCCTGAGCGCTGTCCCGATACGCATAGTAGCCGAACCGCTTGCGCTGAAAGTACGTTTGCATCTCCGACACCCTTTGTTTGCCGTCCGCCAGGCAACGTTGAAGGAAGTCGTAGAGCTGCTTTCGACCATCGCTGGCCTCATACACCTTGAAGTTGCCTTCTCGCGAATCGTCGGGTCGGGTAAGCATAGTAATGTTCGTGAAGTACTTTAGTTCCGCACAGCCGTCGAGAATGTCTTCTAGGAAATCCCACTTAAAGAAGTCGCGTTTGTCAGCGAAGTATTGGTCTTTCATCGGCAGAATCTGGGGCTACTCCATCTTGAACTTATCGTTCTTAAAAATAATTTCGTTCAGGTCGGAGAAGTACGACAGCAGATTGTATTGTGTCACTGGTGCATCTCCTGGATGTGCACACTGGCAGCGCATGTCGAAGCAACTTCGAAGCCGCGTATGTTGGTTGCTGTCGATAAGTCCCATGCCCTCCATTATCCACAAGATCACTGTGTCGAAGACTTCGCGAACCTCACTCAACGACGACACATTTTGCACTGCATTGAACTTCTTGAATCTACCAGCGGTCTGGCTAGCCATTGTGGCAGATGCGATATTAAACTTTGGAAATCCACCCTTCTCGATCGCCCTGTGAATTCGGTCGATAACGGCGCACCATCCTAACACGACTGAAGCTCTGTAAAAGTCGTGGCGAGCACACTCGATGGCCTCTTTCAGATAGGCGTTTTCCGCTGCTGAGGGAAGGACGTCTAGGACTTCGGACAACAATGACGCCTTGGGTGTGCCTTTGGGCTGAGTCTGTAGCGGGATGATGAGGTCGTCTCTGAAAGATTTCAAAACGGCGTGCAGTATGTCGGCGTAACTTTTCTTCAAATTGTTCGGTGCACTGACCTTGATAAGACGACCGAAATGCTGTGAGTATGACTCGATCAGATCCGGAGACAGTCCGTGTTGATTCACGAGCGCTTCGGAGAATTCAGAAAACCACTTTGATCCGATCTCTTCGGCCTTGTTGCGTAGAGATTTCTTGGCGATGCGGTCGGTCTTAACGGACAAGACTTCTTTCCGCAATGTGCCCAGATCCTTTTGGAGAATTCGAAGCGCGTCGAGCATGGATTACTGCAGGTCCTTGATGACTTCCGCCAATTTCGCTTTTCCATCCGCGCTTAGTCTAACGTTCGGGCTCGTCTTGCTGTATTTGGCAAAGCCCTCGAACAACTCTTTATTGTATTTAAAGTGCGCGGCGAAGTTTGGAGCGTCATAGCATTTTCTGACTTGTGCCTCCTCCCTGACTGACTCTCCGTTGAACTCGAAGTCGCCTGTGTGCAGTCCTTTAAGCAGTGAATGGAGAAGAGCTATCCGTATTTGACTCTCAGACGCTTTCGTCGTCTTGAGGTCATCGTACAATGGCAGGAAATTGCCTTCTTCTTTGTAGAAGAGCTGGTTGATATGTTCTACTGTTAAGCCAGACTTTTTCAGGAACTGGCGCGCCTTCACGTGGAGGTCCGTTTCCGCGATGTCCTCTTGCCGCGGCGTCTTCTTGTCTTCGCTTTCCTTCTTATCTTCATCGCCGGTGGTTTTCTTCTGCTTACCGTCTTCCGCGTCGCTGGGAGTTTTCGGGCGAAGTTGTTGAAGGTGATCTGCGAGAAGGAGTTCGAAGCACTTCTCTTGGAGATTCTCTGGACAGTCCTTCGCTAAGGCCGCAAATTCCATGATCTTCTGCTTTAGCTTCTCTGACATTTTGTATTCCTTTCTCCTGGTCGTGTACTACGATTCGTGAGCTTTAACGGCTTGCCGCACACGTGCGCGACCCGCAACTCTGAGGATCATTCGAGCACCACGACGTGCACGTCATCTCAAGCCCCTCCGTCGAAGCTCTGGCGCGCCGCGTCAGTTGAGCGCATTGCGCGACCACGCCGACAGCTTAGGCCTGGGAATTCAACCCAAGTAAAGCCCTCGCCCGAGTACAATCGAGCGGCTGCAAGGCGACAGCTGGGTCTGCGTTCGGGATGTATATTACGCCGAGACATTCTCGCGGGGTCTGCGTCAACTCAACCAGCAAGCCAGCCAAAACAGCCCTCGGCAATTCTGTATCGGCGCGAAGAAGGAGGACCGTGCCAAAGAGATTATGACGTTTTTCAACGAACTTCAGGTCGATCATCTTCAGCGTCGCAACGAGGAGGTCCTTAATTGTAGTATGGGATTCAAATTTATCGTGACGCCCGACTTCCGCAACGGCGTCCTTGTTTGAGTGAATCACCTGGAGTGGCAACTCCTGCGGGCCTCGCCCCTCCTTTGACGCCGGCTGCTCCAGACGTGCAAAACCGTCCGCACCATCCTGGTCCTCCTTAAGGGTCGGCGCTCTATACCCAAACGCCTGCTCAAGTTCCCGAGCAATCAGGTTGATGGCGGATCGGCACGTACGTTCCTCAATTTCCGACCGAGATATCCGCTTGCGGCGGACTGAGGAGACGTCCGCGCCGGCCGGGGTGCTTCGCCATGATTGTTCCTCATGTGCCGAGACGCTAAATCCTAAATTTTGCCGACCAGTCCCGTCAGCCCCCTCCCCTCGGAGAGCATCTTCTACAAACTGTTGCTCGTGAAAGATGGCTTCATACGTCCCTCCTTCGGCACCGCAAGTGGGACATACACGGAGTTCCGCCCCGTGCATGTGGCCACCCGGACAGCGTATTCGAATCACATTTTCCATCCAAATCACCAATCGGGCTGTATGAATGCCGTCGATAAACCGGCTCGTGAAGTTTCTTCGGGTATATTACCATTATGGCGCCCAGATCCCAATGCGTATGCTGGGCTGCGAACTTCCTTTACGGAGCCGAAGCCCGGCCTGCTTGTCAGCCGCGCCGTTTCCGGCGTAAGCTGGAGGCAGTTCAATCACTGGGAGGAGCTATGGCCGAACCATTGACCCTCGAAGTCTTTTCCGACTATGTCTGACCGTGGTGCTACCTCAGTACCGTGCGTATTGAGAAGCTCAGAACGAACCACGGCTTGAACGTGAAATTCATCCACTTCCCGCTTCATCCCGACACTCCGGCGGAGGGAAAGAGCCGCGCGGCGAATCCGGCGCGCGATTCGCGCATGAAGGCGCTGATGGAGCAGGAAGGCCTTCCTTATAATAGCGAGCGCGCGATGACCTACAACAGCCGCCTCGCCCAGGAGCTGGCGAAGTGGGCCGAGAGCAAGGGCAAGGGATACGAAATTCACGACCCGCTGTTCCGCGCGTTCTTCGTCGAAGTGAAAAATATCGGAGACGCGAATGTGCTGGCGAAGATCGCCAACAGCGTCGGCCTGCCGGCGGACGAAGCGCTGGAGGCACTCGCAAGCCGCAGTTTCAAGCAGGCCATTGACGACGACTGGCGGAGGTGCGCCGAGCTGGGCATCACCGCCGTTCCGACGTTCGCCATCGGCCCTTCGAGTAACCTCAGGGCAGGCCGTCACACGCTCGTCGGCGCGCACCCGTATGAAGAGCTGGAGAAGCTGGTATTGAAAGCGTCCTGACTTTCGACCGTCCGTTCCTTCATGTTTGATACCGCGCTGCGGATAAGTTAATTACTTTCATGGCCAAAACGTCGGCAACGCGGTCAGCGACGCCGCCCGGCGCGCTCTCCTTGGAGCAAGCCGCCGACTCGACGCTTAACATTCGCCTTTCCGGCTCGTGGAGTCTCAAGGGCGGGCTTCCCTCCACCGCCGACGTCGAGCGGCAAATCGATAGCGCGGCGCGGCTCTCGTTCGACACGCGCGAGCTGGCGGCCTGGGACTCGAGCCTGCTCGCCTTTCTCACCAGAGTCATCGAGCTCGGAGGGCGGCGGCAAATCGCAATAGATCGCGCCGGCCTGCCGCCGGGCATCCGTAAATTGCTCGCTCTCGCCGAAGCCGTGCCGGAGCGAAAGGGCGCGCCCAAGGAGGAGATCGACCGCGCGGTGCTCGAGCGCATCGGCAACACGACCATCGAAACGGCGGACGCGACCGTGAAGGCGCTCGCGTTTTTGGGCGAGCTGACCGTCGCTTTCGGCAAGTTTTTCACCATGAGAGCGCGCTATCGTGCCTGGGATCTTTTCCTGTTTATCCAGGAGTGCGGCGCCCAGGCCCTGCCGGTCGTCACGCTCATCAGCTTTCTGTCCGGCGTGATTCTCGCCTTCGTCGGCGCCGTTCAACTCAAGCTCTACGGCGGGCAAATTTACATCGCCGATCTGGTCGCCATCGGCATGGTGCGCGAAATGGGCGCGATGATGACCGCGGTGATCATGGCCGGCCGCACCGGCGCGGCCTTTGCGGCGCAGCTCGGCACGATGAAGGTGACGCAGGAAATCGACGCCTTCACGGCGATGGGCTTTCCGCCGATGGAATTTCTCGTCCTGCCGCGCGTGATTGCGCTGACGGCGATGATGCCGCTGCTCTGCCTTTACTCCGACATCGTCGGCATTATCGGCGGGGCCACGATCGGCGTCGGCACGCTCGATATCTCCTGGACCAGTTATTATCTGGAGACCCGGCGCTCGATCGACTTGAGCTACATCTCCGTCGGCGTCATCAAGAGCGTCGTTTATGGCGTGCTGATCGCGTTCTTCGGCTGCTTAAGAGGCATGCAATGCGGCAGCAGCTCGTCCGCGGTCGGCGACGCGACGACTTCGGCGGTCGTAAGCAGTATCGTCGCCAGCATCGTCGCCAATGGCATTTTGGCGGTGATCTTTTACGTGTTGTGGATTTGACCGATGGCGGAAACCACCCACGGCAACGGCGCGCGGCCGCACATCAGCGTGCGCGATCTCACGATGGCTTACGGCGGCTTCGTCGTCATGCGCGATTTGAATTTCACGATCGACCGCGGCGACGTGTTCGTCATCATGGGCGGCAGCGGCTCGGGCAAGAGCACGCTGCTGCGCCATCTCATCGGCCTCGAAGAGCCGGCTCAGGGAGAAATTTTTTACGGCGAGGAGAATTTCACCCGGGCGGACAACGCCGGCAGACAGGCGATCCTCCGGCGCGTGGGCGTTTTGTTCCAGAGCGGCGCGCTGTGGAGCTCGATGACGCTGGCGGAAAACATCGGCCTCTTGCTCGAAGACTACACCGACTTGAACGCCGAGGAGATCCGCGAGGTGGCGTCGCTCAAGCTCGCGCTGGTCGGCCTCAAGGGCTTCGAGGACTATTATCCGTCGGAAATCAGCGGCGGCATGCAGAAGCGCGCCGCCCTCGCGCGCGCGATGGCGCTCGACCCCGAGGTGCTTTTCTTCGACGAGCCGTCGGCCGGCCTCGATCCGGTCACCGCGCGCATGCTCGACGAATTGATCCTCGAGCTGCGCGACAGTCTCGGCGCGACCGTCGTCGTCGTGACGCACGAGGTGGCAAGTATTCTCACGATCGGTAATAATAGTATCTTTCTCGACGGGGACACGAACGCGATCATCGCGCGCGGCCATCCGAAAGAGCTGCTCGCTCATTCGACCGAGCCGAAGGTGCGCGCGTTCCTGACCCGGGGACAAGAGCACAGGGTATGAACAAAAAAATCAGTCCGACGATGATCGGCGCCTTTGTCGTCGGCGCCATCGCGCTCGTCGTCGCCGCTATTTTGATCTTCGGCTCCGGCCGGTTGTTTCTTCATTCGCGCGAGTTCGTGCTTTACTTCGAGGGATCGGTCAACGGGCTTCGCGTCGGCGCGCCGGTCAAGTTCAAAGGCGTCGAGATCGGCGCGGTGAAAAATATTTTGCTGCAATTGGGCTCCGACATGAGCGTGCAGCGCATCCCGGTCATCGTCCGCGTCGATGCGGAAAAAATCACCAAGCGGGGCGGCGAAGGCGCCACGGTCACCGACCCGGAGCTGGCGAAGGCGCTGATCGACCAGGGGCTGCGCGGCCAGCTTCAAATGGAGGGCTTCGTCACCGGGCTGCTGCACATCGGTCTCGATTTCTTTCCCGACTCGCCCGCGCATTTCGTTCAATCGTCAGAGAACGTCAATCAATATCAGGAAATCCCGACGATCCCCTCGGCCTTCGAGCAAGCCCAGGACGTGATCGGCCGGATCGTCACGCGGCTCGAGCAGATCGACTTCCAGGGACTGCTGAGCTCGCTGGAGCAAACCTCCAAGGGCGTCAACTCGATGGTCAACTCTCCCGATCTCAAGGGTTCGCTCCAGGCGCTGCAAAGAACCATGCCCAAGATCGAAGAGGCGGTCGCCAGCGTGCGCGACGCCGCCAAGACGCTCGATCAGAATTTTGCCGGACTCAGCAACGAACTGAAGCAAACGTCGAGCGAAACCCGCGCCGCGGTCAAGCAGGCCGGCGAGACGATGAAACAAGCCGAGGCGACTCTCGTAAACGTAAAAACCCTGATCGATCCCGACTCGCAGACGTTTTACGAGCTGACGCGAAGCTTGCGCGAGGTCTCCGCCGCCGCGCGTTCGCTGAGGCAGTTGAGCAGCTACCTCGAACGAAATCCGCGCGCGCTCATCTTCGGCAAGCCGGAGGCGAAGGAGGAGTGATGAGGCTGCCGATGACTTCACAGCACGTTGAAAATAAAAGCGCCTGTCATTCTGAGGAGCGCAAGCGACGAAGAATCTCTCCGAAGCTTTTGAGTTTGATTTCCGGTACCGGCCATGAACGCGTCGGAGAGATCCTTCG